>CAXTJJ010000020.1:0-23757 GCA_964244155.1 uncultured Spirosoma sp.
GCAATCTTCGACGCGACAGCAACTGTAGCAGCACTGTGTACAATACTGATGGCACATTGATAGCCAATCGGTTTAGAGTTAGGATAAAAGAAGGCGTGCCACGATTTGATTCGTGGCACGCCTTCTTTTATCCTAACTCTAAACTTGTTTTACATCTTTTCCAAAACCCGCTCCATCGACACTTCCTGGCCAATCATGGCTTTCAGTTCGCTAATCGGAATCCGGATCTGCTCGGTCGTATCGCGGAAGCGAACCGTAACGGTATTGTCTTCAATGGTTTGGTAATCTACAGCGATACAGAACGGCGTACCAATCAGATCCTGCCGGGTGTACCGTTTGCCGATGGCATCGCGCTCTTCATACACCACCCGAAACTCTGACCGAAGGCTCTTTACGATTTCTTCCGCTTTTTCGGGCAGACCATCTTTCCGAACCAGCGGGAATACGGCCGCTTTGATCGGCGCGATTGCCGGGTGTAATTTCAGGTACGTCCGCTCTTTCTGCTGGTCGCCTTCGCCTACGGTCTCTTTCGTAAAGGCGTTACAGAATACAGCCAGGAACAGACGGTCGGCGCCAACGGATGTTTCGACAACATACGGAATATAATTACCATACGGTTTGCCCGTTGCCGGGTCAACCTCATTGTCGAAGTACTGCTGTTTTTTACGGCTCAACTCCTGGTGGGCTTTCAGGTCGAAATCGGTGCGGGAGTGAATGCCTTCCATCTCGCGAAAACCGAACGGAAACTTGTACTCAATATCCACAGCGGCATTGGCATAGTGGGCCAGCTTTTCGTGGATGTGGAATTTGAGTTTATCGGCGGGTAAACCAACGGCCTGGTGAAACTTCATCCGGGTATCGCGCCAGGTTTCGTACCACTGCATTTCGGTACCGGGACGTACGAAAAACTGCATTTCCATCTGTTCAAATTCGCGCATTCGGAACGTGAACTGGCGAGCCACGATCTCATTCCGAAACGCTTTCCCGATCTGGGCAATACCAAAGGGAATCTTCATCCGACCCGTTTTCTGCACGTTCAGGAAGTTGACAAAAATACCCTGAGCCGTTTCAGGACGCAGATAGATCAGGCTGGCGTCTTCGGCTAATGAACCGACCTGCGTCGAGAACATCAGGTTAAACTGCCGCACTTCGGTCCAGTTATCCGTACCCGAAACAGGATCTTTGATACCTTCAGAAATAATGAGATTCCGAACCCCTTCCAGGTCGTTGTCGCCCAGCAAGCGGCCCATTTCCTGCAATAGTGCCGTGCTTTTGGCTTCGTCACCGGCGTTGGCGTAGGCTTCGGCTTTCAACTCCAGAAGCTGGTCAGCGCGGTAACGTTTTTTGGAATCGCGGTTGTCGATCATTGGATCGTTGAACGAGTCCACGTGCCCCGACGCTTTCCACGTCAGTGGATGCATAAAGATCGACGCATCAATCCCCACCACGTTGTCGTGGAGTTGAGTCATGGCCTTCCACCAGAGTGTTTTGAGGTTATTTTTCAGTTCAACACCATTCTGGCCATAATCATACACAGCCTGAAGGCCATCGTAGATTTCGGAAGATGGGAACACAAAGCCATATTCTTTGGCGTGGGCTATAATATCTTGCAGCGTTGCGGCTGGGGAGCCAGGAGTTGGTTCTTGTGGAGTATTCATACGTAGGCGCAAAAATACGGTTTTATGTGTAAGTGCGTACCTACCACCTTTAATTCATATTTCACCATACCTAATAAGACATATTATATAATTTAAGTTACACAATAGCTCAATTCCCGTCTAAGGGGCATGTTTTCACGACTTCACGCCCTTGTCAGAGATTATTTCGGATTTTCGCATAAGGAGACCAGAGGATTTTCAGTCCTTATTTTCCTCACGGTGTTCTGCCTGCTTATTCCATTTATTTATAGATTCATTGGGAACAGTGTCCCAGTGGACACCTCGGCAGCCGATCAGCGTAAACTAGATAGCCTTGTCGCGCTTATGCAGGCGGAAGAAGCCAAACAGCCGCAGTTTGTTGATCGTTCGGATCAGGAGAGAACGACCGCTGAACGGTTCAGCGAACCTAGACTTTTCAATTTCGACCCTAATACCGTTAGTGTGATGGGTTGGCAGCAGTTGGGGCTACCTATGTGGATGGCCGAACGAATCGAAAAGTATCGGAGCAAAGGCGGACAGTTTCGCCGAAAAGAGGATTTGCTCAAGATTTATGATTTTCCACCCGATCTGTATGAACAACTGGAACCGTACATGACGCTGAGAGAAACGTCCCGACCGAACCAGTTCAGCCGGGACCATTTTAATGTAAATAAATCATTTGCGAGCGAATCAGGTAAACCCACCGACCACCCCCCTTACCCGGAACGGCCCGCCAAACCGGTACTCCAGCCATTTGACATCAATACAGCCGATACTGCTCAGCTGATTGCCTTGAAAGGCATTGGAGCTACGCTGGCAGATCGCATCGTAAAATTTCGGGATGCTTTGGGCGGCTTCATATCAACAGATCAGTTCCATGACATTTACGGCCTTGACTCCCTCGCCCTGGAAGAGTTGGAAAAATTTGGCAAGATTCGCTCGGCCGTGCGCAAAATTCCAGTGAACACCTCAACCGTCGAGCAGTTGGATCGGCACCCGTTTCTGTCCCGTCGGCAGGCGCAGATCATTGTCAATTATCGCGAACAGCACGGGGCGTACACCTCAGCGGAATCCTTGAAGCCTATCCGAATTCTGGACGCGAAGACCATTGAGAAGATTGCCCCATATCTGGAATTTTAGCCGCTGGTTAGCCATACAATGGTAAATTGAGCCATGCATTTGCTTACTTGTATCGAGCAAGTTACCGGCAACAACAAATGACAACATTCTTAAAAAATTCGATTTACCTCTATCTGAGTTTACTGCTCTGTTTAGCAGGCCAAAGTATGGCGCAACAGGCCATCGTGTGGCCCAATGGCGCTAAAGCCGCTATTTGCCTGACCTACGACGATGCCATGAGCAGCCAGCTCGAACAGGCCATTCCAGTACTCAATTCGCACAATTTAAAAGGCACTTTCTTTTTGAATACAGTGGGCGATGACCGTATGGCCGATCAATGGCGGCAGGCAGCACTAAAAGGCCATGAACTCGCCAACCACACCCTGTTTCATCCGTGTCTGGCAGCCAAAGGTTGGAAACCAGCCTGGGCGTTGGATAATTATACCTTTGATCGCTTGCTTCGTGAAGTCCAATCCATGAACACGCAATTGTATTTACTGGACGGCAAAAAGACCAAACGCTCGTTTGCATTCCCTTGTGGCGATACAACTGCCGGGGGCGTTTCGTACCTCGACACACTACGTCGGTCGGGTATGGTGAGTTATGGTCGTATGGTAGGCGATGCCAGTTCGATAACGACCGACTTTACATCGCTTGATCTCTTGCAGGTGCCTTCTATGGCCGTTCAGCCAACGAATACTGCTGCCGATTTGATCGCTTATGCGGAGAAAGCTGCTCAAAAAGGCGGCCTGGGTATTTACTTGTTTCATGGCGTTGGGAGCCAATGGATCGCAGTATCTGCTTCGGAGCATAAAAAGCTGGCGGAGTATCTGGCCGGTCAAAAGCAAACGTATTGGGTAACGACGTTTCAGGATGCGATGGAGTATGTTTCAAATTGGAAGAAAAGTCACTCTTTATCGAATGGTAGTAAATAACGGAACGACCCGCAAGCCAACGTCCCATTCATTCCATTTTATTTTTTTGTAAAAAATAGTATTAACCACAGAGGCACGAAGGTCATAGAGAAAAAAGCCCTCTGTGACCTCCGTGCCTCTGTGGTTAATACTATTTCTCTAAATGAATAGTGGAGTCAGTTTCTGTTACACCAACTGGTCAAAAATGAGCTCACAAACTAGAACAGTATCCTTACCGCCTGGTTAACAGCACTACATTTTCTACATGGTGCGTGTGCGGAAACATGTCGACGGGCTGTACACTCGTTACGGTATAGCCCTCATCCAAAATACCCAGATCGCGGGCCTGCGTGGCCGTATTGCAACTTACATACACAATTCGCTGGGGGGCCGCTTTGAGCAATTGGTGCGTCACGGCTTCGTCCATACCGGCGCGGGGCGGATCAGTAATCACAACATCGGGGCGACCATGCTTATCGAAAAATTCGTCGGTCAAAATGTCTTTCATATCACCGGCCACAAAGGTGGTATTGGTAATACCGTTCACGTCGGCATTGACGCGGGCATCGGCTACCG
The DNA here is from genome assembly GCA_964244155.1 of uncultured Spirosoma sp. Classification (GTDB taxonomy): domain Bacteria; phylum Bacteroidota; class Bacteroidia; order Cytophagales; family Spirosomataceae; genus Spirosoma. Next base: position 4,247 of record CAXTJJ010000020.1, read on the forward strand.
ACGCTTCCACATACTCCACTCCTACCACATGCTTGGCCAGACGAGCCACGAATAGAGCAATTGTTCCCGTACCGGTGTAAAGATCATAAACCCGCTCCTGCCCCGTCAGACCCGCAAACTCGCGGGCCACTTTATACAGGTTATACGCCTGTTGCGCATTGGTTTGGTAAAACGACTTCGGTCCCACACGGAACGTTAGCAGTTGGTCGTTACCGGCATCCATCTGTTCCTCAATATAAGGTTTACCGGCCCAATTAATAACTTCCTGATCCTGATAACTGTCGTTTTTCTTCGTATTTAGGATGTAGTTCAACGAAGTAATTTGTGGAAACATAGCCAACAGATGGCTCATCAGGGCATCCAGCAATTCGGGGTTGTCCTGCGCTATCTGCAACGTTACCATTACCTGTTGCGTAGTATCGGCAGTACGGATAATAAGCGTCCGCAGATAGCCGGTATGCAACTTCAGATTATACAACGTGACGCCGTTTTGAAAGACAAATTCATTTACTGCCAACCGAATCGCGTTGGATGGATCGGGCTGGAGATAGCAGTGACGAATGGGCAGCACCTTATCAAAACGACCGGGCACGTGAAAACCCACCGCCCGCTGATCCATCGGCTCGTCGGTTCGGACTTCAGTCGAGGTCAGCCAACGGCCTTCGGCGCAGGTAAATTCGAGTTTATTGCGGTAATACTCCGTTGGGTGAGCGGGCATAATGGGCAAGATCGTAGGCAAACCTACTTTTCCAATGCGCGTCAGATGATCGACCACCTGCTGGTGTTTAAAACCCAGTTGTTCGGCATACTGAATGTGCTGCCATTTACAGCCGCCACAAGTGCCAAAATGTTCACAAAAGGGGTCGGTGCGCAGGGGCGACCACTCATGAACGCGTTCGGCTACGGCTTCGCGGTATTGCTTTTTGGTATTGGTAATGCGCAGATCAACTACATCGCCCGGTGCCACTCCCGGCCCGCCGGTGGGGTTTTCAACAAAAATTACGCCATCCTCAGTACGCACTATGCATTTCCCTTCGGCGGCAACAGCATCGATTCGAACGCCTGCCAACCGTTCGGGTGTTTTATGAATCTTCCTACGCATAAGTCCTAAAAAACCGCTAATTTAAGCAGTCGTTTTCGGACAGACCCTATACTCAACTCATTCTACTTATGCCGAACCTGTACCGTTCCTTTTTTTTGCCTCTTCTTTCGACCGTTCTTGTCTTGGTTATGAGCCAATTAGCCCACGCAACACACATTGTTGGGGGCGAACTCGAACTGCGTTATCTTGGCACTCAGGGGCAATACACGCACCGCATCAATCTGAATCTTTACTTTGATGTTGTTAATGGAAATCCGGGGGCTGATGATGGGCTGGTATCGGTTGGTATTTTCGCAAAACGTACCAATCAGCTTATAGGGTACGTTGTGCTCAACCGTATTGGCAGCGAATATGTAGCCTACACTCGCCCGGCCTGTACAAACGCCAGCCTGAGCACACGACTCATTCGACACAGTGTCGATCTAACGCTCGATCCTAACGTGTTCAACGACGCCAGTGGCTACTATATGACCTGGGAACGGTGCTGCCGCAACGGCACAATCACTAACATTGAAGCCCCGGCAGCCGCCGGGTCAACCTTTTACCTTGAATTTCCGGCGGTCGCGAACGGCCAGACCCGCTTTGTCAATTCATCGCCCGTATTCTCCATTCCCAAGGGCGATTATGCCTGTATTGGTCAACCTTTTACGCTTGACTTTAGCGCTAAAGATCCCGATGGCGACAGTCTGACATACACTCTGGTGACCCCTTATAATGGCTTCAGTACATCGGCAACTCCCAATCCGGGTGCGGTAACACTTGGCTCGACTCCGTACTTTATTTCAGGGCCTTATCCACTTGTTCACTGGAGAAGTGGCATTTCCACAGCCAACGAAATACCGGGAACGGTGCCTCTACAGGTTAATTCCCGTTCAGGTTTGCTCAGCGTGACACCAAATCAGGCAGGCCTTTTTGTCTTCTCAGTAGAGGTGGTCGAATACCGGGCCGGAAAAGCAATTGGGCGTGTTCGGCGTGATTATCAGGTGTTGGTCCTGGACTGTCCTAAAAACAACCCGCCCAGTCTCTTGTTCAAGCCCGACGGCCAGAAAGAATTTTACAAACAGGGCACTGTGTTAACAATTGCTGAAAAAGACACGAACTGTCTGAGTTTGTTTATCACTGATATTGACCCCAATCAACATATTACCGTTACCAATATGAGTGGTTCACTGCCCGGCCTGACCCTGGCTCCCGGCGATCTGCTCACCCGAACCAGCCACGATACCTTACAAGTTAAGTTCTGTTTCGGACGGTGCGTAGGTGGCAATGGCACTCCTATAACACTCCTTATTCGAGCCAGTGACGACGGCTGTCCGCAAGGGTTAAGCGATACCATAAGTGTCAGGCTAAATATTATCCCATCGGCCAATAACAAGCCTCAGGCAGGTACTGACCTGATCAATAATAAAGCCAGCATTTCGGTAGGAGCATCGCTCACGTTCAACGCGTTCGGAACCGACATTGACAATGATAACATTAGTATTCAGGCGGTGGGACGCGGCTTTGCTCTCGCACAGGCAGGCATGAGCTTTGGGTCGGCCTCGGGGGTTGGTAAAGTATCGCAACCCTTCACCTGGAAACCAACCTGTACAGAGGCCACAAAGACTGCATATCTGGTCGACTTCATTGTGACCGATACCCGTTGCAATCGAAGCCTGCGCGATACAGTAACTGTGAATCTGGCGGCTGTTGGTTTGCCCAGTCAACCGCCAACGGTTCGAACAACGTTGGCTCAACCAGTAGTTGAGTTGGTCGTCAGTCCAGGCGATTCGGCAGGACACACCAGTTTCGATGTGTTGGGGAACGATCCGGACCGCGATACCCTCAAGCTGACCGCTGTTGGGCAAGGGTTTGATGTAAAAGCTGCGGGAATGAAATTTACAGATAAATTTGGCCTGCCAATGCTGGAGTCGCCCTTTGCCTGGAAGCCGACCTGTGATTTGATGGCAGGTAAAACGGAAGCAACTTTTGTCGTGGATTTTATCGCCGATGATCGCTCCTGCCAACCCAATCATACGGCTATTACAACCGTCACGTTCCACGTAAAAAATCCGTCCTTTAATGCTGATATCAAGGTTCCAAATATATTCACACCCAATGGCGACGGGTTTAATGATTACTTCGCTGTCAAGGATTTACCCGAAAATACATGCGACGAACAGTTTCAATCCATTGAGGTAACAAACCGATGGGGCCAAACCGTATTCAAATCGGCCGATCCTAAATTTCGCTGGTACGGCACCAATGCTGCGGTTGGCACCTACTACTACCTGCTGACAACGTCAAAACGAACACTCAAAGGCACAGTAACCCTAATGCGTTGACTAGTTGTTAAGCTGGCTCAGTTACCAAGTTTGACAAGCGACAACTGCGAGTAATTCTTTATCTTCGCGGTTTCAATTATGGAAGATAAAGTTGTTCTCATTACCGGGGCTTCGTCGGGTATCGGTCGGGCCTTAGCATTTGCCTTTGGGTATGAAGGGTCAAGTGTGGTTATTTGTGGCCGTAAGGCCGATGCCCTCCAGGAAGTCAGCGACGAATTGCGTCAGGCGGGTATCACTGTCCTTTCCCTGATCGCCGATGTCAGTGTTGAAGCCGATGTTAAGAAGCTGATCGAACAGACTATCAGTCATTTTGGCAAACTTGATATCCTGATTAATAACGCAGGTGTGTCTCATCGTTCGATGCTAATCGACACAGAGCCTGCCGTTATCCAGAAAGTAATGGATATTAACTTTATGGGCACTGTCTATGCGACTCGCTATGCACTACCCTATATTCAACGTGCCAAAGGGTCAATTGTCGGCATTTCGTCCATTGCGGGGTATCGAGGATTACCGGTTCGGAGTGGGTATTCAGCCTCAAAGTTTGCCATGAATGGGTTTCTGGAAGCTGTTCGGACAGAACTACTGCACACAGGCGTCCATGTACTCACAGCCTGTCCGGGCTTCACAGCGTCTAATATTCGTTTCTCTGCTCTTGATGCACAGGGGCAGGCCAAGGGCGAAACGATGCGTGATGAAGGAAAGATGATGACAGCGGAAGCGTGTGCCGATCATATATTGAGGGCAGTAAAAAATCGCAAACGCGAACTCGTCTTAACAACGCAAGGCAAGTTTACGGTTTTCCTCAATAAGTGGCTCCCCACTTTAATGGACAGACTAGTCTATAACACCCTTGCGAAGGAGAAAGACTCCCCCCTGAAAAAGTGAGTAGACACTTGGCGAACAAGTCGTTCATGCTCATCCTCCTACGCTTATCAGATTACCCAAACATTGTCCCGACGGATGAAGTAAAGATTATTGTGCCAGAGTATCCGAAGATAAATATCCTGAGTGCCCAAAATGCTCACTTTATTACCCCTGCCAATGACTTCGGCAACCGGCGCAGCTGCTGAAGGGTCAGTTCGAAGTAAGACCCGGTCATGGCTAATAATGCCCGACTGAATTCCTTCCGGGAGGTTTGTAAAGATGAACAACATCAGCAGATACATAAAGACAACCCATTTTTGTCGAGTCAATATTGGCTGTTTCCGGAGCGATTTTAGCAACAGTACTGTAAACACATAGCCCGCTGGAATCATCAGAAACAGGAGAAAATAGAGGCCATATTTTCGATAAAAAAGGTAGAAATAATTCAGATCGTCTGTTTCATAGCCACTCAGGTTGTTGGCTCGAGCGATGTCGTTCATTCGACGCAGCACGACATCATCGGGATGCCGTTCAAAGTAAACGTCCAGATAATAGAGCAGACGAGGTATATCATTCTGCTTTTCATAGGCACTGGCAAGCTTCAACAGCATTGGGTCGGTGGCTGTGTGTCCCTCGGCCAGAGCGACTTCGAAGATTCTAGCTGCGTTTACCTGATCGCCCGCCGAAAATAGCGAATCGGCCCGCCGAAGCGAGTCGGCTGAAACTGTCTGTGCTTCAGCGAGTCCTGACAAAAAATAAAAAAATAGGGTTATTTTGAGAGGAATGGCTTGGAATGAACGAAATAAGGCCATAATTTTGCACCACAATTAAGAACAACAGCCCCTAAGGGGATGAACGTTCACCCGATTTGGTAGCTCAGCTGGTAGAGCAATACACTTTTAATGTATGGGTCCTGGGTTCGAATCCCAGCCGGATCACGTAACGAAAAAAGCCGCTACTAGCGGCTTTTTTCGTGTTAACCTCACTCAGAATGGCAAGTCATTGCTTTCATCTTCGAAAGCAGAATTAAACGACATAGCGGCTGGTTGGCTCGACTGAGCAGGACGTGCCTGCGGTGCAGGCGTTGACCGGGGGGCAGCCGGAGCAGCAGAACCACCATCACCTTCGGCTAATTCGATACGAAAAGCCCGTAATTCGGTGTACCAGCGTTCATTGTACTCGCGTGATTCAGCGCTAAAGGTAGCTTTGAGCGTATCGCCAGTGGCATATTGTTTCAAATCTGCAACTTTATCTCCCCAGGCTGTCAGGCATACTTTTTTAGGGTATGATGCATCCAGTGTTTCGAGTACAAACTCCTGCTTACTCCAGGGGCCTTTTTGGCTTTGTCCCGATACTTCAGGCAGAACTTTTATGAGTTTTCCGACTAATTCCAGTGCCATAAAAATTGGACTTTTAAACGTGATTTAGAAAGATAAAAGTACGAAATTTTGCCCATTTTTGGGCCATACTTCGCTAAAAAAGGAAAAGTTTCTCAGCGGCATTTGGCATACTATGACAAGAATACTATCTTTGCACCCGGATTCAACGGTACGGCCGGAGATGAAAAAATGGCCATGTGGTGAAATTGGTAGACACGCCATCTTGAGGGGGTGGTGCTGCAAGGCTTGGGAGTTCGAATCTCCCCATGGTCACAACAAAAACCTTAAACAACAAGCGCTTACAGATAACTGTAAGCGCTTTTTTATTGCCCGGCCTGCTTATGTATTTGCATTTTACTTATAACATTCAATACACTAACTACACACTCAAGAGTTGTATTAGAAAAGTTGACAGTCCATGGTAAAGAATTGACGCTTAGATCAGTTCAATTACGCGTCTGGTTCCTGCAAGCCAGACTACTCTATTTGTCCAACGCTTTTATCACCTGTTGGTAACAACGCCCGGATGTACTGGCTGGCAAAAGGCGAAAACAGTTCAAGTGTGGTTGTATTCAATTCGAAGGTCGGGCGTTGGTGTTGCGGTTTACCAAAACACAGATGCTGAACATGCGCTAATTAGCCGATTTTTGTTGCTAATTGTCCAGTGGTACGGAGCCGCCCTTCGCTCCGTCGCTAACGGCCTAGTTTAGGCACCGCTGAGTAGCCATCTTTACCAGGGTTTCATGGGTCGCATTTTGGTTAAGTACTTCAATCGCCTGGTGGATTGATCTTAATTGCTGACCGTGGGTAAGATTTAATCGTCTAGCTACTGAGGGATAAATTTCGAGCGATACTTTATCGTAATAGACTGTGATTAACATATAAATCAGACTGTAACTATTTCATTCTTTAGACTGTGGCTTATTATCTATGTCACTACCACTGGATGTAAACCCAACGATGGGCAATAGTGGTTATTCCAGACATCCCTGATCCGATGTACAGGAGCAGAGATGACACCAGGAGCCTCCTAGTTTGTTGATGTACATTCTTAACAGGGGGAGTCCCGGATTTTATTGGGCCGACTCAACAAGTATGACCAAATTTGCCCCGGTTCCGGGTAAAGACACAACCGCATGGAAAACATTAATTCGGCTGCCTTAAGCACAAAGCCCCATTTTGCCATTCTGGATGGATTGCGTGGAGTTGCGGCCCTGGCCGTCGTCATCTTTCATTTCATGGAATGGGTGTATACCGATCCCAGCCAGAATTTCATCGCCCATGGGTTTCTAGCCGTTGATTTTTTCTTTTGCTTATCAGGCTTTGTCATCGGCTATGCCTATGATGATCGAATTCGCCACTTGGGATTCGTAGCATTTTTTAATCTGCGCTTGATCCGATTGCACCCCCTGGTGATCTTGGGATCAGTATTAGGCTTGCTGGGGTTTCTCTTCGATCCATTTACTGCTCCCCCCGATTTGTCGAACAGAGCAAACCTGTGGCTAACCTTTATTTGTTCGATTTGCCTTATCCCGCTACCCATCATGAAAGAGCGGGCTTTTAACTTGTTTAGTTTCAATGCGCCGGCTTGGTCATTATTCTGGGAATACATGGCTACTATCGTCTATGCTCTTGGACTATACCGAATCAGCCGTCGTTACCTGTCTGTACTTATCGTAGTGGCCGCAGCAGTACTCTGTTTGGTTAGCTACCGGGCCGGTAATTTGTTGGGAGGCTGGACTGGGTCTAACTTCTGGGATGGCGGTGCCCGGATAGCGTACTCGTTTTTGGCCGGATTATTCATTTACCGCGCTAACTTGATTCTAAAGAATACCCTTGGCTTCCCAGGTATGGCGATGTTGCTCCTGCTGGCTTTTCTGATGCCCATCACCCGGTGGAACTGGTTGGCCGAACCAGCCCTTGTGCTGCTTTATTTCCCGACCCTTATTGCGGCAGGCGCGGGGGCTACCCTATCGGCCAGGGTAAAAAGACTATGTATATTCTTGGGCAAACTCTCCTATCCGCTGTATATGACCCATTACGGGGCAATGTGGATCTTCGGCGGCTATTTAGCCGGTCATAAACCGGATACTCTGCATCTGTCCCTACTTGTGGTTTCCGGGTCGATTTTTCTTATTGTGTTTGCGTATCTGGTGCTACGGGTTTATGATGAACCCCTTCGGCGATATCTAGCCAGCCGTCGACAAGTAAAAGAGGAAGTTATTCACGATCAGGATTGAACTGAGCTCGTCAGTTCGACTGTTGAGAGACCTTTAAGCTGAATCATGCATGCTGTTCCATTACCCGCGTATTGGTCAAATTTACTATATATTCCAAAGTATAGCTTCTAAGCCAATGGCTCGGTTATTTACCCTACAGGTCGACTTTGCAACTGCTCAAAAAATAATCGCTATCGAACATATTAACTACCACCTATACCAATAAACCAGGCTAAACTTGTTGTACGTGGTTATATTTTGATAAGAGTATATATACTTAATTATAAATTCATTTTAATAGTATTTTAATAGCCTAACGCCAACAATGAAGTCATGTGTCGGTTAGATTTGAACTGTATAAATACTCATTTTCAGTTTCGTATTTACAGGGTATAGAACTATATAATCCAGTCCTTAATAATACTGACTTTGCCTTAATTCTCCCTTCTGCTCAGACGTAGTTACGGCAAATAATAACCGTTTATGAGTCTACAGCTATTTTGTTTGACTGGAAGGCAGTCAAAAGAGGGCATTCAGTAAATACGTTTGCCAAAATAAGACGTTAAAAGCTTCCTGAAAATATGACTCAGTTTGAGGTTATCTGCTCATTTGTTTGGCAATTTGTAAAGAGCTTATGGCCACTGGGTATTATTATAGCTTTACTGGCAGGCTTAAAGTGGTTGTTTTTCAGTTGAACACAGGCAACAGGTAATGGCTGGTTTGCTTATTACTCAGGATAGCTATAGTGTTAACATACGTCATGTGAAAAAACAAAGCGGGGATAGCTAGTTAGAGGCTATCCCCGCTTCAATATAATACAGGCAGGATGTTGATTACAGAATCAGGCCGCTTCGGCGCAACATCGCTTTCGGTGACGGTTCGCGACCCCGAAATTTCTTGTAAAGCTCCATTGGTTTCTCGCTTCCACCTTTCTCCAACACGTTTTTACGGAAACTATCGGCAGCCGCTTTGTTATCCAGGCCACCTTTTTCCTTGAAAAACTCAAAGGCGTCGGCGTCTAAAACTTCACTCCATTTATAGCTGTAATACCCCGCCGAATAACCTCCCGCAAAAATGTGTGAGAAGGCAGGGCTAATAGCAATTCCCTCCACATGCGGGAATAAATTAGCGACTGAATCCACCCGGCTTTCCACCTGCGAGATGCTTTCGCCGGTAGGTTTCTGGCCGTGGTAGTACATATCGACCAGCCCCAACCGAAGCTGACGAAGATTAGCCATACCGGCCATAAAATTCTGACTGGCGCGAATTTTTTCGATCAACTCATTGGGAATCACTTCGCCCGTTTGGTAATGCTTGGCAAAGAGCTTGAGCGCTTCTGGATCGTAACACCAGTTTTCCATCACCTGCGAGGGCAGTTCAACGAAATCGCGGGGAACGCTGGTGCCGCTTAAGCTTTCATATTTTCCATTCGCCAGCATACCATGCAGCCCGTGGCCGAACTCATGAAAGAGGGTCGTAACCTCATAAAAAGTGAGCAGCGAAGGCTTGGTATCCGTAGGGCGGGTGAAGTTGCAGACATTGATGATATGCGGCCGAATGTTTTCCCCATTTTCCACTTTCTGTCCCTGAATATCATTCATCCATGCACCACTGCGTTTGCCTGCGCGAGGAAAGTAATCGCCGTAGAAGACAGCCAGAAACTTACCATCCTTATCAAAAACGTCGAAGGTTTTTACCTCCGAATTATATACCGGAATATCGGTCCGCTCTTTAAAGGTAATGCCATATAGCTTGTTGGCTACGGTAAATGCCCCGTCCAGAACGTTTTCAAGTTTGAAGTAGGGCTTCAGCGTTTCGTCGTCCAGGTCGTATTTTTCTTTCTTGAGTTTTTCAGCGTAATAACTGTTGTCCCAGGTTTGGATTTTATCGTCCGTAAAGCCATGCGCTTTGGCATAGGTCGTTAATTCCAGAAGCTGACGTTCGGCGGCCGGGCGGGCGTAGGTTACAAGTTCATCCAGGAAACTCTGCACTTTATTTCTGGAACCAGCCATGCTTTCTTCCAGCACAAAATCGGCGTGGGTTTTATAACCCAGCAGATTAGCCCGCTCGTAGCGAAGGTTTACGATCTTGCTGATAATGGCCGTATTGTCATTTTTGTCACCATGAAAGCCCCGCCCATTATAAGCCATAAACAGCTTTTTGCGCAGCTCACGGTTATCGGCGTACTGCATGAACGGTCCATAACTTGGTGCCTGTAATGTAAACACCCAACCCTCATTACCCTTTTGTTTGGCCGTCGCTTTGGCCGCGTCACGGGCAAAATCAGGTAGGCCGGCGAGGTCTTTCTCGTCCGATACAACCATCGTATACTCGTTGGTTTCGTTCAGCACATTTTCGCCAAATAGAAGCGACAACTGAGACAGTTCCTTGTCGATAGCCCGTAGTCGTTCTTTACCTTTTTCGTCCAGATTAGCACCATTCCGGGCAAACCGTTTGTACGATTTTTCGAGAAGCATATCGCTCTCGGTATCTAATTTCAGACGGGCACGCTGCTCATAGACCGCTTTGATCCGGGCAAATAGTTTTGCGTTCAGGGTAATATCATTCCCGTACTCACTCAACATTGGCGACACCTCCTTCACAATCTTTTGAAGCTCAGGCGTTGTTTCGGCATTGTTCAGGTTGAAGAGTACCGACGTTACTTTACTTAGCAAATCGCCGGACCGCTCGAGGGCAACGATGGTATTCTCGAATGTCGGAGCAGCTGTATTATTTACAATGGCATCAATGTCTTTACGCCCCTGCGCCAGTCCATCCTTAAGAGCGGGCAGATAATCGGCGTTTTTTATTTTGTCAAATGGTGCGGTTTGGTGCGGTGTCGTATAGGACGACATAAACGGGTTCTGAGTCATCTTAGGTTGCGGGGGCGAGGGCTGGGCCATTGTCGCGGTGGCGGCTACGACCAGCAACACACCTGTTTGTTTGATTCGTTGATGGATTAACATTCTACTTAATAAAATGAGTTTCCGGGAAAAATACGAAACAAAGGCAGATTTCACAATCTGATGCCAATCAGGTGGTTGTAACAGGGGTGAGTGGAAATACAAAACAGCCGCCCAGTTTAGTTATTGGTTATTGAGTTATTAGGTATTGCTCAACTGGTGTTCATAACCAATAGCTCACTAACTCAATAACCAATAACTGATAACTAATAACCATACGGTCTATTGCCCGATCCACGGCCATTGCCGTACCCACCGTTTCCATAACCACGACCACGGTCGGCCATGCGTTCGTAAGGCCGCATGCGTTCGATGACCCGGTCGCGTTGTTCTGGTCCAAGCACCGCCATCATATCGATAAACTGACGTTGCCGGACCTGCCGGAAGAAATCACGCTGGCGGGGATCACGGGCATCAATGTTCTGGGTCTGTTGACTAAACCGCTCCCGGATCCGGCGAATTTCGCGCTCCTGCCGCCGGGTCAAATTCAGTTCACGATCCCACCAATCCAGATGACGATCAAATTGATAATCATCATAATCGTAATTGTAATTTGGCTGACCATACCCCCCGCCGGCCCCCGGCCGATTGTAGCCGGGTTGTTGAGTATAGCCCGGTTGCTGAGGGTAATTCGTATTAGGTGAAGGGTAGCCGTACCGTTGAGCCATAGCACCCGTGGTGAGTAAAATAACAAGGGTAGCGGTAGTGAGCATTATTTTTCTCATGGTCGTAAAATGTTTCAGGTTGTATTTGGCCTTTTGAACAATTCACCCACAAATGGTTTAATTAATTCTTTAAATAAATCTAAAAACTGGTCCCTTCAAGCGATAATCCTGACAAAGTAAAATTGATAATTGGCTGATTTGTACCTTAGTTAACCATCACGTTATCGATAGACTTTCACTCAATTATTTTTAGCACCGTGGTTATTTACAACGCCAAAGACTGGTTTGGGGCACTTCGACACTTTCAAACCAGCTATGTTATACAGGTACTTTTAAAGCGGGTAGTTTACGTGTGCGGCTACGGCTCACTTGTTACCCTGATAGACCAACATTGGGCCAACATTGAGATTCCGATTGATGGAACCTTCTTTTCACTATTGGGTATTCTGCTAAGTTTGCTACTCGTTTTCAGGACGAACACTGCTTATGATCGCTTTTGGGAGGGCCGTCGGCAATGGGGAATGCTGGTTAATTATAGTCGAAACCTTGCCGTCCTGATGGATTCCCTTTTACCTGATAAAGACATCGAAAACCGACTGTTCTTTGCACGTACACTTTCCAACTTCGCGCTGGTATTAAAGAGCCATTTACGCACCGGAGTTGACTTTACCGAGCTGGAAGAGACTGGCGAAGGAGACCTGGACTTATTAATGTCGTATAAACATACGCCCAGTCGAGTAGCGGCTTTACTGTTGCGCCGTTTACAGGCCTTAAAGCGGCAACGCATTGTTAGCGAAGAGGATATGATAACCATCAGAAGCTACCATCAGGCTTTCCTCGATATCACGGGCTCCTGCGAACGAATCAGGAACACGCCGATTCCGTTCTCATACAGTTTTTTCATTAAACTCTTTATCACATTGTACCTGTTGCTCATGCCGCTTGTGCTGGTGGAAACCTACGCTTACTTTACCATTCTGGCTACCACGCTTGCGGCCTACGCCTTGTTGGGAGTTGAGATGATCGGGGATGAAATTGAAGAGCCATTCGGATTAGACTGCAATGATTTGCCCCTCAACCAGATTTCACAAACCATTCGCCGGAACATGCACGAAATACTGACAGGAGAGGTTTTGGCGGTGCCGAAGGCACAGGCCGAGTACCAAAAGGTGAATTAAATTGCTTTAATTCTCAAAAAGGGATTAACCACAGAGGCACAAAGCGCACAGAGGTCTAATGGGCAAGCAAATACCTCATAAGACCTCTGTGCGCTTTGTGCCTCTGTGGTTAATCCCTTTTTAGGCAAAAACTCTTCAGTACGTATAATCTTTTAAGGGCTCCTGATCTTCCAGCTTAACGATGCGCTCGTATTTGGCCCGGTCAAATTCGCCCTCGTTGTTGGCGATGAAAATAGTAGCGACCGTATTTCCAATGATATTCGTGATGGAGCGGGCTTCGGACATAAACCGGTCTACGCCCAGCAGTAACGCCAACCCCTCTATGGGAATTACTTTTATGGCCGTCAGCGTACTGGCCAGTACAATAAAACCACTTCCCGTAACCCCCGCAGCCCCTTTCGACGTAACCATCAGGATGCCGATTATGGTTAGTTCCTGCCCTAGCGTAAGCTCAACCCCGAATACCTGGGCCAGGAAGATCGTTGCCATCACCAGGTAAATTGTGGTGCCGTCCAGGTTAAAGGAATAACCCGCCGGAACCACCAGCCCCACGACCGACCGCGAACAGCCGAGTGTTTCGAGTTTTTCCATGATTTGCGGCAATGCCGACTCCGACGATGAGGTGCCAAGCACAATCAGCAGTTCTTCCTTAATAAACTTCAAAACAGTCCACAGGCTGATTTTATAGTAGCGAAGGATCAGGTTGAGGATTACGAAGATGAACAGGATCATTGTAGCGTACACAGTTCCCATGAGTTTGGCGAGTGGTAATAATGTACTAAGGCCATATTTTCCAATGGTGAACGCCATCCCGCCAAAAGCTCCAATGGGGGCCAGAATCATAACGACACTCAGAATATTAAAAAACACGTTTGACAGCCGTTCAAAGGTGAGGATCAGTGGTCGACCGGTTTCACCCATACGTGTCAGGCCCACGCCAAAGAGAACTGAAAAGACGAGTACCTGCAAAATTTCTCCCTCGGCAAAGGCTTTCACGGCGTTGCCCGGCACGATATGGATAAAGAACTCCGTCCAGTCCATGCCCGCGCCCTGTTCGGCATATTTACTAATATCGCCCCCTTTTACGGCAGCCGTTTGCACGCCGTCGCCGGGCCGGATCACGTTCGCCAGCACCAAACCAATAGCCAGAGCGCCGGTTGTCACAATCTCGAAATAAAGAAGCGCCTTCCCCCCTACGCGACCCACCTTCTTAAGGTCGCCCATGTTACTGATTCCGAGTACAATGGTCAGAAATATAATGGGCGCGATGACCATCTTGATCAGATTGATAAAGATGTCGCCGAGTGGCTTTAGTTTGGCGGCTGTTTCGGGAAAGAAGTAGCCCGTCAGAATACCCAGCGTAATGGCAATCAGAACGCGAACGGTGAGGTTATTGAGAAGTTTCATTCTATAAATGTATACCGGAGAATGTATAATGAATAATGGCCTACTGACTGAAATTGTATGAGTTGTTCATGACCACATACAGTACTCATTGTAAATTATCCATTACAAAGCATGCGCCTTCACTACTTGTTGTTTGATTTCGTGAATGCGGTCGTTAAAGTTCAGGCGTAGAAAATCTACATTGGGGACAAGGATCGCATCCAGTAATTCTTTTACGGGTTCATCGTGCGGAATGCGTTTACCGGTGGCGACACTAATGTATTTAGACGTAACCCAAAGCACATTTTTGAGGTGAGTTTTCCCATCGTCGGTCATAATGTATTCCGTCACGGTGGTGTCTTCGTTTACATAAATTAATCTCGACAGGATACGCACCCACTCACTTACCCGTGCCGGCCGGACGTAAGCGATTTGATGCTGGTAAACGACCCAACTTGTTTTTAACTCCTGAAATAACTGACCCGGGTTGAAGTCATACAACTTGGCGACCTGGTCTTCACGAGCGTTGAAGTAGTAGTCGAAGTACTTGGCATTGTTGAGGTGCTGCACGGGGTCGCAGTCCTGAAAGCGAATAATCACTCGCGATTCGGTTTCGGTTGGGTAACTGCGGTTGGGGTCACGTTTGAACATAGATCAGAGTTTTTCTGATTTAAATGATTTTTCTGAAAGCACTATTTGGCGTAAGATGGGTTTATTTTTTGACAGAATTAACAGGATAGGCTAAATCAAAAATCCTGTCAATCCCGTAATCCTGTCAAAAAATAATCTTATTCTAAGACCGTCCACGCGGTAAGACAATTTTGTGCAATCTTTACGTTAGTACAACAAAATTGCCGTTTTATTTCAATTCCTAAGCACTTATGAAAGCGATACGTTTTTTATTACCCTTATTCTCGGTCCTGATTACCCTTACCGCCTTTGCTCCCGTCGATGACTCGGAAGCCGTGGTGGGCACCTGGCTCAATGGCACAAAAAAAGGGCATGTTCAAATTTACAAGCAGGGCGGCACTTACTTTGGCAAGCTTGTTTGGCTGGGTCAGCCAACCGATCCGGCTACGGGCAAACCCAGAACCGATGTAAAAAACGCCGATCAATCGAAGCGGTCACGGCCATTAATGAACATGCTTCTTATGTATAATTTCAAGTATAATGGCGGCAACGTCTGGAGCGATGGCAAAATTTACAATCCGGAAGATGGCAAAGAATACAACTGCAAAATGACCCTCAAAGACCCGAATGTCCTTGAAGTAAGAGGATATGTGGGCATCTCCCTCTTCGGCAAAACCCAAACCTGGACGAGGATAAAATAACGGTAATCGGTTTACGGTATTCGGTGAGCTGGCACCAGCCTGTTCTTCCGCCAGTTCACCGAATACCGTAAACCGAATATCATAAACCGTAAACCGAATGCCCACGCTTATCATCGGGGCCGGACCGGCGGGCCTGGCTATGGCCGGTCAGTTAGCTCATCGAAAGCAGCCGTTTATGGTGCTGGAAGCCAGCGAACACATTGGTCTTTCCTGGCGTAACCATTACGACCGGCTCCATCTGCATACGGTAAAAGAGCACTCGGCACTCCCCCACTTCCCGTTTCTGGCCGATTACCCGACCTACGTGTCGCGTTTACAATATGTCGAGTACCTCGAACGCTATGCCGAACACTTCGGTATCAAGCCGGTATTCAATCAAAAAGCGGTCAGTATTCAGCAGAACCCATCCAACAAAACGTGGCGGGTGCATACCGAAACAGACCTTTTCATTGCCGACCGGGTTGTTGTCGCAACGGGCTATAATCGGATACCTAACCAGCCTGAATTACCCGGCCAGCGCAATTTCAGAGGCATTGTCTGGCACAGTAACGAATACCGGAATGGGGCACCTTTTCGCGATGAAAACGTACTTGTGGTAGGCATGGGCAACACCGGAGCCGAACTGGCACTCGATTTATTGGAGAATGACGCCAGGCCTTTTATTTCCGTTCGGGGTCCGGTCAATATTGTCAGGCGGGATACATTTGGCCGACCGGCACAACCTACGGCTATTTTTCTGAGCAAATTCCCGAACTGGTTCTATGATTTCATGGCCGGGTTATCCCAACGGTTCAGTGTGGGCGATGTATCCGCCTATGGACTGGGTAAACCTGAACATCCGCCTTCTTATGACACCCGACGGGGAAAAATTGCGGTGATCGACGTTGGCACACTCGACCAGATCAAAGCAGGCAACATTACTGTGCTACCGGGTATTGAACAAATAAACGCGAAAACGGTCACCTTTACCGACGGACGGGAATTACCCTTCGACGCGATCATCCTGGCAACGGGTTATCGGCCGGGGATGTCATCTGTTCTGGGCGATACCTTGGCTGCCAATGTGTTGAACGAACGGGGGTATCCAAAGAAACTCTGGTTTAACGAACCTTCACTTCAAGGCTTATATTTCCTTGGTTTCTCCATTCCCATAACGGGCGTTCTTTATCACCTCAACATTGACTCGGAACGGGTCGCCAATCATATTGCCAAAAACAATTTTATCTCGCCATAGTTTTATTTGTGTAATCAGGGTGATTACAAATCATTCAACGTTATAAACACTACGATCATGAACGAGACAACCGTAAAAGGAGGCTGGAACGAATTGAAAGGTAAGATCAAACAGGCTTATGGTGATTTAACCGACGATGACTTAACCCACGAAGAAGGCAAAGAAGACGAAATGTGGGGTAAAGTTCAACAGAAGACCGGCAAAACGAAAGACGAAATCAATAAGGCCATTGCCGATTTATAATAGAGTTAGTGAATCAAATACGTAAAAAGGCCGGAGCTTTTCAGTTCCGGCCTTTTTGTTTGTGTCAGGGTGATGCCAACTAAACACTTGGTTCCCAGCCTTTTTCATATTGACGACTCCATAACTTCATGGCTTCGGCGTCTTTGATGTGGCCGTTTTTGGGATCTACAGCGAAAGATTTATTGGTGCGGTATGAGATGTTTGCCAAATGGCACAGTAACGTACTCTTGGCTCCATCGTCAATGGTTGAGTTTTGTTTGGCTTTACCACGAATAGCTTCGAAGAAGTTCATCATGTGGAGCGTTGTCATATCGCCCCCACCGCCTAAAGCCGTGCCTGACTCGGTTCCTTTCGCCTTACTGGCCTTGATGGTTTTGCCATCGCGACTGAACAGCGTATAGCCATCCCGGTCAACGTAAACGCTGCCATTTGTGCCGTAGATAACAGTCCCCCGATCGGTGCCGTAGGTTTTGTAGCCGTTCCGGCTGTTGCCGTCCCATTTGATGATTTTATCGCCGGGGAAACGGTAGGTTGCATCCATTGTGTCGTACACAGCCCATCCATCTTCAGGGAAGTACCGCTTGGCCGCTTCTACCATGACAAACTCAGGGTATTCAACTTGCAGGGCCCACCGGGCCATATCCAGTTCGTGTGTGGCATTGTTGCCCGCTTCGGCGGTGCCATATTGCCAGCCATACCAGTGCCAGTTATAATCCCAGGTGTCGTGCGTATAAACTGTTCGGGGCGCTGGTCCCTGAAACAGATCCCAGTCCAGCCCCTCAGGGACGGACGCTTTCTTCGGAACGGGTACTTCGCCACGTGAATTGGCATAGAACGCAACAGCTTTGAACGCCTTGCCAATGACGCCGTTATGAATCTGATTGATGATATCAATCGACTCCGGCGAAGACCGCTGCTGGTTACCCATTTGAATAACTTTGCCATATTTTTTCTGAATTTCCATCAGAATTTCCCCTTCACGCGGGTTGTGGCTACAGGGCTTTTCGACATACACGTGCTTCCCTCCCTGTACGGCCAGCCAGGTGCCGGGGGCATGCCAGTGGTCAGGAGTGGCATTGATTAACACATCGACATTCTTATCGGCAATGACCTTTCGGATGTCGTTTTCCAGTTTAGGCGTGTAGGTGATGTGTTTTGAAAACTTCTGAACGGCGGCTTCCCGCTGTTTCTTCATCACATCGCACAGATACACCAGTTCGACATTGCTTTCTTTTTTTGAAATCGGCTCGTAATACGCAGGCATTCGCCGACCCAGTCCAGCAATGGCGACGTTTAACCGTTCGTTGGCACCAATTATTTTTCTGTAACTTTTGGCCGACATGCCATTGGCCAGGCCGCCAAACGTGACGCCAGCGGTGCCTAAAGCGGCTTTTTTAATAAAATCTCTCCGAGAGTTTTCCATGTTATCTTTTGACTAAGGTATAGGATTCACCTACAATTACTTTCATCTAAGTACTTCAAAAAAAGCTTACCAGTACGACTATGTCCAACTATACTTTGCGTTTTCCCGATCTCGACGCATCGCAAACACCTTTAAAATAACCGACCGATTCGGCAATTCCGGCCAGTGGGTCTTTCATATCCTTTTCATATTCCAGGCTACAGGAACCATCGTATTTTACCTTCCGCAACATGGCCACAAAGGCGGGAATGTCGATAACGCCCCGCCCCAGTTCGCAGGTAGTGCCTTCTTTTGAAGCTGCTGTCACGTTTTTCAGGTGAATGTCGAAAATCCGTTTTGCATATTTTTCCAGGTCCGCAATCGGGTCATCGCCATACCGCTTATCGTGTCCCATATCGAAGCAAAGGCCAATACGCGAATCCAGATCCTTCACGGCCGTATAGACCGATGTGGCACTGGGAAACAGCTTAATGTCCGGCCCGTGGTTGTGAATCGCATACCGAATGTTATACTCTTTCACTTTTGTATCGATGTACGGTAGATCCTCCGGATTGGGAATACCGATAATCAGGTTCACACCCACGCGTTTGGCGTAGTCGAACCCATTGTCGATTTCCTGTTTCGTTTTCATATAAATAGGCCCTACTGCGTAGCCCGTCACACCCGACTGTTTTAGCTTTTCATGAAACGCTTTGATTTCGTCGGCTGTGCTGGCATATGGCAGGTGAAAGTCCTTGATGCACAGATAATGAACGTCCGTTTTTTTCATCATGTCAAGGGCCTGATCCAGCTTGAAATTAACAAACGTAAAACCGGCCATTCCCAACCTGAATAAATCTTCGCTGGCAGAACCGCGCCTTTCGGGCGCATGGGCCAACGCGACAGCCGGACTCAGGCTGGCTACAGCCATGCAGCTACCCGTATTTTTCAGAAACGATCGTCTTGTGGTCATGCTGACTAAGGGAGAACAATGTTGTTTCTAAAAACAGAGTCCGGCTGCTTTTCTACTGAATAAGATCGCCGTGCCAACAGTAGGCGCAACGTTAACACGTGAAAAAATCAGCTTAAAAGATGATTTTCTCCGTTTCGTGAAAACTAGCCTGTATCGTAATTCGAAACTCCGTTCCTTTGGTCATCCATCCGAAAAAAGCATGAATTGGTTTGCCATCATCGGCTTGTTAGTCTGCTCCCTTACTG
>CAXTJJ010000021.1:0-18938 GCA_964244155.1 uncultured Spirosoma sp.
CGAGCGTCAACGAGCGGGAAATACGGGCCGGAGGCCCTGCGACCGTTGACGCTCGGCTTTGCCGGGTGTCGATTATATATAGGGCCTCTGGCCCGTATTTTCCTTCTCATACATCCGTAACAAACCGAAATGACCCTTCCGGTTAAGAAGTACCTGGCCGGAGGCTCTATGAATAATCGACACCCGGCAAAGCCGAGCGTCAACGATTCCTAAGATGGAATGACACCAGCGTCAACAGTCTCTGTCATGGAAAACCTTAGGCTGGCTTTACGCCTTTACTTCCCCAGCCACTCTTTAAACTCGGTCATCCGGTCGCCACTGACGAAGACTTCCTGGCGTGATTTCGGCGTCAGGTCGAGTTTAAGCTTACCGGCCGAAAATGTGTGAATGGTTTGGATGGCAGGCAACGATACCAGAAACTGGCGGCTGATTCGGAAAAACTTACGTGGATTCAGAACTTGTGTCAGCTTGTCTAAACTATAATCGACAGGCAACGTTACGCCGTCTTTGGTAACCAAAAAAACAACTTTTTCTTCCAGGTAAAAATAGGCGATATCGCCGGTTTCGATGCTGCGAATCTTTGTGCCAACCGTAATCATAAAGCGTTCTTTATAATCGGTTTGCTTCGATTTACCAATCAGGGTCAGAAGTGTTTCGAGGTCATGCGAGGTTGAGGTTGCCTGACCAAACTGTTTTTTGAGGGCTTTATATTTCTCGATAGCCGCTACCAACTCATCGTAGTTGATGGGTTTGAGCAGGTAGTCGATGCTATTGACCTTGAAGGCCTGAATCATGTATTCATCGTAGGCCGTTGTAAAAATAACCGGTGTGGTCAGCTGTGTTTGTTCGAAGATTCGGAAGCCAAGGTCGTCTTCGAGGTGGATATCCATGAAGATCAGGTCGACGGGGCTACGCGACTCGTCAAACCAACTGACCGCTTCGGCAACCGACGGAATCCGGGCCAGTACGGTGATAGCCGGATCGTATTTGTGGAGTAAACTTTCGAGCCGTTTAGCTGTCAGGTTTTCATCTTCGATAATGACTACGTTCATATAATTAATGAGAATGGCTGACTGGTTGACTGAGAGCCTGGCATAAGCAGGCTATGACCATCGGGAAACACTTGCCCGGTCATTCACAGATTCATTCATTCGCTCATTGAGTAATAGTGGAATCTTTACGACAAAGTTGCCTTCGCTTTCGCCTACCCAAACGGGCCGTTCGGTGAGCAGGGCATAGCGGGTGATAATGTTCTGTAAACCCATGCCGGTAGATGTTTCGGACTGTGGGCGAGGCTGCAGATTATTCTTGACAACAAGACAGTCCTGATCAAGCATAATGTGCACCTTCAGCGGTTCTTTGGCCGACATGCGGTTGTGCTTCACCGCATTTTCCACTAGTAACTGCAAGGTCAGCGGGGCAATACTGTACCGGGTCTGGTCAGTTTCGGGCACTGTGATCATCACGTCAAATTTGTTCTCGAAGCGGATATTCAACAAAAAGCGATAGGCCTGAATAAACTCCAGCTCGGTTCTCAATAACACCCGCTCGTTATCCTTCTGCTCCAGAATATAGCGATAGGCCCGCGACAACTGGTCGATAAATTTCTCGGATAACTCGGCATCTGCATGGACTAGCGACGATAATATGCTGAGGCTGTTGAACAGAAAATGGGGATTGACCTGACTCTTCAGGGCGGCAAACTGCGCCTGAACATTCTCCTTCTCCAGGCGTTCGGCTCGAACCTGCACAACTTCCAGCTCCCGGTAAGCCCGACGGTTGGCGGCCAGGTAAAAAGCCGATAACATAGCCATCACGGTCAGCCCATTGTTCACCCGCCGACGCTGGTCGTTCCGTTTGCGCCGTTCGTCCAGCATGGCAGGTGTCATGACGGGTCGCTGCGGACGGACTTCCTGCTCGCGGTAAATACCAAACCGATTTTCGAGGGCGGTATCCAAACCCCGCCAGATCATCGAAAAGGCAAAATTAAAGATGAGGGCCAAGGCACTGGCAATGACTAACGTTGCCAGCTGAGCCGGTATCTTGAACTCAATAAGGAAGTCTTCACCAAACCGCTTGAAAAGCACTTGTTGCAGCCATTCCGTTACGGTGAGCCAGGCATAGAAAAACAGAATGGTTAGTATTGTTTCCAATAGCCAGAACGGCACATTACGAACCATCAGTAACCAACTCAGCGACGACACGTTAACATAGAGACGAATAGGAAAATAAATAACGAACACGCTGACGGCAAGCTGCCACTTTTGCGAGGTCGTTAAGCGGTAAGTCATGATATGTGGGGTTTATAATCAAAACTAATCATTCCATAGAGCCAACGAAAAAGAAAGCAGCGGAATGCCGGTTTCGGGAATCTGAATGACGCCATTCTGTTTTTGAAGGCTGTTAACTTCCGGGTAAGTTGGTTTTTCTGGTAAAAGACATTACTTCTTTGATTTTTACAATAAAGTCAAATGGTTACATTTGCTCAAACCTGTTTTGTATGAATCGTTTGGTTGCTGGATTACTACTACTGTTGGCAGGCTGCGGTCCCTCGACCAAAAAAACGGATCAGCCTGAAGCCGGCACACTTGACGTGCCCTTCAAACTACCGTATACCCTCAATAAGCCAGCCGAAAACTACACGCTGCCTAAAGAACTGCGAGAGATATCGGGCTTGACCTATTACAAAAACGGTCAGTTACTATGTGTTCAGGACGAAGAAGCCGTTGTGTACGTGTTCGACACCAAAAGGGGAAAAGTCGTCAAGGATTTTGGCTTTGGCGGTTACGGTGATTTTGAAGGAATCGAATACGTAAACGATCAGGTGTATGTTCTTGAGAGCAACGGTACTTTATCGCGATTTAAACCTGAGTCAACGCAGATTGGCCGCACCAAAACCGACCTGCCCAAGAAAACCGAAGTAGAAGGATTAGGCTATGATCCAAAAACAAAACGGCTGCTTATTGCCGTAAAAAACGGCGAAGGATCGAGCGACAAAGCCGTTTACTCGTTCGATCTGTTGAATCGGGCTGTCTTCAAAGACATGAGCCTGAACGACGAGCAACTGAAAGTGGCGGGCATCGACCCGAAAACCTACAAACCATCGGGCATTGCGGTTCACCCCATCACAGGTGAGTGGTACATGCTTACATCGGCCGGAAAACGCCTGCTCATCACCAGTCGACAAGCCCGGATTATCTACTCCGAGCCACTCGACCCCAAAGCGTTTCGGCAACCCGAAGGCATCTGCTTTGCCCCAAACGGCGATCTATTCATTGCCAGTGAGGGCGACGGAAAAAAAGGGTATATCCTGAAGTTTACCTATCAGAAGTAAAAAGACAGGTTTGTTTTTGACAAGGTTACAGGATGTTCGGCCAATAAATCCGGTAATCTCGTCAAAATATCTTTACTCGGACTAAGGCTGATTGGTCTTCATGGCTGCTTACTTCAGGTCGGATGTTTCAGCGTGGGGCGTATGTAAAAATACCTTACCGGCTTTTTTATAATTGAGTAGCGACCTGAACATGCCGAAGATTAACATAGGCAGTACCAAAAAATCACGTACAGATATCTTTTGCCATAAAGAAACAGGAATCGATATGGCCAGACTGGCTACCATTAGGCCAAAAGACCCCCAGCATGCAAGCTTAAACTCCTGACTATCAAACAGCAGACTTGAAAAGGCCAGTACATACAGAATAGTCAGTAAAATGAGTCGGGGAAGCAGTAGCGATCTTACCAATGAATTGAAGGCTTGTCCATTGCCCTTAAAGAGTTGCTGGATACCAATCAAGAAATAGGCTTTGACGAAATATACCTGAGCCGCTATCCATCGGGTGCGCTGCTTGTTGAATACAGCCACGTTCTGGACTTTTTCGTCATAGATAATAGCCTCTTGCAGGTAGCCAACCTTAACGTGATTGACCGTCAACAGCATTTCCAGCTCCTTATCATACCCACCTACGGTCTTGATCTGATTCAGGGCATTTTTTAGCAAGGCAGGTTCAAAGGCCATACCTGAGCCTATACACATAGCCGAAAGCCCGAGTGCCCGCTGCCCTGCCCGGAACAGGTTGTTGTTAACCTCTTCATTCATAGCGTCGAAGATAGCCACACTCTTGTTGGTGTTCTTCGCCACCCGATGCCCCTGAATGGCCCGCCAACCCTGTCCAAAGGCCTGATTGATTCGTTCCAGAAAATCGGCCGCCATGTGGTTATCTGCGTCGGAAATTACAACAATGTCGTAGATAGTTTCAGGCAGTGCGTTGAGGGCATAGGTGATGGATTTTTGAACAGTGGACTGGTCAAAGTCAACACGAATAACCTGAATGGGATAGTGTGCAAGTTTTTCCAGCGTTTGTGGCTGAAACGAATCGGCAATAACAATCAGGTCATATCGATTCGAAGGGTAGGTCTGTTTCAAATTGGCTATAACTGATCCTTCAATAACAGCGTCCTCTTTGTAGGCTGGAATGAGGACCGCAATTCGGCGAAATCGGTCAACAGCTTTGGCGGGAGGAACATCATCAGCGTTTCCTAAACGACCGGCAACTGCCGATACAAATAAATAAGCAACGTTGAGTAAGAGGTAGCCACCAAGTAGTGAACAAGCGAAATGTAGTAGGAAAACCATTATGCTTATAGAGGCTGTGAGTATTTGATAATTATTGATGAAAAGAAGTACACAATATTAACATTTTTTAAATAAAGCTTCTATTTAGTAAGTTTAATTTTATAATAATAAATAAAACCTATAAATTTTAGGCATAATTAAACTGTAAAATCTGTATATGGGCAAATTTCTACGATCTGTTTACACCTATATGTTCATTGCCGGTGGTATAGGTTTATTTACAGCCAGTGTCATCGCTTTCGCGCCGGATAACCTGAGCCGATACCGGTCAGTGTCAACCCATTGGTTAAGTACAGACTTACCGGGCCGGGTTGAAGCTGAAAATTACACTGCCATGCAGGGTATAGGAGCCGAATCAACGGCCGATGACGGGGGGGGACAAAACGTTGGCAATATCGACACAGGCGACTGGATGGACTACGCCATCAATGTGCCGCATAACGGGGTTTACTCGTTCCGGTTCCGGGTTGCCAATGGCTACGGCGATGGCTCTGCTTTTGAACTCCGGCTGGCCAATGGCACGGTGGTGAGTACCGTTAGCATACCCCGAACAGGCGGCACACAAAACTGGCAAACAATCGGAGCAACGGCCCGCCTGAATGCAGGCAGTCAAACATTACGGATTTATGTGTTGAAGGGCGACTGGAACCTGAACTGGTTTGAAGCCACGGAGGGACGTACTCTGCCCGGAAAGCTCGAAGCCGAAAGCTTCGATGTGGCAACGGACGTTCGCCCGGAGCAGGCATCTGATACGAATGGCGGAACCGACATCAGCTACATCGACGATAACGACTGGATGGACTATAACGTTACGGTGCCCACGACTGGCGTGTACACGTTTGGGTTTCGGGTGGCCAACAGTTGGGGAAACGGATTGATCAACATAAAAGATGAGTCGGGTGCGGTGTTGGGTAGTATCGACGTACCGCGCACGGGCGGCTGGCAAAACTGGACGACTATCAATACAACCGCTACGCTGCAAGCCGGAAGCCAGGTACTGCGTATCTATTCGGTTCGTGGAGCCTGGAATTTCAACTGGGTAGACATTACACAGGGCGGTATAATTCTGGCACCGGCAAGCATCAGCTTTGCTGCACTTCCCGATAAAACAACCGACGACGGTGAGTTTGCCCTGTCGGCTACGAGTACAAACACAGGAACGCCCATTACATTCACATCCTCTAATCCATCCGTACTTACCGTGTCGAATGCTTCCGGTTCGTGGAAGGCATCTGTAGTGGCTGCCGGGACAGCAATCATCACCGCATCGCAGGCCGCTTCGTCCACCTTCCTGGCGGCCGACAATGTAGCACAGACGCAGGTCGTTCGCGTCTCATCGATCATCGCGCCCGAAAAGAAAATTCCAATCGATGCCAAACGCTGGTATCAGCTTACCAATGTAAGTAATGGGCTACAGGGGCTGTTCGACGGAGTTACGGATGCCGTAGTAGAAACGGGTTGGGGTAAAGTGCTGCCTCAGTATGATGCTTATTATCCATTACTCGATGGTGAGTCGATAACGCTCGAAAGTGTGCGGCTTTACGATTTTGTCGGGTCGTGTCAGGATAACCCAATGACTTTGTGGGTGATCAACGACCAATGGCAACGGATTCCGGTGGCTACCTTTACGGGCAGCGACTATGCGAACTGGGTGGGGCCGTATCCTAACCGGTCTACGAGCGGTAACATGCGCTTCAAGCTGGATCAGCCCATCAGCAATGCCCGCTACCTGGTCATCAATACCTACGGGGCTTTCCCCACGGAAATGGAGCTTTACGGTTCCTACACGCCACCCAGCCAGACGCCAACGCCCGTGCCAGCCAAAACGGTTAAACTCGGCGATATGCTGGGCGTGAACGCTTACGAATGGAATTTCGAGGATGGTAATACGCCCTGGATGGTCAGTGAGGCCAAAATGAGTATCGTAAAAGGGTTTTCCGGTATTCGGCATTACATGGACTGGAACAAGCTTGAGTCGAACGAAGCCAGTTATTCCTACAGTCCAACCATGAGCGGGGGCTGGAACTTCGATGCTATTTACGAACGCTGTAAAGCAGATGGTATCGAGGTGCTGGCCTGTCTGAAAACCATTCCGGACTGGATGGTCAACACCTATCCGCAGGACCAGCGCGACGCCGAAAACACGCCGTTGCGATACGGGAAAGATTTCTCCGACCCGAACTCCTACCTGGAACAGGCAAAAATGGGCTTTCAGTACATGGCCCGCTACGGCTATAACCCCAACGTGAACCCGGCCCTGCTGAGCGTTAACTCAACACCCCGCTGGACGGGCGACACCCCGAACTCCATCAAAATAGGCATGGGGTTAATCAAATACATCGAGTGCGACAACGAACGCGACAAGTGGTGGAAAGGCCGTAAAGCCTACCAGACAGCCCGCGAATATGCCGCTAATCTGTCGGCCTTTTATGATGGCCATAAAAACAGCATGGGGCCGGGTGTTGGTGTGAAAAATGCTGACCCTGCAGTGAAGGTGGTTATTGGTGGACTGGCATCGGCATCGAGCGGGTCGGATTACGTAAAAGGAATGATCGACTGGTGTAAACAGTACCGGGGCTACAAACCCGATGGTACCGTAAACCTGTGCTGGGACATCATCAACTACCATATGTATTCCGACAATACCTCTTCATCGCAGAGTGGTACCTCCACGCGGGGGGCGGCACCGGAAGTAACGCCCGTTAACCTGATTGCAGAAGATTTTCGGCAAACAGCGCACCGGCAGTCCTACGATATGCCGGTCTGGATTACCGAAACGGGCTATGATGTGAATCAGGGAAGTCCATTGCGGGCCATTCCCATCGGCAACAAATCGGCTCTGGAAACGCAGGGGGACTGGATTTTACGGACGGCTTTGCTGTATGCCCGGCAGGGTATCGAGAAGGTGTTTTTCTACCAGCTTTACGACGACAATTCGACAGGAGGTATGTTCGGCACGTCGGGGCTGGCCAATGGTGACAACATGACCCGCCGACCAGCCGCCGATTATCTGTACCAGACCAAGAAGCTCTTCGGCGACTATATATACAAAGAAACGCTCAATCGAAACCCCTTTGTAGATCGGTATGAGCGCAACGGCAATTCGGCTTTTGTGCTGGTCGTTCCCGATGAGGTTGGCCGTACAGCGTCCTACACACTGGATCTGGGCAATGCGACCCAGGCCCGCGTTTACCGACCCAAAGTGGGTAGCAACGATATGGATATGGAACTCGTCAGTACGAGTCAGGGCAAGTTACAGCTCACGGTTACCGAAACACCCCTGTTTGTGGTGCCGGGCAACGTAGCACCCAACGCGCGTCAGGCGGCTGTTGCGTTGGCAGATACAAAAAGCCTGGACGAAGTTGTTCGCGTGTTTCCTAACCCAACGTCCAATTTCGTAACGGTTCAGGCAGAGCGGGCATCTACGTCTTCGCTTAAAGTGTATGTGTTCGATGCCGGCATGAGTCATATGCATCAACAGGTACGAATTCCAGGCCAGGGGAACCGGTTTTCAGGCGAAATAGATTTGTCGCGGCTTCCGGTAGGAACCTATTTTCTGGAAATAAAACAAGGTGCCGAGCGGGTAGTTCGCAAAGTATTGAAGGTAGACTAACAGTCTATTCACTGTGGTGAAGCCGGGTTCCCAGACTCGGCTTCACCGTATTAAATCTGGCTGTAAAAGCGTATAATATTGTGGAATAAAAAATATATTGTTTACTTTATTTTTATAATGAATATATTGAGTTTACTTTTATATTTATAAATAGAACTACTCATAAACTTCTTCTTACTAAGTATCCAGATACATAAATAGGTTATCGACGGGACCTCACTGTTGGGTTGATCCTGCAAACGGGCTCCATCGCTTTTATACACATAATGAATATGGCAGATATAAAACCGGCAACTACCACACCGCTCATCTCGCTAATTACCATTAACTATAATCAAACAGCCGTTACCTGCGATTTGCTGGAATCGACCCGGAAGCTTACCTACCCGTACTTCGAAGTTATCGTGGTCGACAACGGCTCTCGGGAAGACCCGACAGACCGCATCCGGCAGGGTAATTATCCGAATGTGAAAGTGGTCGTTAGCCCGGAAAATCTAGGCTTTTCGGGAGGGAACAATCTGGGTATTCGTCATGCAGCGGGCGAGTATTACTTCATGCTCAACAACGATACCATCGTTACCCCCGACCTGCTGGAACAGTTGATACAACCGTTCTTTCAAAATCCTCAGGTGGGAGTGGTCTGTCCAAAAATCCGGTATCATGATCAGCCGATTGTTATTCAGTATGCGGGCTACCATCCGCTGAATGAATATACCGGCCGGACCTGGGCTATTGGGTTGATGGAACCGGATGAAGGGCAACACGAACAACCTGGCCCAACTCACTTTGCTCATGGTGCCGCGATGCTCGTTAGTCGGCCTGTGCTGGAAAAGGCCGGTAGTCTGGACGATAGTTTTTTCCTCTACTACGAAGAGCTGGATTGGTCGATGCGGATACGGCGGGCAGGATTTCAGATTTACTACCAGCCAAAGGCCCTGATCTATCACCGCGAGTCGATGAGCGTTGGGAAAGCAAACGCCATGAAAGTCTACTATCATACACGCAACCGCCTGTGGTTCATGCGCCGGAATGTAACGGGGCTACCCCTACGGGTTTTTTACCTGTACTATTTGGGGCTGGCAGTGCCTAAAGCGCTTGGCTATTACCTCTTGAGCTGGCAACCCGACTACCTCAAGGCCGTGAAAAATGCCATTCTCTGGAATTTCAGGCATTCGGCCAGGCAACCCATACCGGCGAATCAACCTGTGGCTGTAGGGGTCTGATCCCGCGCCATAGAATACCTGAATAAACGTAAGCTCAACACACACGACCAGCACCCACTATGGCCCAGCCAACATTTTTACTGAATAAAAACCCGGGATTACCCCAATTCTGGCTGTATACCTTCCTGGGTGGGGTATACACCATCATGGTGGGGTATCTGGTCAGTAAAATGGGGGTGCCGGGGGCCATTCTGGCCGTTATTCTACCAATCGTGATCGGGCTGGTCATCTCCGTATTGCTGGAACCACGGGTGGGATTACTGCTATATATACAGCTAAGTTTTACCGTTGGCTTTACGCGCTTTGTTCAGATCGATGTTCCGGTTGGTTTGCTGATTGACGGCCTGCTCGCACTTACTTTGTTCAGCTTGTTTGTGAACGGGCAACGGATGGAGTGGCGCCGATTACGGAGTCTGACATTTGCCCTGATAACCATTTGGTTTCTGTATACGGTTATCGAACTGATCAATCCCGAAGCCCCTTACCGCCCGGCCTGGTTTTTCCATGTAAGGGCCTTTTCATTGCACTGGTTTCTGGTGGCCTGCATAATATTGGTAACACCTCTGACTCGTAAAGACATTCGTTTTTTCGTTAATACCTGGCTGATCTGGTCGTTGCTGGCGGCTCTATGGGCTTTCAAGCAACAGTATCTGGGGCTGTCGCCTGCCGAGGTGGTCTGGCTCAATAGTGGCTTCAATGCCCGAACGCACATGCTATTCGGACAGCTTCGGTGCTTCTCGTTCTATTCGGATGCGGCTCAGTTCGGGGCCGAGATGGCGGGCGTTACGCTGGTGGCTCTGATTCGGGTCTTTGAGGAGAAAAAGATACTGCCCAAAGTCGTATTTGCCATTCTGACTCTGATCTACTTCTGGGGATATGCTATTTCTGGAACACGCAGCGCCCTGTTTGTGCTGGTGGCCGGATTTGCATTTTATCTGGTGTTGAAACGCGATTTGCTGAAACTCATGATTGGCTCGGCAATGGCAGTCCCCCTGCTGCTGCTGCTGATGTATACCAGCATTGGCAGTTCGAATTACCAGGTTCAGCGCATGCGGTCGGCCCTGACCCCCATGAACGACCCTTCTTTTATACTCCGGCTTCAAAATCAGGAAAAGCTGAAAGGCTATCTGAAAGACTTGCCGTTTGGCGCGGGCATAGGGACATCGACCGATATGGGCGCCCGTTTTTCGCCCTGGCACTGGGCCGCTCAGACTCCGCCCGATAGCTGGTATGTCGAACTCTGGATCGAAACGGGACGGGTAGGGGTGGGCCTCTACATTCTGATGCTGACAGGCTTTGCCGGGATTGGTGTGTACAGGGTGTGGAAATTAAAAGACCCCTGGCTCAGTAAAGTAATGTACGGATTTCTGGCCGAATTTGTCGGGATTGCCCTCATGGGGTATTCAAATCCGGTGCTGGGCCAGTTTCCAACCAGTAGTGTAATTTTTATCAGTACCATGTTGGTCGCCACCTGCAACCGGTGGGACATTGCTCCACCCATTGAAGGCTCCGCAACTGAAGAAACTGCCTCACTTAAGCCTGATCGTTATGAAGCAATTTGACAGCATCATTTGTATAACACAAACCCCCTGGGCAGGCGATTTTCAGAAGGCTGTGGTACAGCTCATGACCGAATTGTCGGCTCATCACAGGGTGTTATTTGTCGATTACCTGTACACCGCCAAAGATCTGATGATTGGGCGAAAGGAGTTGCCGGCCCGGAAAGCGGTGCGGCTTGACAACCCATTGACCAAAGTAAAAACCGAATCCGGTGGCGAGCTATACGTCTGGACGCCACCGCTGATGTTGCCGATCAACTGGCTCTCCGAAAAATCGCATGACCGATTGCTGGGATGGAATACGAGCGTGCTGACCAGTGGTCTGAAAGGCGTAATGAAGCATTTGGCCATGCGCAAGCCGTTGGTTATCAATGCTTATAATCCGGTGGTGGGATTGCCGTTGTTGGGTAAGCTGAATGAGTGTGGCACGATCTATTACTGTTTCGACGAAATCACAACGGCGGGCGACTGGATGAGCCGACACGGAAGTCGCTATGAAAACGAATTTATCCGGCGCGTCGATGCGGTGATTACCACATCTGAAACCTTGCAACAGGATAAGGCAACGCTGCAATCCCAAACGTTCTGCGTCAAGAACGGGGTCAATTTCGATCTGTTCAACCAGGCCAGACAACTGGCGCAACAACGCCCGCCCGAAAAGCCTGTCGTTGGTTACCTCGGCTCGGCCGATAATCGAATCGACATTGACATCATGGCGTACTGCGCCCGCACGATGCTGGATGTCGACTTTCAATTCATCGGCGAGGTGCATGAACCTGCCCTGACGAAGCGATTGAGTACGTTCCCAAATGTTACGTTCATTCCGCCACGCCAGCCTGCCGAACTACCCCCTTTACTAGCCAAATTGAGTGTGGGCATTATTCCATTTGTGTGCAATAAGCACACCTATACCATTTATCCGCTTAAAATAAACGAGTACCTGGCCGCTGGTCTGCCGGTTGTGTCAACGCCATTTTCCATACTGGACGATTTCGCGGGTGTTATTGAAATAGCACGCACCCCACAGCTATTTGCCGAGGCACTACGACGGGCACTGGCCGATACGGATGCGCAACGCGTTCAGCAACGGGTCGATATGGCGCAGGCCAACTCCTGGAAGCAACGGGCCAACGAATTTGAATCAGTTATACAGGGCCTGCCCAAATTCTGGCGGCAGGAGCAGCCATCTACTTTACTAAACAGTCATTGAGGAAACGAGTACAGATATGATTTTATACCGCAAACCAATGTTTACGAATGGGTATAAGGAGAGCCCACGGAGCCACCACTTCATACTGCGACACTGCATACTGGGTCTGGTCATGTGGGTCCTACTAGGTAGTGCCGGGTACGGCCAGGGGGTTGTTACACCACCGCCAGCTGCCGCTAAACCACTAATAACAGCCGCCGACGGTTTACCCATCGACACGATGGCGTTCGATTTCAATCGGGATATTTCCACGCAGTTGATCCCGTTCGATGAGCTTTACACACTGGCCCTGGCCTACTCACCGCTGGTAAAGTTTGAAAGTGCCGTAGCAAATTCACAACTATCGGCCTTGCACCTTTCCAAATTGCAGGTACTGCAAAACCTGACGGGATTTGTTAACTACTCAACGGGGAATCAGGCCATATTATCGACCGGAACGAGTGCGACGGATCAACTGGCGCAAATATCCAATGGCTACCGGGCGGGGGTAAACGTGGTTATCAGTATTCATGATTTATTTGCTCGTCCGCAGGAGATTCGATTGGCACGCTGGAATCACGAAGCCACAAAGGAGCGCAAGCGGACCGCCGAAATTCAGCTTAAAAAAGACCTGTTCAATCTGTTTCAGGACCTGATTCTGTCGCGGCGGGTTCTACAGATTCGCCTGCGCGACGACCAGGCGTCGCTGGCAGCTTTCCGGATTGCCGAGGTGGAGTTGCAGAAGGGGAAGATCACGCCCGAAACACATGCCTTCAACAGCAACCGATACGCCGAAACCCGGTCAACGGTGGAACAGGCCAAGACCCAGTTTATCAAAAATATTTACGCCCTCGAATTGGTCGTGGGGGTCCCTATTCATCAACTGAAACGCAACTAGCCGTATGACAATTCAATCACTTTGGCGACTCCTGAAGCAGCATCTCATCTGGTTTATACTCTTCCCGTGCCTGGCCGCCGGAACAGTTTATTACTTCATGCGCAATGAAACAAAGGTCTACAAAACCAAAGCAACACTGTATACGGGCTTTACGTCCGGCTATTCGTTGCGTTCGGCGCAGGAAGGATTTCAAACGGATTATTCGGCTGTTAGCAACGCTTTTGATAACATCCTGACAACGCTCAACTCCAATCAGACACTCTATTTTGTGGGGCTAAACCTGCTGAGCGAACACCTGCAACTTACTAAACCAACGCAGTACCAACTTTCGGACGCGAGTTTTCAGGCCTTACAGAAAACGATTCCGGCCGGCTTATGGAAATCGCTGGTACGTCCGGGCGATCCGACCTACACCCGCGTTCGGCTTGACAGCCTGGCCAAAAGCCAGACCGATAATCCGATTCGGCAGCTATTGCTTGGCTCCGATTCCTACTATTCAGCTGAGTACATCGGTAAAAAGCTGAAAGCCAATCGCCGAAGCGGTAGTGATATGCTGGATCTGGAATACGAAGCCGACGATCCGGCCATTGCCCAGCAAACACTGAACATCGCTGTCGTTGAACTTAACGAACGATATACGGCACTGAAACGGGGGGAAGCCAATCCGGTCGTCAAGTATTACGAAGGCAAAGCCAAAGATGCAAAGCGGCTTCTGGACAATGCCGAAGCGAAACTTCGGGCTTTTAACGTGCAACATAACGTTCTTAACTTCGAAGACGAACTGAAAACCCGTTCCGCTACCCGCGAGGCTTTGGTTGCCGAGTACAATAACGAAGTGATGCGCAACCAGGGCGCTAAAGCCGCCATGAACTCGCTGAGCCAGCGCATGACGCAGGGGGGAAGCCTGCTCAAAATCAATACCGCCCTTACCGACAAACAGGCCGAACTGACCGCTGCCGAAGGGCAACTGATCAATGCCCGCACCAACGGGCAACCACAGCCTGTACTGGATAAATACCAGGCGAAAATCAATCAGGCATCGGAGGAACTGAAGCAGATTGCCCAGAACTACTTCGCAGCCGACAATTCGTCGGAATCCGTACCGAAGCAGAAACTGGTCAATGAATGGCTGGGTAAAGTGCTGGAGTATGAAGAGTCAGGTGCCCGAATGGTGCCGATCAAGAAACGGCTGGACGATTATCAGGCCGAATCGAAAACGTTTACCCCGCTTGAGTCGGAACAGCGGCAACTGACCCGCGATATGGATGTTGCCGAAAAAGAATACCTTACACTGGTGCAATCGCTGAATCAGGCAACCACCCATCGGCAGGATATTAGTGTTGACGGTTCGCTGTCGGTGCTGGACCCACCCGCCTTTCCGCTATCGGCACAGGCACCCAAGCGTTTGCTGTTCAGCGTTATTGCTGCGGGGGCTGGCCTTGTCATCGCCCTGTTGCTGGCCGCCATCCGCTTCTGGGCCGACAAGCGTATTAACTCGCTGGAACAGGCTGAACAATGGATAGGCCGTTCTGTACTGGCGGTGTTTCCGCTGGTTAAAAAATTCGCGGTCAACTCGCGGACCAGCCGGGCAGCCGTGGGTATGTTCGAACAACTGGGTAATGCCATCAATATCGACATTGAGAACCAGCGGATACCAACCCACCCGGCGCTCATCACCTTATTCAGTATGCGTTCGAAGCAGGGTAAAACGTGGTTGGCACATGGCCTGGCCCGAATGTATGCGGAGTCGGGCGATCAGGTGGCGTATTTCTATCCCCGACTGACGGATAGTGATAAGCGATTTGAGCAGGAAGGCATTGTTTTCGTACCCTACGAACTCCAGCCTACGTTCATGAACGCGCGGGATCTGAATGATTTGTTGACTCGCGATGAGTTGATGGAAACGAGCAGGTTTACGAAAATCCTTCTTGAACTGCCCGCGCTGGTGGGGAGTCCTATTCCGTTGCACCTCATAAACCAGAGTGCCGTGTCGATTATGGCACTGACTGTTCACACAATCTGGGGTCGTCGCGACCGGCAACTGTTTAGCTTGTACGCAAAAGCGGCCAAGCATCCAATATTGATTGCCCTCAACAAAGTCGAAGGGGAAGATACCGACGCGCCAACGCTGGGCGATATCGAACAGGGCATAGTTCGGACCAAGCGTTTTGCAGAACCAAATACAGTGGTGGCTAACCCGTCAACACCCGAAACCGTCCTTGATCAACAACCTAAATGAGTCATAAAACACAAGCGATAAGCGGTGGTAAGTGGATGAGTATGTCCACGGCGATTTCTACCCTGTTTCAGTTTGGTCAGGTCGCCGTGTTGGCCCGGCTGCTGGAGCCGTCGGTTTTCGGGATCGTCAGCGTCAGTACGCTAATGATCGCCTTCTTCAGCATTTTTGCGAATCTGGGGTTTTCAAACTCCATCATCTACAAACAGGAAGAAGATCGGCAGGTGTTGTCGACGATTTATCTGCTTAACCTGTCGCTGGGTTTATTGATTGGCATTGTCGTTTTTTTCTGCTGGCCGCTGGTGGTGGCCTATTATAAAGAACCCCGGCTGGAGCAGGTTATCAAACTGTCGTCGCTGTATTTTATCATTGTTTATTTCGGCCAGATTTACCTGTTTCTGCTACAGAAAGAGCTTCGATTCAAATCTGTAGCCAGTATTGACATCACGGGAACCGTGGTTGGCAGCATCATTACAGTAGGGCTGGCCTACAATGGGTATGCCGAACTGTCGCTGATTATCGGGCAACTGGCGCAGCAGGCCATTAAATCAATTCTTCAGGTGGTTTATGGAGCCAGTCTATTCTCGCCGGTGCTCAAATTCGACCTGAGTCTGATCAAAGATCACCTTCGATTCGGCCTCTACAACGTGGGCGACGGTATTGTGGGCTTTGTTCAGGCGAACTCAGATAACATTCTGGTCGGTGGTATGCTGGGCGTCAAACAACTCGGATACTATACGCTGGCCTCGCAACTGGCCGTTTTCCCGATTTCGAGGCTGAGTCCCATTGTGCTGCAGGTGGCTTACCCCATTCTGGCGCGATTCAAGGGCGATACCAACGAATTAAAAAAGTCGTACCTGACCATTCTGGATTTGCTGAGTTATGTAAATTTGCCGCTGCTGGCAGGCCTTTTCATTACGGCCGATAGCGTGGTGCCGCTGTTCTACGGACCGGGCTGGGAGCCTACCATCCTGCTGATTCGCATCTTCGTTTTCGTCAGCATTTTCACGTTTTTGAGCAATCCGCTTTTCACGCTGGCCTTCTCGAAAGGAAAGCCGAAACTGCTGTTTTTCCTGAATGTGATTACGCTGTTTATCAAGATACCACTCGTTTATTTCTTCGCTCAGCAGTGGGGTGTGGTCGGTATTGCTTCGGCTTTTCTGGTGGCAACGATGGCCAATCTGCTTATCAATTTTCGAATTGTACAGTCACTTATTGGGCCCTTTTTGGGCGAGTTTTCTCAAAATATCGTCAAGCCAATCCTGTTCTGTCTGGCAATGATTGGGGCTATTTCGCTCTATAAATCGTTTGCCGATTCAATAAACGTGCTGAATATAAGCGTGGAAATAGCCATGGGCGCACTGATTTATATTGGACTGACATTTCGCTATAAATACTCGCTTACCGAATTAAAAACGCTTGGCAAAGCTGCCTGACGTTTCGCCTTTGTTAATACCGTTTATGCAAAAGTTGATTCTAAAGTCCCTGTATGTGCTTGCACGAGTTAAATACCCAGATCTGCCTTCGGATCTGGGCTATTTTGTGCGCGACAATTATTACTGTAAGCTGGTTCAGGGGCGTTATGTGGTTCAGGATTACCTGCTGAAGAAAAAGTATAAAGTAATTAGTTACCACGGCGAGTTTGATCAGGAACTGCGGTATGTGATTCCGTTTGCGTATTGGCATTATCTGAACGGCACACTGGATAAAACGATCTCGGCCAAAGCCACAAAAGAGTTTTATTTTTTCAGTGAAAACCACGAAGAACGGTTTGAGAAGCGCGTCTGGCTGGAGTCCTACAGCCATTACAACGTGCCTAACATGACGCACAGTAACACCTATAGCTTTCGTAAGTGGGCGCGGGTGCCTTACAAAGACCATTTCAGGAATGACCTGTTTGTGTTTGATAAACCCCTGCTGGTCATTGCCAATAAATACAACATTGAGTGGGATCAGGCCCCCATCAACTTTCTGGACATCCCAACGCTCGACCGTATTATCAAAACGTATGGATCAACATACCAGATCGTTTATAACCGGCCACTGCCCAGCCAGATTGTGCAGGACAACAGCGAAACTTTAGTGTTGGATGAGCATGCCTGGCTGCGAAAAAACCATCCTCAGGTGGTGTTAATGGATGATTTATACACGCAGTATCATCCATCTGTCGTCAATAATTACAATCACCTGCAATTGATGGTGTATGCCAACTGCAACCACTTCATTTCCATGCATGGCGGTACAGCGGCACTGGCCAGTTGTTTTGGCGGTACGAATATCATCCTGTCGGACCCGAACTGGGGCAAAGAACACCCATTTAACGAATACGAAAATCTATTTCCCAACCTGTCGGGAGCCAAAATCTTACACGCCCGAAATCGGGAAGAGGTACTGGCTCATTTGCAGGGGAATTATTGAGTAGCGATCATTTTTGTTTACGCAGGTTCTCACGTTCTCGCTTGGCTTTGCCGGCCGGACTGGCGTACCAGTGAGGACTATTCCTTCAAGGGCCTCTGGCCGGTGACAGCCCCGCAGGTTCTCGCTTGGCTTTGCCAAGTGAGGGCTATTTTTTTAACGGCCTCTGGCCGGTGACAGTCAAATTATAGTGGAAACGGGCCAGAGGCCCTTGAAACAATAACCCTCACTTGGCAGAGCCAAGCGAGAACGTGAAGAACGTACGAACGTGAGCCAGGCTAGCCTATTAATTATTTTTGTTTACTACATTTTATTTTCATCTATATATTGTATTTTTAAGCTCCAAATAGATTATTATTGTTAATAAATAGTTTATAAAAATATAAAATTAATAATTAGGCAGGTTGCTGTGATTTTTGGGCGTTCCAGACGTGCCAACACCTGTTTACTAGTAATTTTTTACTATGGTTATCAGCAGAATTACCAGTGGCTTAGGAAATCAGCTTTTTCAGTACGCTGCTGCCCGGCATCTCGCGCTGAAAAACAAGACCGCCTTGTATCTGGACCTGAGCTACTACCTTTATGAGTACGCTACGGATACGGTGCGGCCTTTTAAACTGGGGCAGTTTTCGGTGCCGTACAAGCTGCTTCAGAAATCGCCACTCGAGTATGTTTCCAAAGCGACAAAACTCCTGCCGAATCGGAGTTTGCCGCCTATTTTTCTGTTTTTGAAAGAGAAACAGTTTCACTTCGACGACAGCATTGTTCAGGCACGGGCCAACTGCATTACGCTGGATGGTTTCTGGCAATCGGAAGCCTATTTTCGCGATAGTGCCGATACGATCCGGAGGGAGCTTACGCTGAACAGCATACCCAGTCCCGAGTTCGAGCATTATCGTCAACTCATCGGCAACACACCAACGCCTGTATCTATCCACATCCGGCGGGGCGATTATGTCAGCCACCCGGAATTCAGTAAAACGTTCGGTTTCGTAGGCATAGATTACTACAAACAGGCGCTCAGCGAACTGAATGCCCGTTGTGAGAACGCCCGCCTGTTTGTCTTCAGCGACGATCATGAGTGGGTTCATCAGAACCTCGATCTGCCTGACAACACGATTTTTGTACAGAATACCGGCACCAATGGCGATGTCGCCGATTTGATGCTGATG
>CAXTJJ010000021.1:18948-23389 GCA_964244155.1 uncultured Spirosoma sp.
ATGCCAACACCATATTATTGCCAACAGCTCCTTTAGCTGGTGGGGAGCCTGGCTCAATCCGAACCCCGATAAGCTGGTGATTACGCCCCGGCAGTGGTACAAGCAGCAACCAACCTGGAACACCAAAGATCTGTTGCCATCCACCTGGCTGGCTCTTTAACCTGACCCTATGACCCACCTGTACGACCGTTGTGTAGTATGACTAAAGTATTTATCGACCATCAGAAATTCAGCACGCAGCGGTACGGGGGTATCAGCCGTTACTTTGCCAATATTATTCAGGGCATCAAGCGTACCGACAACGTTACCTACCAGTTGGGCGTGGTCCATGCCCAGAATCATTATATCCAGAATGAACCGCTGCCCATAAAAGGCCATTTGAGCGACCTGGTGCTGAATCGGAATGAGCGGTACGATTACCGGCTGAATGAGTTTTACTGCAAACGACTGCTCGGTAAAGCTGACTTTGATGTCTTTCATCCCACCTACTACGATCCGTATTTTTTTCAGCAGTTAAAGAAACCGCTGGTCATTACGATTCATGACATGACCTATGAGCGCCTGCCCGAGTATTTCTGGGCGCAGGACCCGCTCACCCGTCAGAAACGGGAGAATATCCAGCGGGCCGACTCGATCATTACAATCTCGAAGACAACCCGGAATGATCTGCTCAACTTCTTCGATGTCGATCCTAAAAAAGTGTCGATCATCTATCATGGTATTGATCTCGAAAGCCCGTTGATAACGGAGCCTGTCGCCGATCTGCCGGAGCAATATGTGCTGTTTGTAGGCGACCGGAGCGGCTACAAAAATTTCTATTTGTTTCTGAATGCTGTCAGTAAACTGGCGTCTCGTTTTCCGGATTTACACGTGATTCTGGCGGGTGGAGGAAAGCTGGCAGTGGCGGATATTGAATTCATTCAGCGGCTGAAGCTGACGGATCGGGTGCGGCACATTGGCGCGACAGATGGCCAGCTCACGTACCTCTATCAACACGCACAATTATTTGTCTATCCCTCGCTGTATGAGGGGTTTGGTTTGCCTATTCTGGAAGCGTTCAAGGCGAAATGCCCCATTCTGCTAAGTGATACCGACTGTTTTCGCGAAGTAGCTGCCGATGCCGCCGTGTACTTCAGCCCGACTGATCTTGATGATCTGGTCGAGACGCTGGCCGATACGCTGACGAACACAGCCCTGAAAGCCCAGCTTGTTGAGAAAGGAACGCAACGACTAAAGGACTTCTCCCTCCGGAAGTCCATTGATCAGACACTGGACGTGTACAAATCGTTAGCCTAATTCGCTGTCGTTATGAGATTCAGAGCGGTTGATTCATTTCGGGGCATGGCGGCCATTATGGTTATTCTGTTTCACTTACAGCATCTTAACCTGTTGGCGGGCAGCGCCTTTATAGCAAAGAGTGACATTTTTGTCGACTTCTTTTTCGTGTTGTCCGGCTTCGTCATGACCCACAGTAACTTTAACAAGATTACGGATCTGGCCAGTATCAAACCCTTTGTTGTCAAGCGTTTTAAGCGTCTGTATCCGCTCCATTTGTTTACGCTCTTGCTGGTGTTGTTTTTCGAGTTGTTTCGATATGGTGTTAACCGGTTTGCGGTCCCCCTGGCCAATCCGGTGTTTGCCGAGGATAAGAATTTGCCGTCATTCATCGCCAACCTTACGCTCACACAATCGCTAAATCTGTTTTCGGGGGTTACCTGGAACGGACCCAGCTGGAGCATTAGCGTTGAGTTCTACACCTACATCGTCTGGGCCTTTTGTTTAGTGCTGTTTCGCAAAAACATAGCCCTGCTGTGCAGCATCAGCTTCGCCCTGCTGGCCTGGTTTATCGTGCGGCACAATGGCAGCATTATCTATAATTACGATTACGGTTTTGTCCGCTGCCTGTATAGTTTCCTGATTGGTATGCTGGCATATCGGCTGGGAGTGCGAATGCCTATAGGGTTCAGTCGTCAGGTGTATACAGTTGTTGAGACCGTTTTACTTGGGGC
This sequence comes from uncultured Spirosoma sp., assembly GCA_964244155.1. Lineage (GTDB taxonomy): Bacteria > Bacteroidota > Bacteroidia > Cytophagales > Spirosomataceae > Spirosoma. The sequence continues at coordinate 20,958 of CAXTJJ010000021.1, forward strand.
TACCATCCTGTCTGTCAGTTCATTTGCGCACGCCGAAAGCTGGCTGATGCCGTTGCTTTTCGCGCTGGTCATTCTGGTGTTTTCCCGCGAGAAAGGAGCAATATCCAGCCTATTGGCGACTGATCGTTTCGACTTTCTGGGGAGACTATCCTACTCTTATTATCTGAATCACACAGTCGTGCTGGCCGTGATGGATTTGCTTTTTTTTAAGCTGGTCAAGGTGCCTCATTCCCCCGCAGGTGAGTTCTTTTTTGTGCTGAGTTGTCTGGCCTGTATCCACTTGTTATCTGTCTTCACCTACCGACATATTGAATTGATTCTTCAATCTGTTCCACCCAATCGAACCAGCAAACCCGTTGCCGAAATGGCGGCCATGTAGGGGCGATCTAACCGTTATTATGCGATGAACATTAGTAAGGCCCCCCGTTGGCTCGACCAGTTTAACTTTCCCTACGAATCGTTTGAGGAGATTCCACAGCCTGTTTTTGATGCGATCAATCAGGATCTGGATAAACTTCAACATCCTAAACCCCTCGTCAGTATTGTCATTCCGGGCTGGAACGAGGAGGTGAACATTCTTCGAAGCATTGCGTCACTGGCTAAATCGAAGACAACCTATCCGGTCGAAATTCTGATCGTCAACAATAACTCGACCGATCAAATGCAAAAAACGCTGGATAAACTGCATGTTCGCAGTGTGTTTCAACCCATTCAGGGCTGGGGGCCAGCCCGACAAATGGGGCTCGAAGAAGCTAAAGGAAAGTATCTGCTGACAGCCGACGCCGATGGACTGTATCCTGAAGACTGGGTCAACGAAATGATGGCCGCGCTCCAGCAACCGGGTGTGATCTGTGTGTATGGGCGCTATTCGTTCATTCCGTCAAAGGGGTTTCCCCGCTGGAAATTAATGCTGCACGAAGTGCTGAAAGATGCTATCTCCGAAATCCGCCATCTGAAACGGCCCCACCTGAACGCCTATGGGATTAGCGTTGGGTACGTTCGGGAGTACGGCCTGAAAATAGGGTATGTGATGCATAAAGTACGGGGTGAAGATGGTCGGATGACCTTCGACCTGATGCAATACGGTTCGGTCAAGCAGGTGAAATCAGACAAAGCCCGTGTCTGGACCGGAACCCGGACGCTGGAGAAAGATGGCAGTTTTTCGCGAACGCTCTTTCTGAAAATAGGCATCGAGCTAAAGCGGCTGACCAGCATGTTTGTGGCGCAGCCCCCCCATGATACAAAAACGTCGGTGAATGAGTAAGCCGGTGGCGTTCGTAATCCTGCTGTTGTTGCTGGTAAAGACAAGCGTCGTATGCCGGGCACAATGCAGCCAGGGCGCTATCATTTGCGAAACATTTGGTAGCGGGCCACGTGGCTCCCTGCCGCAGGGGATAACGAATTTCACCTACCGGGCCAGAGCCTGCCCGGACGACGGCGAATACACCATGCTGGATACGGTGTCCGGCGATTGTCATGGTCAGGCCTGGCATCCTGTTCTGGAAGATCATACGCCGAACGATGTGCGGGGCAACATGTTTGTTGTGAACGCGTCGTATCAGCCTAGTGAATTTTATAGCCAGAAGGTTTTCGGCCTGTGCCCCGGCGTTACCTATGAGTTTTCCTTATGGGTATTGAATCTGAACCGCATTTTGCAGCCTGGTGCCTGTGATGAATTCAGCCTGCGCAACCCGATTATCGCCATGCGCATCGAACAACCGGATGGTACACTGATTAAAGAAGTAATTCAGCCTGCCGTAGCGCGCACGACAACGCCGACCTGGGTTTCGTTGGCCATGCAGTTCTCGATACCAACGAGCAGCAATGACATTGTGGTCAAACTGGTTAACAAAGGCCTTGGTGGCTGTGGCAATGATTTAGTGATTGACGACATAGGCTTTCGGCCTGTTCACCCCAGCCTGTCTATCCAGTTTACAAACTCGCGGGACCCTGAAACGACGGTTTGCGCCGATACCCGCCTGACATTAACGCTTGGGGCAGCCACCGGCTATATCAGTCCTGTTTATCTGTGGCAGCAAAGTCAGGATAATGTCAACTGGACGGCCATACCCAATGCAAATCTTGCCACCTATACAATCAACGCGGTACGACCCGGCAAAACGTATTATCGACTCCGAAACACGCAGTCTATCAATGCTTCGGCAGTAGGTCGGGCGCAGTGCTCCGCGGAGTCTAATGTTTTGGTAGTCAATGGACTCCCTGATTCGCCGGTTAACCTGGGTCCGGATCGAATGCTCTGTGAAGGCACCACACAGATCATACAGGCACCAGCGTCTTTGCCAACCGGTACTACGTTTAGCTGGTCTGACCAAAGTGCAAATCAGCAGCTAACAGTCTCAGCGGCTGGCATCTACTGGCTGGAGACTAACCTGAATGGCTGTACGTATCGCGATAGTATCGTTGTCGAATCA
>CAXTJJ010000022.1:0-23302 GCA_964244155.1 uncultured Spirosoma sp.
ATCCGAAAGAGCCTCATACGAGCTTACGGCATCGGTACTTGGCAGACCAATAATAATTCGTAGATCACGCCGGGCCAATATAGCTTTTTGACGAAACTTTTGTTGCAGTGCCTGTACCTTATCCATTGGACCAATGTATTTGGTATCGAGCCAGACAAAACTCAGCGATGTGTTGTTAATAACCGTTTCCAGAGCTTCTTCAAGGGTCGGAATTTTTTCGCCGTTGACAAGCCGAACCAGGCTACTGAGCTGCTGATACGTGTAGTCTTCAACAGGGCCAGCCAACCCACTTTTCTGAATAAGTCGCAGATTCAGAGTATTGTCGTGATACAAAATGGGAACACCATCTTTGGTATACCGTACATCAATCTCAATGCCGGTTGCGCCCAGACGGGAGGCCAGTTTTATAATCTCAACGGAGTTTTCAGAAGCAGGTAACAAGTCTGATGTACGGCCTCCACTTCGGTGAGCCATAATCGAAAATGGTCTCTTATTCAGGGGCCGTTTGTAGGTAAGCGTTAGAGGCTGGGTGGGTTCGGCGGTTTTTTCACCATACGTACCTGTTAGTACAAGAGTATCGCCAGTAGCCAGATTACCGCTATAGGGCTGTAGTTGCCCATTGTGTTTTGCTTTGAGGGTAAGGTTAGTTAATCCGGTTGCCGTGTTGACTAGCTTACGCCAAAATCCTGATACAACTAAACTATCGGTTTGGGCTGTGCCTTCCAAATTAAAAAAACCAGCGTCGGTTCCCGTAAAAATAGACAGATAATGCGTTGTATCAGCGCCTTCTAACGTGTAGGTCCATTTGAGTGCAACCTGATCGCCAAACTGGCTGGAGCCGTCTGTAACAGCATAGACGCCTTCCATCGTTTGGCGGATAGATGGCACAAACCTTCCAGAACCGGGGGTATTAGTAAACGTGTAAGGTACAGGGGCTTCGTAGTCCTTACGGCAACTGTTAAAGCCTATGAGAACCAAGCCCAGGAATATATAATTGGTTAGTTTCACAGAATAAAGCCAAAGATTAGTTGAGGATATAATAGATTCCGGTCAAATGTGTCATAAAGTGACCATAGCTGCCAGTTGAAATTGGAGTAAGCCACTCTGATGCCTACCGAGACGTGGGTTTTATTATAAAAAGGCTGCTCCAGTATAGCAGTAAAAGCTACACCATTGATTGTTCTCCGGCTGTTTTCAACCGCGAGCGAACCTACTTGCGACCGGTAATAAAGATCGAGTATGGCCTCTCCCTTAGCCGTTAACTGGAGGTCTCTCGTCAGTCGGTAGCCAACCGCCAGGTTAGGGAACGTTTGAACCCCATACGCCTGACTATTGAACACGTCCTTGATACGCAAAGCTCCAAACCAGCCATGTACATCATAGCCTGCTCCTACCGAAAGTCGGTTGGTGAGAGGTGTGGCCCATTTTAGTCCCACCGCCAGATTGCTCTGTACAAACTGGGTCTGAATACGCCCGGCAAAATAAAAATGCTTTCCCAACGCCCGCTGGATATTAAAATCTATGGCAGGCACACTTACGCGCACCTCTTCTGTCAGTTCGGGCGGTGTGGTCGTAAACACAACCCCAATAGACCTGCGCCACTTGCCAATCGGGGGAGCTTGCGGAAAATAAATGCTTGGCTGTGCAGGCCAGGATTCGGGCGCTTGCGCTAGTGTGGCCGATGCCGTAAGCAGGAGTAAACAGCCTGCCCGGCAAAATTTAGTAAAAGTTCTTCTGATGGTGGTCACTTGACGGCTTACAGTGAAAGTCAGATGAAGTAAACCGACAGGAGAGGAATTATGTTATAGACAAACAAGAATATACGTCACAACCTGGCCACCAAAGTTGGCGATAGAGTGTATAACCCGTGTAAATATCGTTATCCTTGTTCTTATTTGCGACCGTCTGACCCGTTGTCAAATTCCGCCACAACTGGCTGGGCATTCGGTAGCTCACAGTCGGAAGCCAGTGCCAGCACTTGTCGGTTGAAAATGATCAGTTGCTTTACTTCCTCTGCTTCACAGGCAGCATTTTGACCTTTAGCGTGAATAGCGACAGCGGAAATTTCACTTTTTTGCCAGACTTTTCGCTCGATCAGCATAGGCTTGTCTTTACGTTCGGTGCAGTACTGGACACTGACCTTCGGCTTGAGAATGCCCTCTCCATGCTTCAGCTCAAAGGCTGTGTGCAACGCATCGTTATAGGTGCAGGAAAGTTTAAAAAGTATGTTGTCGTAGAAATACAAGGACACATCGGTAACTGGGACGCCCGACACTTCTACAACCGCGGCCTTGATCAGACGAATGTGTGTACATGGCAAGGCTATCGTTCCCTTAACCATGAGCTGCTCTTCTTCTTTAAAGCCTGTTCCTTTTAGTGAGTCTGGGGTAGTGACGCCAATACTATATTTACCCAACCCTCGGATGGCTGACTGAGCGTGAAGTTCACCTGTTAGAAAAGAAAGAATCAGTAGAAGGACTTTCATTGGCACCAGTATATCGAAAGTCTGCTTGTGAAGTACAATGTTTATTAAATTACCTAAAACAATACTTTCAATTACTCTATATTTACGAATTTATTATTCGGTAAATATATAGATTAAATACTTGCTAGTTTTGCGTTCATGAATGATGACATGAACAGCCTGCTCGACTTTTTTATTGGTCTTGTTTTACCCGAAACTGCATTCAAAATCACCAAACAGACCTCTACCTCGAACCTGCAAAAGTGTGTAAAGCTGGCTATTACGTTGGCAAAGGATGGAAATAAGCCCAGTTTGATCCGACTCAAGCGGATACGGGACTTATTGGAGAGACAGTCAATGGAATTTGTCAGACCGAGATAAAGCTCGATGCGACAAACGCCTGCCGCTTGAATCCGTCACCGACAGGGGTTATTTATAAGAGATTGGCGTAAATGCTGAGCAGCCTCACTTCCAGCCCGTTTATACGCGGCCAGTAATAATGTGAACTGTTGAAGAGCCAGTTTGTCGTCAGAAATCGCATCCTGACTATGAGTATAATCTGGATTGATGAGTGGGGGTGCGTACTCATTATGATCTGAGATACGTCTGTTTTGAGCAAGCGTAAAAACGAAAGAACGCTTCATCTTGATGTAAGGGTATATCGACATAACTTCTTTACCAACTCCAGTCAAACCCCTGACTGAGTAAAGTATAGTCTCATGGACAAAAAGGAATTAGCAAGATTACTATATTTTGTTTAAGTAAACAAGTCATAAAGCTGACAGCCAAACAGTTACTACTATACGTTTTAGAGTTATATTTATTTAAAGATATATCGAAAGAGTAAATTATTATGCATACATAGATAAGGTATATGTGTAATTTTTAAGGGGTTTTTGGGTAATGTGAGCTTTATATAGACATTTACACGCCCCTAAGTATCCGTTTTTACTATTTCCGAATCATCAATTTATATCTGTAATTAAGTTAAGAAAAACGAAATTTCCTTAACTTAACTAGCTACTAATCAAGATACATTCCCTAATAATCAAAAAATAAACGTGATATAACAAATTCTACTGGTGCAGACTATTTAACTCCTATAAGCTCAACGGCCGTAAAATCAGGTAACTATAAATATATTAACAGTCTATGTTTTTCGACGGGATGGTATAGGCCATATAACCTGCCATCAGCAACGGTAGCGAAAACAAACTAAACAGCATAGGCAAACTCAGACCCACGTCGGATAATATGCCAAACAATGCTGGTCCAAGAATTGCCCCGAAACGCCCGACGCCCATAGCCAGTCCAACACCTGTAGTCCGCATGGCTGACGGATACACCCGCGCTGTTGTCGGAAAATAGCCATTGAAGCCTCCCTGAACGAAAAAGCCGATAAAAAACGTCATCAAGAATATCAACCCATAATCCACTTTTAAGTTACCATAGAGCAGCATCACCCCAAAGGCAATAAGCATAAACGCAGGAATCAGTTTTCGTAGTCCCACGTGGCTAACAGCCAGCCCGAAAACCAGGCCGCCTGAAAAAGCGCCCACATTCAACGCTGTCCCGACATAAGTAGCTAGTTCAAAGGGCATGCCCATATCTTTGGCCAGCGTGGGTACCCAACTCATTAGGGTGTAGAGCGTAATAAAACCAAAGAAAATACCGATCCACAGGCGAAAGGTTGATGCTCTGTAGGCTGGTGTAAAGAGGTCAGCGTAGGGCACCACAGGGCGAGCGCCATTAGCAGGAGGCAGCAGGACCAGGGTGGCATGGTTCATGCGCGAAAGCAGAGTATTAATCTTACAAAGCGCATTTTTCGGTTGCCGCTCGACCAGAAACGATAGTGATTCAGGCATAAACAGCACAACGCTAACCAGCATAAGCGCCGAAATCAGGCCAGCCGCCAGGAACGCCGACCGCCAGCCGAAAAGAGGAATAGCCCATGCGGTGAAAAAACCAGCCAGGATCGCACCAATAGGCCAGCCAGCCTGCACAATCCCAACATTAAAATCACGTCGTTTGTTGTTGGAAAACTCAGCCGCCACGGCCGCCAGAGTGGGCAATATTCCGCCAATACCCAGGCCTGTAATCAGTCGGCACAGCAACAGTTGGTAGTAGGCACTCACCAGCGACGACAGCATCATGCCAACCGTAATGAGGCTCAAGGCAATGATAAATAGATTGCGTCGACCTATTTTATCACCAAAGGGGGCTAGCAAAAAACAACCAACGGTCATACCTGCCAGTCCCGCGCTGAACACGTAACCAAGTTCTGATTTCGATAATGCCCATTCGCGAACGATTTCTGAGCCGGTGAACGACACCACCAGCACGTCGATACCGTCGTTCATATTCATAATAAAGCAAATTACGACCATCAGTACCTGAAACGCGCTCATGGGCGAGTCGTCGATCAGGGTTTTTAGTTCGGTCTGGGAGGGAGCTTCGGTTACGGTTATCATTGATTGGTTGGGTAACAGGACAATACTGTAAAAGCATTTTTATTGTGTTGGAAAGTACGTTTCCTGAGATGTCTCCCTATCAGTAATATAGAAGCTATTTAAACTTTAATTTTTTAAGTCGAATTAGGTAGTTTTTCTGTCATTCCGACGATAGGAGGAATCTTGAACTATCCTGAGAGCCAACTTCAAGATTCCTCCTATCGTCGGAATGACAGAAAACCACCTAATTCATAGTAATGAGAACGCACTTGCAACTAATTAATCAGATCGTAATCAGGATCTTACTATCTTCTCCTTTTGAAGCTATTTCCAGAGCCGACTGTAAATCGTTGAGGTTTGCCTGCTGCGAAATAATAAATCCCGGCCGAATAACGCGGGCGGTAATTAGCTGAAGCGTTCGTTTGAAGTCGAAGGGATGGTCATAAATAATTGACGGAACGATAGAAATGCCTTCGCGGGCGATTTTCAGGGGTGTAAACCGGGCAGGTTTTGTAGCTAGACCCACGAGTACAATCTCTGACCCACGGGGTGCTGCTGCGGCTGCCAGTGAAGCCGTTGCTACGGCCCCCGCACATTCAAATACAGCACAAACTTCGTTTGCCAGCCAGGAGTCAGCTAATGCCGAAGCCTGGCTATCGGCATCACCCGATGGGAGGAGAGCAATTGCGCCCAAGCTCTCGGCCAGCTTGACTTTACCGGGGCTAATCTCTGTAACGAAAACCCGATAACCCAGGGCGAGAGCAAGGTGTGTAAGCAACAGCCCGATAGCACCCAAACCAAGTACCGCAATGGTGTCGCCGGGTTTGGCACTCGACGCCAGCAGGGCATGCACAGCTACAGCCATTGGCTCGATAGTCACAGCGTCTTCGTCAGAAATCGTATCGGGAATAGCCCAGCAAAAATCGGCGGGGAGTACAATGTATTCGGCAAAACAACCGGGTTCATTCACGCCAACCACCCGTTTGTTGATACAGATGCTGCCTTTTCCTGCATAACAGTAGCGACAGTTTCGACAGGGAATATTTGGCTCGATCACCACCCGCTCACCCACGGCCCGGCCTGTTACGGCAGGGCCAATTTTATCAATATAACCTAATCCTTCATGGCCGATAATGTTTGGTTTGTCCAAAAGTCGATGACCTAAAAACAGGTGTACATCCGACCCGCATACGCCAATCAGTTTTAACTTCACCCGCACTTCGCCAATGCTCGGTTCGGGAATAGGGATGTCTTGAAGTTGAATATGGTTAGGGGATTGGAGAAAAGCCGCTCTCATATTATCTGTCAATTTAAAATTACGTTCGTTCGTGGCGGATAAAAACGCCTATTCAAATTCGACAAATAAGCCATTTACGAAAAGAAAAATGGCTCAAAAGTACCAAACGTTGCGCAGAATGTACTGGCTAGTCTGTTGAAACAAAAGGGCTTTTTTATAAAAGATAAGGCACACGGATGGTCAATTTGTATCATCCGTGTGCTGATTTTAGGCGTTAGTAGATGAATTTTTCATAAAAAAGCTCCCGTCGAAACAGGCATAGCCTACGGCAGAGACTGTCCCTGCCGAAAAGCCTTGGGTGTCAGGCCGGTTTGTTTCTTAAACAGGCGCGAAAAATAGGCGGGGTCTTCGAAATTGAGCCGGTAGGCCACTTCGGCAATCGTGTAGTCTGTTTGCGTAAGGTAATTACGGGCTTCCGTCAAAAAGTGATCATAGACGATCTGCATCGCCGACTTTTGCATCAGCTCCCGGCAAACCCGATTCAGGTGTACAGCAGTAATATTCTGTTCTTCAGCATATTGACTGATATTTTTTTGCGGGTTTCGCTCCTGCCGAATCCGCTTCTGAAATGTTCGAAAGATTGCCAGGCTACGGTTTTTTGGGGTTGTTTCAACAACATGCTGTTGCCGGACATAACGGAAAATATCCGTTAGAAAAGCCGACAGTACCGACTGTAATACACATTCCCGGTTGGGTAAATTATCCGCCAATTCTTCCTCCAGCCGGTCAAGCAGCGTTTTTAAATAAGCGAACCACCGGGGTTGACTTTGCGTGGACACAACCTGTATCTGACTACTTTCAAGACCAATCGCCGGGACTTTGGCTGTCAGCTCGTCGACAAACGAAGCCGAAACGGTTAGTACCGTTCCACTGGCTTCTGTAATATAATGAAGCCCATGCAGGGTATTCTCCGGAATCAGCAGCAGGCAGGGGCTGCTGAAAGGCAGTTCACCCGTATCTGACCAGATTGTCCCATTTCCTGTTTCCACATAAAACAGTTGAAAAAGATGGGCATGAACGTGCGGTTTTATGACCCATTTATGCCGGGGACTACGCGTTTCGATCCGCTCGGTCTGCACGAAGTCGGGCAAAATTACAGCATGCTGATCGCCATAAAGGCCGTTGTAGTGTTGAATAGCCTGTTTCATATCGAGTACAGATACACATACATCATGGCAACAAAACCATGTATGATTTGTCTCTATTTTCCGCTGCTTTGTCCTAAAGGCTGTCGACTCCCCTACTCTACTTTTGTATTACTACCCACAGTTTCTTTAAACTGGTTAAAGGCTATTCTTAAAAACCGATATTCTGCTATGGAGACCCTTGATTTTAATGTACACCCCCCGCACTTATCGCCAGCCTATAAGTCAACCATTCTTAGAAGCCCGACAAAACCATTGCTGGTTGTTCAGGAGCATCTGAAAGACTTATCCATGCCCGTTTTTTTTTAATCGGTACTGGGCAAGTACGATAATGATCTGACAAAAAATGCCCGCGTCAATGGCGAACCCATTGGCGAACGGATCAAGGTTGCGGGTCGGGTAATGGATCAAAGCGGGCGGGGGTTATCCAATGTGCTCGTTGAGATCTGGCAGGCCAACGCATCCGGGCGTTACGTTCATAAAGCCGAAATTCATGACGCCCCTCTCGACCCAAATTTTCTGGGCAGTGGGCGGTTGCTGACCGATAGCGAGGGCTGCTACTCCTTTTATACCATCAAACCGGGGGCCTATCCCTGGGGCAATCATTACAACGCCTGGCGACCCAACCACATCCACTTTTCGGTGATAGGGCACCAGTTTGCCCAACGGCTGGTCACCCAGATGTATTTCCCCGGCGACCCCCTGTTTGCCTTTGACCCGATCTTTCAGTCGACACCAGCCCATGCCCGTGAGTTACTGATTTCCAAGTTCAGTATGGACTTGACCGAGCCGGAATTTGCTCTGGCCTACGAGTTTAATATTGTGCTGAACGGCCGTAAAAACACCCCCTTTGAGTGATGGAATACATAAGAGAAACCCCTTCGCAGACCGTAGGGCCTTTTTTTGCCTACAGCCTTACGGCCGAGCAATATGGTTACCCCTACAATAGTATCCTTAACTATGCGCTGGTAAGCGATCAGACGCCGGATGAATATGCGGGTGGCGAGCGCATTTGTATTCAGGGCCGCGTTTACGATGGTAACCACAATGCCATTCCAGATGCCGTTGTCGAACTTTGGCAGGCTGATCCTCTGGGACATTATCGGACGGAGCCGATAGGCCTCAAAAATGGCCTACCCGACTTCACAGGCATTGGTCGGGTAGGAACAGGTACATTGCCTGATGGGCAGTTTCGATTTACGACGCTAAAACCCGGACGAGTAGATGAAGCCTCGGCACCTGTTATCAACGTTATGTTATTTATGCGCGGCTCACTTCGGGGACTAACCACCCGGCTCTATTTTTCAGATGAGGTCGAAGCGAATAGTCAGGATGCCCTGCTGAACGCCGTTGACCCGGACCGACGGCACACGCTGATTGCCCAACGACTGGAACAGCATGGTCAAACCGTTTATACATTCGACCTGTATATGCAGGGTGAACAGGAAACCGTATTTTTTGCGTCTTAACCATGAAACAAGTACCCATTATCACTGCCGACGAAGCCGCAGGTAAAGTCAAAGATGGTGACACATTGCTGGGGGGAGGTTTCGGGATGACGGGTAATCCCGTTCATTTACTCCATGCGCTGGCCCAAACCAATACCAAAAACCTGACGTTTATCGGCAATAATGTAGGTGAACCGGGCCTCGGCGGAGGACGGCTGTTACTCAATGGGCAACTGCGAAAAATGATCGGTTCGTTTTTTACCAGTAACCCCGACGCGGTGAAAGCCGCGCAATCGGGAACGATTGAGTATGAGTTACTTCCGCAAGGCACGCTGGCAGAAGCTATACGGTCCGGTGGGGCTGGCATTGGTGGCTTTTATACACCCACATCGGCCGGAACATTAATTGCTGAAGGCCGCGAAACCAAAGTGTTGAATGGGGTAGAGCAAGTCTTTATTCCCGGAATCCGGGCCAATGTGGCATTCATTCGGGCGTGGCGAGCCGATACGGCCGGTAACCTGACCTATCGCATGACGGAGCAGAATTTCAACCGGGCAATGGCCACGGCCGCCGATCTGGTCATCGCCGAAGTGGAAGAAATTGTACCCGTTGGTACAATCAACCCAAATCATATCCAGACGCCGGGTTGTTTCGTTGATTTTCTGGTGCAGGCGCATGTATCTGCCGAGATGCTGGGTTCATCGGCTTCGCTGGGAGCCGGGCGAAAAGCCAGCCAGTCACGCCTGAATATGGCACGGCGGGCTTTTGACGAACTAAAGTCAGGTGATGTCGTCAACCTCGGCATTGGTATTCCAACCCTGGTAGCCGACCTGATCCAGCCCGAACAGGGAATTATTCTGCACACAGAAAACGGAATGCTCGGCGTTGGCCCGCCCCCAACCGATGGGGGTGGCGCGATGGATTACCCCGTCAATGCGGGCAAAATTCCGGTTACAGCCCTGCCCGGCAGCAGTTATTTCGACTCGGCCGATTCATTTGCCATGATCCGGGGCGGGCATATCGACGTGGCTATCATGGGTGGCCTGGAAGTCGATGAATCGGGAAATTTGGCCAATTGGGCCGTACCGGGCAAACCGCTTCTGGGTGTTGGCGGGGCCATGGATTTAGCATCTGGGGCCAAAAAGCTCATCATTACGCTTACCCATGCCGATCCCGATGGCACGTCGAAAATCGTACCCAACTGTACCCTGCCTATCACTGCCGAAGGGGTGGTCGATCTGGTTATTACCGAACTGGCCGTATTTGGCTACCCGAACGGCCAGCTAACTCTTCTCGAACTCATGCCCGGTGCTACGCTGGAAGAAGTAAAGGCCAAAACAGCCGCAAAATTTATAGAGTGAAAGAGTAGTCAACATGAGCACAACACGCGCGCGGCAGCCGCTCTTTCACCCGCTCACTCTTTAGTATATGGAAGCTTATATCTGTGATTATATCCGCACACCCATTGGTCGCTATGGTGGTGCCTTATCGAGCGTACGCCCCGATGATCTAGCGGCCATCGTTCTTCGCTCTCTGGTGGATCGTTCTCCCGACGTAGACTGGTCGGCCCTAGACGATGTTATTCTGGGTTGTGCCAATCAGGCTGGCGAAGACAACCGAAATGTTGCCCGCATGGCCGTGTTGCTGGCAGGTATGCCCGTAGGCGTCAGCGGTACAACCATCAATCGACTTTGCGGCTCCGGTATGGATGCTGTACTAACCGCCAGTCGACTGATTCGGTCGGGAGAGGCTGACCTGGTCATAGCCGGGGGCGTTGAAAGTATGTCGCGTGCTCCTTTTGTGCTGCCCAAAGCCGAAAGCGGTTTTTCGCGTACCGCCGAAATTTATGACACTACCATTGGCTGGCGGTTCATTAACAAGCAGATGCAAAAACTATACGGCACCGATTCGATGCCCGAAACGGGTGAGAACGTAGCGGCTGATTTCGGTATTTCCCGTGAAGATCAGGATCAGTTTGCGCTCCGTAGTCAGCAAAAAGCAAGTGCCGCCATAGCCAGTGGCCGACTGGCGAAGGAGATTATTCCAGTTCCGGTAAAACAGGGTAAAACCACCGCCGTTGTGGATATGGACGAACATCCGCGCGCTACTTCACTGGAACAGCTGGCCAAATTAGGGACGCCCTTTCGCGAAAATGGCACCGTCACGGCGGGTAATGCCTCCGGCGTTAACGACGGAGCAACTGGCATGTTACTGGCATCAGAAAAAGCGATTCGGCAATACGGCCTTACGCCACTGGCACGGGTGGTTGGGGGAGCCACAGCGGGTGTGCCACCCCGCATTATGGGTATTGGGCCTGTACCCGCCACCCAAAAATTGCTCAACCGGTTGAAGCTGACGGTTAGTGACCTCGACGTTATCGAACTAAACGAAGCGTTTGCCAGTCAGGGGTTAGCCGTACTCCGCCAGTTGGGTATTGCAGACGACGATGTTCGGGTGAACGTCAACGGTGGCGCGATTGCCCTGGGCCATCCACTAGGCATGTCAGGGGCCAGACTGGTAGGTACTGCCGCGCTGGAACTGCAGGAGCGGTCAGTACAGCGCGCCCTGACGACCATGTGCATCGGTGTTGGGCAAGGTATCGCACTGATGCTCGAAAAAGCGTAGATTCGCCCGCACTGGTACTCCAACATGAGCTTATACAGAACCCTATTTTATCAGGCAGACGTCAACGCGCTTTATTCCGACGAAGCAACCGTGTCGTACATGCTTCGGGCCGAGTCGGCACTGGCGCGGGCACAGGCGCAGCACGGTCTGATTCCCGACTGGGCTGCCGATGCGATTGCCGATAGGTGTCAAAGCCAATTGATCGATATAGATCAGTTGGTCGATGCCATTCCGTTAGGTGCCAATGCCTGTATTCCACTGGCGAAACAACTGACGGCCCTGGTTGAAAAACAACACCCGGAAGCAAGTGCTTACGTTCATTTCGGTGCGACCAGTCAGGATATTATCGACACGGCCACCATGAGTCAAACCCGCGATGCCGTACGACTTATTCAGACGGACCTACGCCAGCTTATCGCTCAACTTGACGCCCTGGCTGTCGAACACAATCAAACACCAATGGTGGGCCGGACGCTCCTGCAACAGGCCAAACCCATTACCTTCGGCTTCAAAGTTCGTACCTGGCTCGATGGGCTGGGTCGGTCGGCCGTTCGATTGGAGAACTTACTCGTGGAGACCTTTGCCCTTCAACTCGGCGGTGCGGTGGGCGACCTAAAGTCAATGGGAGCGAAAGGCCCGGCTATTGCTCATACAATGGCTGATGACCTTAGGCTATATAATCCACCGATGGCCTGGCATACCCAGCGCGACCGCATCGCCGACATTGCTGCGGTACTGGGAATACTCGTTGGGGCCGTCGCCAAAATTGCCACCGACATTAGCTTGATGATGCAGACCGAAGTGGGTGAGGTGCAGGAGCCCGCCGTAGCAGGCAAAGGGGGGTCATCGGCCATGCCCCACAAGCGCAATCCCGTCTCGTCAGTCGCGATTCGGGCCATTGCCGGGCGTACACCAAACCTGGTTGCTACGTTATTCGGTTGCCTGGTGCAGGATCACGAGCGGGCCAGCGGGGCCTGGCATGCCGAATGGGAACCGCTGGCGGAACTGGTTCAACTCACGGCGGGGGCCGTTCATCAGGCAATTATCATGACAGATGGCTTGGTCGTGAATGCCGAACGTATGCGGCAAAACATCGTAGCAACCAATGGACTGCTCTTCGCGGAAAATGTCGTGTTAGCACTAGCCCCTACAATTGGCAAGTCGCAGGCAACCGCTTTTCTAGAAACGGCCTGTCGGGAATCCCGGCAGCGGGGCCAGCACCTTCAACTTTATCTGAATAACCAACCCTTGATCCAACAGCATTTCACTCCCGACGAGCTGGCCACCCTGTTTGATCCAACTCGTTGATATGGGGCAGGCGAATTCTATTTTTCTGGCTACGCTAGCCATTATTGCTCTGGGATACGGCTTAAAACGAGGGGGCATTATCAGCGAACAGGATGGTAAAGTGCTTTCGCGTTTGCTGATGCATACCACCTTTCCGGCCCTGATGGTCGTGTCGACTATGCGCGTTCCGTTTACACCCGACTTGCTGGCAGTACCGCTGGTAGGTATAGCGATGGGCAGTATCTTGCTACTAATTGCCTGGTTCTGGTTCTCTCCTCACTCTACGCGGCTGCGGGCCATTCTAACGATGGGTGTAGGGGCTTTTAATGTGGGACTGTTTGGCTTTCCCATTATCGAAGGCATCTGGGGGCGCGATGCACTGGCCTATGCCGTTTTGTTCGATATTGGCAATACGTTTATGGTGTTTGGCGTCGTCTATCCACTTGGCTACTATTTTGCGTCGGGCGAAACAGGCACCCCACCCGTTGGAGCGATCTTGCGCCGGATACTGCGCCTGCCGCCGGTTCTGGGTATGTTGGTGGGATTAACGTTAAACATCCTGTCGATTGATCTTCCACCGGTGCTGTTCAACTTTCTGGACACCCTGGCGAAAGCAAACAAAACGTTCGTCCTGCTATTGCTAGGAATTTACCTGAGCTTTCGATTAGAAAAAGCGCAGCATCTGGCGATTGGTCGCGTACTGGCATTGCGCTACGCAGGTGCCCTGTTAACCATTGCCTTTCTGTATTTGCTTATTCCCACACCAACGCTCCTGCGTACCACCCTTACCGTTTGTGTATTATTGCCCGTGGGTATGACCCTTCTACCCTTTTCTGACGAGTTCAATTTTGATTCACGGGTAGCGGGCACCTTAGTTAATCTGTCACTGATCATTAGTTTTGGCCTTCTCTGGCTGCTGGTAAACTGGCTGGGTCTAGTGTAGAGTAGTTCTGTTCTCAGCCAAAGTCGAGTCGAAAAATTTGTCGTTAACGAGAACAAATTTGTTGATAAACATCGTACCGTCTTTTAAAACACTCCAATTAAGAAGCTGACACATGAACACTTATTTGTTCGGAACGCTGAGTTAATTGGCTCGGCCGGTAGCTAGGCTCTATTAAACAAAGTAGACGAACAGTTGGTTTTCTGGCTTATTGATCTACCTATTGCTTCAGCTATGCAAAATCAAACCGCAGCCTATCTGCCCAACCCCAGCCCGGTAATCCTGATTGTTTATCAAAAAGAGCCGTATCAATATTGCGCCGTTTTTGTGAATCAAACCCGCCAGCAGGCCGAAGAGCTCTTTAAACAAAAGTATACGCTTGAGTCAGAGACAACTTATGAAGTAAAAGAATATAAGGATGTTGAAAGTTATTCCGTCACAGAAGATGGCAATTTGCTGATCAATGGCAGTTATAAGTAAAATAGTCTGCTCGGTATTTGTTCGTTTACATCGGCACCGGGCAAACTATACTTACTACAGGGACGGTCCCAGGTCTGTTTTTTCTCAGTCGGCCGACAAAGCCGCTTTTCCAGACCCCGTCGCGGAGTAATCTGTTTCAAGGATTGGATATAAATAGGCATCAACCCATTCGCCCCGTATGGATAAAATGCTTCGTTTACACCCTTCTCTGACCATCCCCACTTTCTCAAGGACCTTAATCGAAGCTATGTTTTTGACAGCATACCCCGTAGTTTAAAGCTGGTCTTCCCTAAGATTAAGGCAGTGAAGCCAACAAACTGATTTGTTTTTTTGAGTTGACTACGAAATAGGTAGGCTATCCCTGGAGTAACCTTCGGCTGTTGGACCCATTCATTTATTAGGTTTTCAGTCATCTGAATGGAGTCAGGAATGCCGAGGGTGTTAAATTCATCGGATTCCAGTTTTCTCTTACGAAATAGATAAACATTGTACTCTTCCGATTCATGATCGGGTGTAACGGCTGCTTATAGAAGCAAATAATCAAGTTGGTTACAGCAAGCGTATGGGGCAAATTCATTATTCAAAGGACTAGCCGCATATTTATAAAACTCATTTCGCTTACCATTGATCCATCCCATGAACCGTTTAGGTACTTTGCTATACATAGTACTGTTTATAACACCTAAGTTTGATTCAACAAATTAGTGTCCGCTTTTTAACCAGTCTACTTGCCAACAGCTTCTGCCAAGCCTGGGTGCAACTCTGGTTAACTCATCGAATTTTTAACTTTATAGTTTTCTTAAGAACTATGCGCATTTGGTTGATTTTTACACTCTTATTGATTGGTCCTGACTCCTCAACATATGGACAAATACCTGATTCCCTAACCAAAAAAGTAGATGCTGTTTTTTTGGAGTATGATAAAACTAATACGCCTGGCTGCGCCTTAGCCATTCTAAAAAATGGTAAAATTATATATCAAAAGGCTTATGGCATGTCAAATTTGGAGTATAATATCGCTATCAGTTCCTCTTCAATTTTTCATATCGCGTCCCTATCCAAACAATTTACAGCAGCAGCCATCATAAAACTATCCCTGGAAGGGAAGCTTTCTCTAACTGATGATATTCGAAAGTATATTCCTGAGGTTCCAGATTTTGGTCATATCATTACGTTTAACCACTTGCTCCATCACACCAGCGGTCTCCGGGATCAGTGGGATTTGCAATGGCTGGCGGGTTGGCGTGATGACGATTTAATTACTGAACAGGATATACTGGCTATGTTGACCCGGCAAAAAGCGTTGAATTTTGTACCGGGCGAAGAGTACGCCTATTGTAATACGGGCTATACCTTAGCGGCCATTGCCGTAAAACGAATTACAGGAATCTCTTTAAGGGACTATGCTGACTCGGTTTTCTTTAAGCCGCTCGGCATAAGCAATACTCATTTTCATAGTGATCATGCTGAGGTTGTTCTCAACCGGACCTCGGCTTATCGAAGAGATAGCAGGGGAAACTGGAAAATAAGCCTTCCCGTTTTTGATACTTATGGCGCAACGAGCCTATTTACCACTGTGGAAGATCTGGCTAAATGGGACGAGAATTTTTATAACAGGAAAGTGGGGGGAGACGCCTTTATAAGCTTAATGCGACATACGCCTGAATTAAATGACGGAACACCGCAGAATTATGCATCTGGTCTGGTTATCAGCACATATAAGGGCTACAAAAGCGAGGGACATAGTGGTGCTGATGCTGGCTATCGGTGTAATATGACCAGGTTTCCCGATCAGCATTTCTCGGTCATACTATTGGCTAACCTGGCGAACATCAGCGTCTCATCACTGACCAACAAAGTCGTTGATGTTTTTCTAAAAGATAGCCTTGTTCAGCAACCGATTTTTAAGGCAGATAGTACGGTTTTACGCAGATGGGCTGGTGACTATTATGATTCACGGACGCATTCTATCATAAAGGTTAGCGCTAAACGGGAAAAATTACTGTTGGGCTCTACAGCCTTATTAGCCACTGATACTAGTGAATTTACGGTCCAGTCTTACCGATTTAAGTTTAAGGGAGACTCAATAAACACGAAACTGAAGGTTAGCACCCTGGGTTCGAAGGATCAGGAATATGCTAAGGTTCAACCGATTAAATTGTCGGCGTTAGAACTCCAGGACTATACAGGAAGCTTTTTCAGTGCTGAACTCAACGCGGTCTATAGTTTATCGATCAAAGATGGGCATTTACGGCTCAAAATGCCTAAAAATGAGGAAATAGGGCTGTCCCCATTCATCAGAGATGTTTTCGCAGATGGTATTATCGTACACTTCTCCAGAAACAAGAAAAAGATGATTACTGGTTTTTATCTAACAACAGACCCGGTGCGTAATCTATATTTTGAAAAAACAGTGACTAAAGGATAGTGACACTTTATACTAGTTTCCTGACCAGTTGCTCACCGTTTCACCAAACGCCCCAATTAAGAAGCCTATAGATGAATATTCCTTCTTACTCATTAATAAACTGGATAATGAAGCCGCCTTTGGGAGCAAAAGTGTATTGCCATGCAGCTGTGATTGGATAGGTTTCCGTTTTAAAGCTCATCAATGAATTTTCCCCTTCCGTAATGACTCGAAATTTAGAAAAACCCTTTGCATACCTGGCCAGATTGAGGTTTACCGGTACTACTTTGTTCGTACCATTGATGCCCACAATGTAAGAAAGGCGATCCTTCTGACGAGCGAGTATGATCTGCTCCCCCGGTTCAGCCACAATACTTTCCGTTTTATCCCAGTTGGCAGGCATCTCTTTCAATACGTGTCGAACCGGCGCAGGCAGCGAGTCAAACACCTCCTTTGAATCTGCAAAATGGATAATGCCCGACGTATAGATCATAGCCGTAGCCAGTTCGTGAACGGCCGTATTTAACCGGGGGTATTTTCGTATGGTTAGGGCAAACGGGGTATAGTCCGTTGGGCCGGCTACATTTCTGGTAAAAGGCAATACCGTATTCTGCTCGGCGGCTTTATCCGGATATCTAGGTTCATAAAAATAGCTTTCCGTTCCTAAAACCGCTTCTGCAGTCATGAAATTTGGCCAGGTTCGATGCCAGCCTCTTGGCACGGTAGTGCCATGAAGGTTAACCAGTAAATGCTCTTTGGCGGCATCTTCAAACAGTGATTGAAAGCAGGCCATCACCTCCTGCCGGTCTGAGCACCAAAAATCGATTTTGACCCCTTTAACGCCCATTTCCGCCAATTCCTTAAATCTTTTCTTCCTTTTTTCCGGGTCGAAATACGCTGCCGAATAGCCCCACACCATGGGTTTGACCCCCTGGGCAGTAGCCTTCGCAATGATTCCTCCTTCTGCGTTGGCTTTCTCCCAGCCAGCATCAAACAGCGTGTAGCCGAAGCCGAAAGAAGCGGCAAGCGTAGTGAATTGATTATACATTTCCGGTGAATGATCCTCGGGATGGGACCACCATGACCAGGTGGCTTTGCCCGGTTCGATCCAGGATGTATCGTCAAGTTTAGAAGCAGGCGCCAAATCCGTGATCAAGCTTGACAGCAGGATGTCCCCAGCCTGGTCACCAATAATGATTACCCGCCAAGGCATCGTCCAGGGAAGCCTGGATGCCGGATGATTGTCGTCGCCCAAAGGGAGGGTATATTTTTCGTCTTTTTCCGCAAACGCAATTTTATACAATCCACCCCTGGACTCAGGTTGTAAATGACATCCCGGAAACGAACCATCTGTTGCGGACTCCGCCAGTAAAATCCAGTTTTTGCCCTCATTTACCTGAAAAAGGGCTGGCATACACCAGCCCACAGACGGGTTGCGAGGATGGCTGATTGAGTCGCCGGGATGTATGTTGAGGTAAAAATCTTCATAGCCCGGCGTGTACTTGCCTGCTTTATTATATGGCTGCAACCAACCCTTCGCATTTTTTTCAATCTGAAACCCTGTGCTCTCCGAGTTGATCACTCGTATTTTTTTATCCTGATCCGGAAATCGGTAGCGAAAAGCAACACCCTCCTTTCCGATGACCAAATCAATGATCATGAGTGCGCCCGACCTGTTTTTAAACGTTATACTCTTCGTTTCAAAGACATGATTTATCGTTTTGGCGTTACCCACCTTCAAGTCGTACTTCTCCCTTCTTACAGCAATAGGAGAAACGGCAACGACTGAAAGTCCAGACGTAAAATTCTGGTCGTCACAGTTGAGGCCAAGCGGAGAATCGGCAATAATGAGTTTATCCCGGCGTGTTATTTTGTACTGCAACTCTCCATTTTTGGTCAGGAACAAGGTAATCCTGGTTGATCCAAGTTTCGAGCTTAGGCTCATCGACTGGCTGGCGGCCTTAAAGCCGCTGAAAAGAAAAGTTGCGCCGACTAAGAAAGGAAGGAATTTACAAATCAATCTGTTCATCATACTATTGATTGGGTTTCTTAGTGCCAACGCGGGGCGGTCAGCTCCGAGAACAAGGAAGCAGCTACAGATCAACGCCTGTCTGAAAATGGAGCTGACTTTCAAATAGATTAGCCGCCAAGGTGAGCCCCAGGATAAAGCGAACACGTTGGCAGAACTCTTTAGTCATAAAGTCAATTGCCGGATCTACTCAATTGATAGGGATAGAAACCAAAGGTCTGGCAGACTGAGATTTACTAGTCTAACAAAATGGTCTATGTATCGCCCAACCGCCGTACTCGAGCAACAGCCTGGGAGCCCTCTCCTGCCTTACATAGGAACCTCATCTGAGCATAGGGGAAATGCAAATACGACCACGTATTTACCAAACATTAACATCTAAATCCATTCTGGCAGGCCACGGTCAACTCGCCGGGTGCCCGATCATGTTTTGCTGTAAGCAGACACTAATCAGCATATTCACCGGGTAAGAATTAATGATCTAATGAGTATAACTACATTTTTTCTACTTATAATTATAAGGCATATTTAGTCTATTTTGTCAATAACAGCATCTCTTCAATTTTATAGTTTTGACTATTCCTTAATTGATGGCTTTTAATAAAATGTCAGCCTATTGCTGGGTTTTAGTACTCAGCTTCATCATTTTGACTAGTTGCCATAGCGAGAAAGAGCCTTTGGTAACTTCTGCTACAGCACAGGCCTATTTAGATGAGGTAGTCAACCTAATGAAGAATAACTCAATAAATCGGAAAACGATTGACTGGACGGTATTTAAAGCAAAAGTTAATGCTCAGGCGCAGGGAGCACAAACGATAGCGGATACCTATCCAGCTATTAAACTTGGGTTGACTCTCCTAGGTGATAATCATAGTATGTACTATACAACTACCGGGACGATTATTTATGGTGACAGAACCCTATCCTGTACCGATGCCAATCCAGTAACAGGAACACTATACAAGGGGATTGGCTATATAAAAGTTACCACGTTTAACGGGGGTGGTAGCGATGCCACCCAGTTTGCCCAATCGATTCAGGATGCCATCAAAACAGCCGACAGGGACTCCCTTCAAGGGTGGATTGTTGATCTGAGAGGTAATCTGGGCGGGAATATGTGGCCTATGGTTGCGGGTATAGGCCCCTTATTAGGTGAGGGCGTATGTGGTTATTTTGTTGATCCAGATGGAAATACTTCGGCCTGGTCCTATCAAAAAGGAAGTGCTTCATTGGGTCAATCCGAGCTGACTAAAGTAGAGTCGGCTTACACCCTTCGAAAAGCAAATCCTAAAGTAGCTATACTAACCGACCACGCTACAGCCAGTTCGGGTGAGGCTGTAGCGATAGCCTTTAAAGGACGACCCAACACCCGTAGTTTCGGCAAAGCTAGCTGTGGCTTATCAACAGCGAATGTAACCAATCGACTCAGTGATGGGGGGCTGTTAAATTTAACTCAGTCTACGATGGCTGACCGGACAAAACAGGCTTATGGCTCCTCGGTTCAAGTCGACGAGGTGACAACTGCTGAAACAGTAGTAAGCACAGCCGTAAACTGGCTACTTCAATAAAGGTTACTTCTTCTAAAATCAGTAAGCTATTGTCATGGGCAGATGCCCCACTAAAAAAGCAAAGCACAGACCACCCGGAAGAATCACGCCCCACCCGGAGTTAGTATATTGATCGTAGTTAAATCTACACTATTACCCCCTTTCCCTCGCTGAACGGCTTTCTCTTTCCCACTGAATAGGACGTACAAAAAACGCCAAGTCCTGTTGTGGCTGTGAGCACCGATAATTTAACTAGTACAGCTTATAAACTAAAAGCCTATTCAGACATTAACGACCAGTATGTGGCCATAACAGGGTCTACCCATAAAACCATTTTGACCTATTCTCATACAACATAAATAAATCGACCCCCAACTTGCTCGACTCCCCCCAATGAATTGTTTGGCCAGAAGAAAAAGGAGTTGCCTGTTACTAAAGTACCGTTGCAAACACAATATGATTTAACATAGTGACCAAGGCTGAAGAAGAAACATCTCAAATGATAACAAAAACTTAACATAGCGCTTTTGTTTCTGCCTTTTTATTCGTAGTTATTTGTAGATTTTTTTATTCTATTCTGGCCTTCACAGAACTACAAAATGAAAGCAAAAAAGAAGGAGCTTGCCCAGTTGATTTCGACTTCTGTTGAAACGACTGTAGGGGGTTCCGCCGAGCACTCGAAAAAATTCAAGAAAGCAATTGAAAAATCGGCCAAGAAATTGGCAAAGCGATTGGCAAAGCTGCTTAAGAAAGTAGAGAAGGACATCAAGCTAGTGAAAAAAGCTGCGACCAAGGCAAAGGAGCCTAAAACGGGTAAGGCCTTGGAACCAGCTTAATGCAAAAACTCAATAAAGCCAGACGGATAGAAGCGTGTGGGTGATTTAGCTCACTTCTATTCGTCTGGCTGGCTTTGTTTTATAAAAATTTCAGGGCGAAAAAAGAGGTGGTTGCTTTCTCGCACGGAGTGCGCCCGGATGAAGTTTTCGTTCTCCATCACTAATCGATGTTAACCTTGGCGTCATTTATCGGGTCCTGGCACACCCGTTTTGTAATGGGTCCGTTACATCCCCGGCAGACAAATCGTAGCCATTACTCATTTAGTTGGCAAGGCGACCAACTTTCCGCCGGTTGCCGCGTCATCAGAATAAACCCTAGCTTACAACTTATAAGCTGCCATCAAGTCATGTCACTAAACGACTTTAGATAAGATGCATCGGTCAATCTTTCTTTCCCTTAAGACGGAAAGAAATACATTGTGTGAAAAATTGCGGAACGGAACGGGCTTGATTATGAAAAAAAGTGGGAGCTCTATCGGTCCAGCGACAAGACGCACCTCCTTAGGGAACAGCACTTCTTTGTAAGCCTATTAATGAGCTTAGTTGTGACAGCTAGCATAAAGAGCCGGATTGCATCCATCGATCTCTTAAAAGGATTCGTGATGGTACTTATGGCCATTGACCATACCCGTGAGTATTTTCATGCACCGGCTTTTCTGTTCGATCCAGCGGATCCTCTTCATTCGTCGGTCCCCATTTTCTTGACCAGGTTCGTCACCCATTTTTGTGCGCCTGCCTTTAGCTTTCTAGCCGGGCTTTCTGCCTGTATGGCTGGCCAGGGGAAACCAAAAAAAGATCTTTCCGTCTTCTTACTGAAAAGGGGGATGTGGCTACTGGTGATGGAACTGACCGTGGTGAACTTCGGATGGTATTTCGATGTACACTTCAGAAATATTGACCTGCTGGTCCTTTGGTCGTTAGGTATTAGTATGATGGCATTGGCAGGATTGATCTATCTCCCAAGAGGCTTGTTAGTGGGGCTTTGCTGCCTGTTGATCTTCGGCCATAACCTGCTGGATACGATCCATTTTGAAAACAGTATTCCTTGGAGCTTGCTTCATGAAGAGAACGTGTTTCCTGTTTCAGGCATTTACAACCTCTATGTTGGTTATCCTGTTTTACCGTGGATAGCGGTCATGGCGTTGGGCTATTGGTTTGGCTTATTTTATGGGCCACGATTCGATGGCCTTAAACGAAGAAAGCTGTTTACTACAATAGGCGTTTTTGCCTGGTTACTATTCTTACTTCTTAGAATCACAAACCTATACGGTGACAAAAGCGCTTTTGTCCATTATCATTTGTTGCGTAAAGACCTGATCTCTTTTTTCAATCCCACCAAATATCCCCCTTCCCTGCTGTATTTATTAATGACCTTAGGCAGCGTCCTAATTTTTTTGGCTAATGCAGAAAACGTACGGGGTAAAGTCGTTACCTTCTTTTCTACCTTTGGCCGGGTGCCTTTTTTCTATTATATTCTGCACATCTATTTTATTCATGGACTAGCTATGTTGTTTGCTGAATTGTCCGGTTTTGGCTGGCGCCACTATCTGTTAACAGCCTGGACCAGCTTAAATCCTGACCTGCAAGGCTATGGCTATCCGCTTTGGGTGGTTTATGCGGTTTGGCTATGCCTGATTGGTTTGTTATATCCAATCTGTAAACAGTTTGCTGCTTACAAACAACGTCATAAAGAAAACTGGTGGTTAAGTTATTTTTAACCTACTGGTTTAGACATGTTGACCATGTAAAGCTGCTGCTACTAGACGTTTTCTACCAGGCAGGTCGACTAGTACCCAAAAGTCGAATTCTCAAAAAAGGCTCATCTGTGAGGCAAAGGCTTCTTTCCTATAGCTGCCAGACAAAGGTGACGTTTGGCCAGAAGAACAATTGACTTCTATAAAGTAAAGTAATTCGGTAAGCATAAGAAAGCCTGATTTTGCAAGACAAATCAGGCTTTCTTATGCCGGTTTAACCATCCTTGACCTCCCGTAGATTCTTCTACCTCCTTCAGGCATTAATCAGGCTAGGTGACGTTTTTGAAGTTGCTGCTTGATGGCTTTTCGTTTCTTGCTGTAGTCGGCCAAAGCAGGGATGAGTGCCCAACTACTAGCAGCCACCAAATACGAGCTGAGGACAAATGCCATCCCGACAAAGAAGACCAGTAACAGGAGCATGAAGTAACCTATTCGTTGGATGCTAGCTTGTTTGGCCAACACCGCATTGTCAGTCAGCTGATCTAAACTACGTTGATCAACTAAGCAGGCCGAGAAAAAAGTACTCATCGTAGAGTTGATTAATTGAAGACTAAAAATACCGTTCCGTTTCGTCTGAAATTGTTTAAAAGGAC
>CAXTJJ010000023.1:0-22923 GCA_964244155.1 uncultured Spirosoma sp.
GGTGTGTGGGTGTGTTGATCGTAAAATGGGCTTTGCCATCGCTGGTCTTAAATTCCCGAACGCGCGGTCCATTGGGGATATAGAACCCACCCGGTTTGCGCACCCGTTCATTGTAATTGTCAAAGCCCGGTATGGTCTGTTCAATAAGATCGCGAATACGGTCATATTTGGCAGCCAGGCTGTCCCAATCTACATTGTCGGCTTTTGTACCAAGCGTTGCTTTCGCCAGACCGACAATGATCGCAATTTCACTTTTCATGTCGGCTACAATCGGGTCTACTACCCCATGCGACTGGGCCACAACCCCTGTAGTACTTTCACAACTCACAAATTGCTCGCCAGTGGCTTGTATATCGCGGTCGGTACGGCCAAGGCAGGGAAGAATCAGGGCTGTTCCGCCAGGGTGCAGGTGGCTTCGGTTCAGCTTGGTAGAGACATGAACCGTTAATTTACAGTTCTTCAAGGCTTCAGCAGTGTAGTTTGTATCCGACACGGCTAAAGCGAAATTCCCTCCTAATCCAAAAAATACCTTTGCTTTCCCTTCGTGCATGGCTTTTACGGCCGCTACTGTATCATAGCCATGTTCGCGGGGCGGTTCGAACTTGAACACCTTTTTAAGAGAATCCAAAAACTCAGGTTTGGGTTTTTCCCAGACCCCCATGGTGCGGTCGCCCTGCACATTACTATGCCCGCGAATGGGGCTTGCTCCTCCCCCTTCAATACCGATACTTCCTTTTAGTAATAGTAAGTTGATCACTTCGTTAATCGTCTCGACAGAATTACGGTGCTGCGTCAGGCCCATTGCCCAGCAGATAATCAACTTACGCGTAAACTTGAACACATCGACCGCTTCCCGAATCTGCACTTCTGTCAGGCCGCATTGGGCTGCCAAGTCGTTCAACTCAAACTGGTCAAGGCTTTTCACAAATGCGTCGTAGCCGGACGTATATTGCTGAATAAACGACTGATCCAGTACTTTACCGGGGTTCTTTGCCTCCTCTTCCAGCAGAATCTTGCACATGGCTTTCATGAGGGCAAGGTCGGAGTTGATGCGTACCTGTAGAAACACATCGGTCATTTTCTGCGCTCCGAACAGCATATCACCAGGACTTTGCGGATCGCGGAACGCCAGCAGCCCTGCTTCATGTAATGGGTTGACAGCGATGATCTTCGCACCCTTGCGCTTAGCTTCTTCTAAAGGCGTGAGCATGCGTGGGGCATTGGTGCCGGGATTCTGCCCCATAATCATGATCACATCGGCCTTCTCGTAATCTTCGTACTTGACCGATGCTTTGCCTAACCCCAGTGAGTC
This sequence comes from uncultured Spirosoma sp., assembly GCA_964244155.1. GTDB lineage: Bacteria > Bacteroidota > Bacteroidia > Cytophagales > Spirosomataceae > Spirosoma. The sequence continues at coordinate 1,313 of CAXTJJ010000023.1, forward strand.
GGCAAGGGCTACGCTGGTTGACTCGTGGCACATATTCGAACAGTCGGGCATGTTGTTGGTGCCAAACATCCGGACGAATAGCTGGTAGACAAAAGCCGCTTCGTTGCTGGTTCGGCCGGAGGTGTAAAAAATAGCTTCATCGGGCGATTCCAGCGCGTTGAGCTGGTCGGCAATGAGCCGAAAGGCATCGTCCCACGAAATTGGTTCGTAATATTTTCCACCGGGTTTCAGAATCAGGGGCTGTGTCAGTCGCCCCTGCTGGCTTAGCCATAAATCAGGCTTTTGAAGCAGTTCCTCGACCGAATGTCGTTGAAACAATACAGGCGATGCCGTGTGTTTCGTCATTACCTCGTCGGCAACCGCTTTGGCTCCGCTTTCGCAGTACTCAGCAATTCGCGATCGGTGCCCATCCGGATCAGGCCAGGCACAGGATGGACAGTCGAATCCATCCTTTTGGTTCATGTTGATCAGCGCTTTCCAACCGCGGGCTACGTCCGTTCCCTGAAGAACCTGTTTAAAGGATTTAACAATAGCAGGCAAACCAGCCGCTTCTGTATATGGTTTTTCGACTTCGAGTTTGCCGGTCAATTCTTCAGGTGGCGTATTGGTATTCATGGTCGGGCCGAAACAGGCTTCGGCTGTTTCTTATACTATTGGGTTGATTGAAACAGCCGGTGCCTGTTTCGGTCTTATTATTTGCCAATCAGTCCCATAGCTATCGAATGCTGCCGGGCGTCGGCACTATGAACGAAGTAGCAGGAAGCAACTCCTTTTGCATCTATTTGTGCCATTAAACTCTCTGTTCGAACTTTATGTTCGACGTGAATCTGCCGGATATACACACATCGGATCTGCTGGGAATACTGCTGAACAATGGACTCGTAAATGATCGGATCTTCCTGCGAATCGTCGCCCAGCAAGATAAACTGCCGATCCGGGTAAGTCTCAATGATCTGTACAATCCGGTCGAATTTTGTATGGTGCTTGCCCTTGCCCGTCTTCAGTACCTCCGATAATTGTTTGAGTTTACTCAGGCGATACACGCCGTCGGGCAGTCCATTTTTTTGCGAAAACTCTAAAATATAATCGTATAGATTCCACTCACTACTCGACACATAAAAGAACGGATTGGACACGTGCAGCTCATTGTCTGCCTCGGCAAGCATCTTATAGTGAGCAACTACGCCTTCAAACGGCCTTCGACTGTGGGCGTTTTCGGTTAGCAAGACCAACAGCCGCTTGGCAATTGTTGCCGAGTGCGAAATCAGGAATGTATCGTCAATGTCTGAGATGCACATATACCGGGTTGGATACGGTATCAACACATGGCCTTCGCCTTCGGCCAATACAGCTTCGGGCGTGAGGGTTTGCGATACAAGTTGAACCAGCACCCGATGCCAACCGGGCGACAAAGGAGAAGCCAGTGGCAACTCGACCTGAAAGCACCCATCTTCATCCGTAAGAACATCCACCACTTGCTCCCCATACCGTACCCGAACTGTAGCCTGTGGATACGGTCGTACCAGAAACAGACGAATCACGGCCAGCAAATTGACAAAATCAATATCACGATATTTCCGCCGGGGCAGGGCACTCCGGCGAAAAATATGTCCATATACCTTTAGGTATTTATCATTTCCAAAACCGCGATAAACTTTCACGACTGGCCTGTCTGTCAGTCGCAGGAGTTTTAGAAAATAGAACCTAAGCTCACCCTTCAGGCTTATTTTCCGTTCGTCGCTAAAAGGGGGTTGGACAGACTCCTTCATGGTTGCTTAAAACTTACCTTTTGATTCGTAGTTAGTAAAGTATTCGTTATTGTTGTTACTCAGTAGGCGTTAACTAACGATTACCCCACTGAATTTATCGACTAACGTTTACGCATGTACTTATTAACCTGTAATCTGCTCATAAGTTGACATTTCTTTTTGCAATTAACCCGGTTTCGGGTGGCAACGACAAAACTAGCTGGGAAGAAGGCATCCGAAACCACTTTTCGAACTCTTCCCATGTCGTCCATCAGTTCTACCTCGATGGTAAAACGGACGATGTGGCTATCCGGCAGCAAATTGATCAACACAAACCCGACCGTGTAGTGGCTGTTGGGGGCGACGGAACCATTAAAATCGTAGCGACAGCACTTCTGAACACCAATATCCCGCTGGGCGTATTACCGGCAGGTTCGGCCAATGGTATGGCTCGTGAACTAGGTATTCCCCCCGATTTGGAGAGTAGCCTGGCCTTGTTGACCGATGGCGTACCCAAAGCAACGGATATTCTCTCGATCAACGATGGCGACGTATGTTTACATCTGAGCGATATAGGCCTGAATGCGCAACTGGTCAGGTACTATGAGCGGAATAACCTGCGGGGTAAGCTTGGCTACCTCCGGGGCGTGGTGAAGGTACTGCATAAACGACGATTAATGCGCATATCCATTACTGTTGGCGACGAGTGCATACAGCGGGTGGCCTTCATGGTTGTTCTGGCCAACGCCCGTATGTATGGCACCGGTGCCATCATTAATCCCGAAGGCACCCCCTTCGATGGTCATTTTGAAGTCGTGATTTTCCGGCGATTATCTTTTTGGGAAATCATCAAACTCTTCTGGCGTTACCGCCCGTTCGACCCGCGAAAAATTGAAATTTATCCGGCTACATCCGTCACCATCGAAACGCACCGCCGAGCCTATTTTCAAGTGGATGGCGAATACCGGGGGCAGGTTACAACTCTGAAAGCCGAAATTCAGCCGGGGGTGTTGCAGATGCTGGTGCCAGGAGCAAAATAGTGAATAATAGCTTGATTTAATTTTTTCTTACACGCGACTATTGTTCACTTAAAAAAGATTTAACCACAGAGACACCTCTGTGCACTTTGTGCCTCTGTGGTTAAATCTTTTTTATACTAATAAAGAATTTGAAGAGTTTGTTTAATACAACTATTTACTCTAAATCAACTGCGTTGTAATTACCCGCTCGGGTTCGCTGTAGAGATTGAACCGGTTGTCGCGTATAAAACCGGCGAGTGTCATATGGGCTTCTTTGGCCATCTGCACAGCAAGGCTCGACGGTGCGCCCACAGCCGCCAGCATAGGAACCCCAGCCAGCCAGCTTTTTTGTACCAATTCAACCCCAATCCGGCCACTCAGCAAAATTCCGTACTGGCTCAAAGGTAGCCAGTTCTGCCAGAAAGCCGCTCCAATAAGTTTATCCAGCGCATTATGTCGGCCAATGTCTTCCCGAACGATCAACAGTTTACCGTCGACATCGAACAACGCAGCCGCGTGAATACCACCTGTATAGGCAAAGGCACGCTGCGTCTGCCGAACCCGCTCGGGCAAGCCATGCAGCGTGGCTGGATCGACCGTAAAGTCAGATGTAATAGAACCGGGTGAGATGGCCATCACAGCGTCGATGGTGGCTTTACCACACAACCCACAGCTCGACGACGTAAAGGTATTTCGCTCCAGACGCGACCAATCCACAACCACATCCGGGTGTAGTTCGACCCGTAATACATTGCCTTCTTTTTGCGAATCCTGCACACAGTGACGGCACGAAACAATATCGGCGGGCTGTTGAATAATGCCTTCTGTGAACAGAAACCCCATAGCCAGTTCTTCATCGTGGCCGGGCGTCCGCATGGTAACCGACACAGGCCGCTGTTGCCGATCTGTTACAGGCCCGAAACCCAGACGGATTTCCAATGGCTCCTCAACAGCCAGCAGGTCGGGCGTTTCTGACAGGCTTTCGCCAGAAATTTTATGAACGGTAACAGGAGCAACGAGTGACATTTCCGGATGGTGTTAGTTTCTAAAAGAACGCAGATTTTTATGATTTCTATGATCAAATAAGAGTATTGTAAACCGTAAGAATCATAAAGATCTGTGTTCTATAACCAATCATTCACCCAAAATGATTAAAAACTAAACGAAGCTGAGGCTTTTAGAGCAAACGAGTTGAGGGGTATGCCATTAGGTCCATCGTTCAGGTAATTGAGTCGGTGAATGGCCTGAATACGAATTATTTTGAAGATATTATCAATGCCATATCCTACCTCCATGTAGGGTTTATTACCATCAAGCGATCCGAAATAAACCGGCCTTGTTCCACCCGGCAGTGGTTTATAGCTCTGAACAGCCTCATTGGCTTTCGACTGAGAGCCCCAGAGCGCATCAAAGTTAGCCACCAGCCGCCAGTTGAGTTTGCGTATGCCGGGTATCCGGTTGAACAGCAGACCTTCGAACCTGTGTTGAACGTGAACGGCAACGAAACGATCACTGACAAACTCATAAAACTGCATCCGGTTGAACGTGTTGGTTGTCAATAGCGGAGTGGGATTGCCAATGTGCGGAAACAACAGGGGGGCGGGCAACGTTGAGGGTGTATATCCCGCCGATAACAGGTATGTCATCCGGCCAAGTGGCCCAAGTCGCAGCGATTGCTGTGCCCGCAGCGTCAGGCGATCATAGTCATACTGACCACCCAGGGCTTTAGATCCGTGTGTGTAGCGAATAGTGAGAACGGGCGCTCGTTTGGTACCAAGCGTAATCCGGTCATTCCCTTCCATAATGTACTTTTCTTTCCGCGCCAGCCTCGCTTCAACAGACCAGAAGGCATCGTAGATGTCGGACCGCAACTCCGACTGATCGCCCAGTTCGGGCTGCGTTCGATAGTGGAACGGGAAGAGCGGATTGAAGGTACGGGTTCCTAATTCAGCCGTAAACAGAACACCTTTAACGGGTTCTGTCTTAAAAAAGATTTCTTTCTGGTAGCTCTGATAGCCGCCCCGGTAACGGCCAAAGCGGCTCAACGCATAAAAAATTCGATTACCACCAATGAGTTCGGGCGTCAGGCCAAGCCGATCCAGATCGTTGGCAATCCGCACGCCCAATAGTGTCCAATGCTGCCGGGAGAAGAGGTAATTTATCTCTCCGCCGTACTTAAACTGCCTATCCAGCGTTCCATACGCCACATAACCGCGCAGGACCCAGTTTCGGCTGAACTGCTCGTTGGTGCGAAATCCGATCCGTGTACGCAATCCTTCAACACTGTTGACGGCAAATAAGTAGGGGTACGGCCCAATGTCAAAACCACCCACTTTATAAAAGCCCGTAACGGCTACCTGCCCGACCGCTTCAGCCATTTTCACTGCCGGAACAGCGCGTAATTTCTCGATGACCTGGCGGGTCTTCTGATCGTCTTTATTTAGCGAATCGGCTCCGGCCAGTGTGCGTTGAACGGTATGCCAATAGGCGTCATTGTTGGTAGCAATGGTGTCGTTTTGTTCGATGGGCTGTTCGTAAAAAGAAGCCGCGCGAGGACGATTCACTACAATATTGCTGTTGCGCAGGATAACCTGTGCCCGTAAACCAAGCGATTGTTTCCCCACACCCGTGAGGTCAGCTTTGAGTCGGATGCTCACCGGCAACCAACCGGCTGTTGCCGATTTGCCGGTGGTCGAATCGGTGGTGGTTTCCAGTTCCTGCTCAATGCTCAGCTCACGCACATAGTTCAGGTTGGCTCCCTTACCAATGCGGGTTTCAATCTGGCACAATGCAAAAGAGGTTGTGTCAATCCAGGCTTTACCCGTAAAAGCAAGGTCTTCGGGGCGTTTGGGATCGAACTGGATTTCGTAGCAAATGTGATCGCCAATCTGCGTCGTATCGGCCAGAAAAAACTCGTACCAGTTTTTCCAGTTATCGCCAACGGGTGAGGCAAAATCCTTTCCCAGAATGGGAATGTAGTTATCGTAAAAATTCTGACTTACCAGATTGGTGCCGCCCAGCAACTGCGAACTTAAACCGGCATCGTCAACAGCGACGCCTTTGATACGTGTTTTTCGGATATCCTCCCGCTTGCGCTCCGGGTTAGCTTTAAAATAATAACGAGACACCGACTCCGACGCCAGAAGCGGCAACACCCGATGGCCTTCCTCGTCTATAATCGAATCATGCCTGCTCATAGCTTCGTTGATTCTCTTAATGAGCGGATTCTTGCGCATACGGTCTGACACGTGGCTGAGGGCAATTTCAGTCTTTACGTAACTGTCGTATTCATAAGCCAACAACCGTTTTCGGTCATTGATCGAGCGATTTTTCCGAAGCTGCCGAAGCACCCGCCAGGCCGGATTTTCACCCGCTTTCACGGTCACCTCCTGTAAGGAATTTCCACCCGATTCGAGCTTAAAATCTATCGACTGAGTAAGGCGTTCCGGGTCAATGGACCGACGGAGCGTTTTGTACCCTAACGAACTAACCGCCATCGAATCCGTAAGAATTTTGACCACCAGCGTAAATCGACCTTTTTCGTCGGTTACGGTCCCGGCCCGGCGCCCAACTAACGCAACACTGGCAAAAGGAATAGGATCTCCCGTATTGGCATCTGTGACAAGCCCCGAAACGGTGTAAACTGTTTGCGCTTGCGCAGCAGTTGCAGCCCCCATTAGCACTAACCCCAGAAGAACGAGTAGGCTATTTATCTGTGTCTTCAACGTTCTAAAGTTCTTTGATGTCCTGTATGATTTGCATCGAATATATGACTCATACAGGTGGTTAATGGGTACTAGACAGAGCCAAGTGTCAATAAAAGGCACTCAACCGATAAAACTCCTGCATAAACTGCTACAACTATAGATTATATTTATTATTCGTTACAGCTAACAAGCAGGTAAGTATTTTTACTTAACAACTAAAGAGCAAATAACTTATTTTTTAATCGATTATCAAGTATCAGTAGCCTTTCGGTTAGCCTAAATAATGCATTTGTTCAACAGGAGCACTCTATTGGCTGACTAAAAACCGCGCCATTTTACTTGGTGTATCCACAAGTATGCTTTCAATAAGCGGTATAGCTTACCTTTTTTCGAAAAATACGCATGAAACACGGCGTACCATCGGCAAAGACTTATTATCAATCAGCGGTGAAGTTGCCGGAGAGTTTATCCGGCCCGGCTTGTAGAGCGAATCCGGGCGAAAACAATAATTTTATGCTGAAGCACAAGTGCAGACCACAAACCACAAAAGAGTGAAGTGGACACACCTATCGTTTATGCAGGCTCCTAGTATCCGGAAGCCCGGTTGCGCTGCGATGTCCTGCGCAAAAAAACAGCTTTCCGGTCGTAAGGTAACGGGACAAAAAAGGGTGAAGGAGTGGCACATTTGAGAACCTGCCACTCCTTCACCCTTTTTTGTCCTGATTTAGTCTCTTCGAAATGCCTGAATTGTAACGATGGTGGGTGCCGATTGATAAAAATCAAACAGTGCCCGCCCCAGCAGTTCGTGACTAACGGCATTCAAATGCTCTTTATCATCCGGTAGAAAATACTCTTCTCGTGGCCGAATTATGGAATCGGTATCAAAAACACTAACCAGTCTCCTGTCAGCTTCCTCCAGCAACACGGCCCGGCTCCGATTACGTAACCACCGATTCAGCCTATCCAGATGCGCAAACGGCGTGATCAACAGTACATTATGACGGTAGGGTCTTAGCTGATTGAGCAGTATAGAAATTGAGGTAAGATCGTGGGGAGATCGAATTAATGAAAGAACCCCAGCACTAAAGGCTTTTATCTGACTGGAAAATGAAGGACGGGATAATCTGGCCGAATCAGGAAATACGGGTAATGTTACGCCCGTCGAACGGGAAAATGAGGAAGTCGCCGTTTGAATAAGGGTGTGGTCGAGTTGAAGAATGATAAGATCATAGCGGTTCAAGGGCAGTTGCGCCAGTGTGGCTATTGTCTGCGCCATCGTTAAGTGCGCATACGCTTCGACCGATACCGCTCGTCCGGCACGGCTGATTTGTCGAATAAAATGACCTATATAACTAAGATTTCCTCCCGACAGCCCATATCCATAGGTATGTTCGTCGCCAATCACTAACACCTTCATTTGTCAACCATAAACGGGGTGAGTAAACCCATTTATAGCCTGTACGTAATGGGTTGTCTAAGCGTTGCTTAGGTGAAAAAAATAGTTAATAACCTGAACACTAGTTGCAACGTTATACGTTGTGAATGCGTAGTCTGTATGTAGTCAGGAATGTTTACGTAAATCCGACCGAACTTTGTTTTTCCGCAAATCGTCTCCGTTCGCCGACAATGACTTGCTGAGTGTCATTAGGGCTTGCCGTGCCAATGATCCGCGTGCACAGCGAACGCTGTTCAAGCAGTTTTTTGGCTATGCCAAAAGCATCTGCCTGCGCTACACCTCGAGCGTTGAAGAAGCCGAAGATGTATTGAACGAAGGATTTTTGAAAGCATTTCAACATTTAGACAGTTATGACGAAACATTACCTTTTAAAGCCTGGCTGCGAACAATTTTAGTTAACACGGCCATTAGCCACTACCGAAAAAATCATCGTTTTGAACAGCATGCCTCCCTGGAAACAGGCGAACAGGTGGCTTTTGATGAGGATGTAGTCGATCAGATTGCGGCCGAGGAAATCCTTGCTCTGGTGCAGCAATTGACCCCAACCTACCGTACCGTGTTTATGATGCACGTCGTGGACGGATATAGCCTTCACGAAATTGCCGGTATACTCAGCCATAACGAAGCGACCGTCCGCTCCAACTTCGCTCGCGCCCGGCAAAAATTACAGGTACTCGTCAAGCAAGCCCACTACACTAAAACTGGCTCTACAGCCTCGATTCCGTATCATGAAAACTGACCGATTTTGCGATATTATCCGGCGAAAACTGGAAAGTATTCGGCCGGAATTTTCCGAAAAAGACTGGACCAGGATGCAGGCGTCTCTGCAGACTGGGGTTCCGCAACCCGCCACACCCACTACGGGACAGCCCTTCAGCGGTGGCATATGGACGGCCAAACCCTGGCTGATGGCTGCAGCTACTGTCAGCGCGGTAGTGCTGGTAGCCTATAGTTTCTGGCAACATCGCGAAATCAACCAGCTTCGCCAGACAATCGGGCAATTGAATAAACAGCCAACTCACCAGACCGCGCCGGGGCGACCTGCACAGGCTACCCCTGAGACTGACACACCAGTTCTAACAAAGGCAGACGAGAAGCAGCCTCGAATCGTCCCGGATGAACTGCCAACAACGCCTGATGCCAGCGTAGCCCATCGAGGACAGCGCGATACGGTTTACGTAACCCGTTACGTTGCCGTGCCTACCAAATCGCACACGGTTCCTCCTGAAAACGAACGTTCGGTTGGCCGCTCGGAAGCACCTGCTGAACAACGATACGCAACGAACAACCGCACCCCTAAAGAAACGGCTCAACCCAATCAATCGGACAATTTAACGACTACCCCGAAGACAGACGCGTATGGTGAACCCTCTACTTCTTCTACTAAAACTACCAGTAACACTGACAATTCATCTGTAACGTCAACAAAATCAGTCAGTCAACCTACCCGTGCCCAACGCTCGCAAGGGGAATACGCCGGTAATCGGGCACCAAAAAACAGACGTGGTTTAGTCACTAGCCCGGTTGATCAGCCGGTTTACACACAGGAGAATAGTGTTGTCAAAACAACCCAAAGCCAGCCTGAATCAGCCGTTGCTCTTGTAGAACCAAAAGAACCAGCAACATCGGCCAGTTTCGAATTGGCCAACAGTTTGCCTCTGTCACCCCAAACTACCAACTGGAATGGACTGCTCGCCCAACGGGCAAAGCGTATGCGGCCAGCCCGAACAACAGTTGTATCGGGAGTAGAGCCAATTAAAGCACCAGAAAGTCAGCCGGTTGTCCATGTCGCTACACGTTTTCGGGCGGGTATAGGTGGCGAAGTAGCGTCGAAGCTGGTGAGTGCGGGGGTGTTTACCGAAGTTCTTTTGGGCAAACACTGGACCGTTAGTGCGGGGCTTAGCCAGGCGGCTTATACGAGCAGATTCATCAACGATTTTGATTTCGACGAACACATGCGCCGGGACTTCCGGAAAGAGTTCGCTCGTGGCATTGACCCCCGACGGCAGATTTTCAATATCGATACCCGCACAACCCGGATACAGGTTCCTGTCACGATTGGCTATCGGTTCCCGCTTACCAGCAGTCTGACATTAACCCCAAACGTAGGCACTTACCTGAATCTGACAAGTAAAGAAAACGCGACGTTCTATTGCCAGGGACTTATACCCCAACGTGATTTCGTTGAACTTGAAGGTAATAACGCTCGTCCGGTCGATCTAATTAATAGCCTGGCTCTTGGTGCCGGGCTCGAATGGCATCAGGGTCACTGGGTAGTGCAGGGAACGCCCATTTTAACCGTGCCTATTCAAACGAGCGCCTTTCAACCCGATCCCAACTGGCAGAAATCAACGACTGCCGGGCTACGGGCACGGGTACTGTTTCAATTTTAGAATAGATATGTCAAAACTAAAAAGGGAATGACACAAGCGTCATTCCCTTTTTAGTTTTGACATATCAAGAGGCTACTTATTGGCAGCCACCCGCCAGATTCGTCCGCCAGCGTCATCAGCAACCAGCATCGACCCATCGGGCAGTATAGCTACACCCACCGGGCGACCATACGCATCTTTATCTTTACCCGTCAGAAATCCCGTCAGAAAATCCTCCGGCTTACCGGGTTTACCATCCTGAAAAGGGACAAATACGACTTTATAACCTGAAAAATCAGATCGGTTCCAGGAGCCATGCTGGCCAATAAATGCCCCGTTGCGGTATTTTTCCGGGAAAGCGGTCTTGTCATAAAAGGCCAAGCCCAGCGAGGCCGTATGCGCGCCCAGCGGCACATCGGGTACAGTGGCTTTCTTGACCAGATCAGGGCGTTCGCCTTTCCGGCGCGGGTCTTCATTCTGACCATAGTACGAGTACGGCCAGCCATAGAATGCACCTTCTTTTACGCTCGTCATGTAATCGGGCACGAGCTCATCGCCCAACTCATCACGTTCATTAACCGCTGCATACAGCGTCTTGGTTGTCGGCTGCCAGCCCATCCCAACCGGGTTACGTAACCCACTGGCGTAGATGCGTTCACCGGTTCCATCGGGATTGATTTCCAGAATATTGGCCCGCCGAACTTCGTTTTCAGGGCCATGTTCACCTACATTACTACCCGACCCAACCGAGACGAAAATCTTCTTCCCGTCAGGCCCGGCCAGTAAATTGCGTGTCCAGTGATTGTTATAACCACCAGCGGGCAGGCTTAAAATCTTCTTACCGGGTGCGGTTATTTTCGTTTGTCCGGGTTTATAGTCATACCGCATCAGCCCATCGGTGTTGGCGGCATAGAAACTGTTACCAAGTACCAGCATACCAAATGGCTGATTAAGCCCCGTCAGAAAAGCTTCGCGAAGGTCAGGCTTGCCATCCTTGTTAGTATCACGCAGGAGTGTAATCCGGTTCGCGCTGGCTTCTGTCCGCTCAGAATTATTCTTCCCGGTCACGGCATTAACGACAGCCGTTTTGATGCCCTTCCGTTCGGTGTTGGCTTCGGCCACAAAAATATCGCCATCAGGGGCAACATATATCCAGCGTGGACTTGCCAGATCACGGGCATATTCAGTAACAGTGAAACCGGCTGGAGCCTGGGGTGTTTTACCGGCAGGCCAGCCAACTATGTTACTGAATTTCTGACTTGATTTGGTGGCGTATGGAGCAGGCAGATCAAGCGTTGTGTCGGCAGTAGCCACCGTCTCACCGGTTTGATCGGCGGCTTTTTTCTGGCTACAGGCCCATAAAGTTACAGACAGCGCAGCGGCTGACAGGAAAAGATTTGTTGTTTTCATTGTTGAGTTGAGTCGATTGTTCATCAATTACTCAACTCACTGCGCAATCGTTTGGTTATGGATTGTCTTTCTTAGCTGTTAACTCTGTTCCTTGCGCAGCGATTGACAGGCTGGTCACCGCTTTGGTCGCGGCATCCCGAACGAACGTAATCATGGACCCATATGAACTGGTAGACTGATAGGTATCGGCCTTGGCTTGTTTGACCAGTTTATTTTTGCCGTAGCTATCGGCCTCTCCATAGAGATCGCCTTTGTCAGCCGTAATAACATACTTTTGCAGGGGACTGCCACTCGCAAAGGTGTATGAACCAACATAGGCTTTCAAGCTTGTCGAATCGGTTGTGGCCGTTTGTGCCTGTGCGGTTAATGCCATTACAGACAGGCTCATGACCAGCAGTAGGGTAAGGAAATATTTCATTGGTTCAGGAAAGATAAGGGGTTGAAGAATACTACAAGGTACGCGAAAATTTGGCGTAGGGAATCGGGCCTTTGTAGAATACTTCGCTAACGGCCTCCATGCCAAACCGTCGGTAAAAATCAGCAGCGTCCAAACGAGCATCGCACCAGAGTGTGCTGGCCTCCAAACGCCTGGCTTCGGCTATAACATGGTTTAACAGGAGCGTTCCGACTCCCTGCCGCTGGCAATCGGGCCGGGCTGCGAATTTGCGAAAGCGACTTTCCTCTCCGTTGATAAACAGGGAAATCACCGCAATCAGCTCATCGTCTCGAAAAGCCCCGAAATGGTGTCCCTCACTATCGTTATCCACTTTTACATAGTCAAGGGGCTTGTCAGGCCAAAGCACCGAGTGGCGAAGCGGATAGGTTTGCTCGGGAGTAATGGGCTGAATATGAATCATCTTAAAACGGCAGCTTTCCTAAATCGACATTGCCACCGGTCAGAATAATTCCGATTTTTTGTCCGGAAAATTGATCTTTATATTTGAGAACGGCGGCCAGCGGTACGGCACAGGAGGGTTCGATGATGATTTTCATCCGCTCCCAAACCAGTCGCATAGCGGCAATGATCTCCGGGTCAGAAACTGTCAAAATATCCGTAACGTGTTCCCGAATAATGGCTAATGTCCGTTCGCTGAGGCTAGTCATCAGGCCATCAGCAATGGTATTGATATAAGGTGCTTTTTCGACGTGCCCGGACCGAAATGACAAAACGGCGTCGGCGGCACCCTCCGGCTCTCCGGCAATAACGCGGGTCGTTGGCGACAGGTAATGAGTTGATAGCGATGTTCCGCTCAGGAGTCCTCCCCCACCCACGGGTGCCAGAATTACGTTAAATGCTTTGTCCGTTCCAAAATCCTCAATGAGTTCTTTGGCGGCCGTAGCCTGTCCAGCAATCACCCGATCATCATCAAAGGGGTGTACCAGCACCGCCCCTGTACGCTTCATTACTTCGAGAACGCCAGCCTCGCGAGCTTCCAGTGTGGGTTCACATTCAATAATCTCGGCACCATAGCCCCGAACAGCATCTTTTTTGACCTGTGGGGCCGTGCGGGGCATCACGATATAGGCGGGCAGGCCCAACTGCCGGGCGGCAAAGGCTACGGCCTGGGCGTGATTGCCCGATGAGTGCGTCGTAACGGCTGACCCTTCTTTATTCCGGGCGACCTGCAATACGGCATTCAGTCCGCCACGCGCTTTGAACGCGCCTATTTTCTGAAAGTTTTCGCATTTAAAAAACAACTCGGCTCCGGCGCGGTCGTTGATGGTTTGGTTCGTTAACACTGCCGTGCGGTGGATATAAGGCCGAATGCGGTCGTGCGCTTCCTGAATCGTATCGAGTGTAATCATTGATCAAAGGCACAAACAGGCTCCGGCTGTTTGACATCAGGTTGTGACTACATCTACAAACAGCCGGAGCCTGTTTGTGCCGTTTCCGGATTCGGGCAAATTACGGAAGAAAACAATTAGGTATTCGTTAAACCCATTGCCTACTGCCGAATCGAATGAGTAATTTAGCTTTGCTTTAATTCTTTGTCAGGTAAGCATGCGTTTGCTTTTCCAAAACTCACTTCTCGTAAACCTATTTTGTTATGACCTCCGACCGTCGTACATTTTTAAAACAAGCTGCTGGCTCCCTGGCTGGCATGGCCATCATGCCGACTGTTTTTGCCGAAGCGCCGATGAAAAAGATGTTCTTCGATATTTCGCTGGCCGAGTGGTCGCTGCATAAAGCGCTCTTCGGTAAGAAAATCACGAATCTGGACTTCCCCGGCATTGCCCGCAAAGAGTTCGACATCAGCATTGTCGAGTATGTGAACCAGTTCTTTAAAGACAAAGCACAGGATAAAACCTATCTCAACGACCTGCTGACCCGCTGCAAAGACAATGGCATTACGAACCACCTTATCATGATCGACGGAGAAGGTAACCTTGGTGCGTCAGATGCTGCCGAACGAGCCAAAGCCGTTGAAAATCACCACAAATGGGTTGAGTGTGCCAAATATCTGGGCTGCAAAACAATTCGGGTCAATGCCGCCGGACAGGGTACTGCCGAGGAAGTTTCCAAAGCTGCCGTCGAGGGTTTGGGCAAGCTGGGCGAATTTGCCAAAACGATGAATATCAACGTCATCGTCGAAAACCACGGCGGTTACTCCTCAAACGGCCAATGGCTGTCGGGTGTGATGAAGCAGGTTAATATGAAAAACGTGGGCACTCTCCCCGACTTTGGCAACTTCTGCATCAAGCACGGCCAGGGCCATAGCTGCCTGGAAGAGTATGACCGCTACAAAGGCACAACCGAACTGATGCCTTTTGCCAAAGGGGCATCGGCTAAATTCTACGACTTCGACGCGAGCGGCAATTGTGTTGAAACCGACTACAGCCGAATTATAAAAATCGTAAAGGACAGCGGCTTCAAAGGCACCATTGGTATCGAATACGAAGGCGACCAATTTGAGGAATACGAAGGCATCCGTAAAGCCAAAGCCGTTCTGGAGCGCGTTGGGCCAACGGTTTAAAATGTAACATTGTAGCGTGGACGTCTCGTCCGCGTAGTTGAAGGCTAATTCTGTAGTTAATAAAACTAGTTAGCCTTCAACTACGCGGACGAGACGTCCACGCTACGTTCGCTCGACCGCGCTACGCTCTACACGCCACTTTTTTGGCTAATTCATTGTTCAAAACTTATGTCAACCACGCAACAATCCCTCAACGTCAGCTTTATTGGCAATGAGCCCGCTTCAGGCGACGGCAATATCTTTCGCGCGTTTGCGCCCGCCCGTCACGAAAGTCTTACTGACGAATTCGCTAACGTGTCGCCCGAGCAAGCCAATCAGGCTGTCGAAAAGGCAGCCAAAGCCTTTCCTGTCTACGCCAAACTTACTCCCACTCAACGGGCTGATTTTTTAGACGCCATAGCTTCCGAACTGGAAGCTCTTGGTGATGAACTCATCGAACGGGCGGTTCTCGAAAGCGGACTTCCCACTGGCCGTATTTCGGGTGAGCGGGGCCGCACAACGGGTCAGTTGCGTATGTTCGCTAATTTACTCCGTGAGGGTTCGTGGGTCGATGCCCGCATTAACCCGGCCATGCCCGACCGCCAGCCACTACCTCGCACGGATTTACGTCGGATGTTGGTGCCGATTGGTCCTGTGGTGGTGTTTGGTGCGAGTAATTTCCCGCTGGCGTTTTCAGTAGCGGGTGGCGATACGGCTTCGGCCTTAGCGGCTGGTTGTCCGGTTATTGTGAAGGCCCACCCTTCGCATCCGGGCACATCGTCGCTGGTAGGGCAGGCAATTGTAATGGCGGCAGAGAAAACGGGCATGCCCGACGGCGTCTTTTCGCTCCTTCATGCCGACAATGAAGTGGCCCAACAGTTGGTGGCTCATCCAGCCGTAAAAGCGGTGGGCTTTACGGGTTCGCGGGCGGGCGGTCTGGCTCTGCTTCGTGTAGCACAGGGTCGTACCGAACCTATTCCGGTCTACGCCGAAATGAGTGCAGTCAACCCGATTGTCGTTCTTCCTGGAGCCATTAGTCAGGATAGTGGTCCGAACTCAGCCATAACGGTTGCGGCCGGACTAGCTGCTTCCATTACACTCGGTGTGGGACAGTTCTGCACCAATCCGGGCCTGGTTTTCCTACTCGATTCGCCTAAGACGGCTGGTTTTCTGGAAACGGTTGCCGAGAAAATAAAAGCCTCTGTACCGGCAACGATGTTAAATGCAGGCATCTGTCAGGCTTATCAGAAAGGCGTTCAACAAAACAGAATTGTTCCCGGTGTTCACGTCCTGGCCGAAGCCGACGCTGATGCAGAAAGTAGCCAGACGCAGGGTCGTCCTATTGTACTGAATACCACGGCACCTATTTTCCTGAGTAGCGAATTTCTGGGTGAAGAAGTATTTGGCCCATCATCGCTGATCGTTGTTTGCGAGACAGAAGCTGAACTCGAAGAATGTCTAACTTCGCTGGAAGGCCAGCTTACCGCCACGATTTATGCAACCTCCGCTGAGCTGACCGAGTCTGCCATTGACTGGATTTCGTTACTTCAGTCGAAAGCCGGACGGGTACTCTTTGGCGGCTTCCCAACGGGCGTCGAAGTCTCCGAAGCAATGACCCACGGCGGCCCATTTCCGGCCACCAGCGATAGTCGGTCAACTTCAGTGGGTACGGGGGCCATTCTGCGCTTTGTGCGGCCTGTCACTTATCAAAGTTTCCCGGATGAATTATTACCCCCCGCTCTGCAAAATGCCAACCCCCTCGGTATCTGGCGAAATGTGGATGGTAAAATGACGAAATAAAAGAAGAAAGGAGGAGAGGGAGGATGAAGGAAAGGGATAAAAAAGAATGCACTAGTGTTCTTCTTCCCTTTCCTTCATCCTCCCTCTCCTCCTTTTATACCTTTATTTCAAACTTCCCATACCACCATCAATACCAATAATCTGGCCTGTAATCCAACTGGCCTGGTCGGTAAGCAGGTAAGCTGCCATACTGGCAATATCGGTGGGTGATCCATAGCGATTGAGCGGATGGCGTTTGTTGGCGGCTTCGCGCTTTGTGTCGTCGCCAAGCAGAAAACCCGCCATAGGGGTGTCGGTCAACGAAGGCGCGATGGCATTTACCCGCACATTAAACGGGGCTAACTCAGCCGCCAGCGATTTAGCTAATCCTTCAACTGCCGATTTCGCCACTGACACCGACGAGTGCATACCCATCCCTAATTTAGCCGCTACCGTACTAAACAGAACAACGCTAGCTGATTTTGATTTCTTGATAGCCGCATAACTGGCGTGAATGGCACTCACCGCACCCAGCACGTTGATCTCAAAATCTCGACGGTAGTCGTCCGGCGTAAGTCGTTGAAACGGTTTGAGATTGATACTGCCGGGACAATAAACCAGCCCATGCAGGGTATCGGGCAGTTGGGTAAACGCGTCAACGGCAGGCGTTTGGGTAACGTCCCACGTCACGTGTGTGGACTGAATGCCTTCGGGTTGTGTACGACCAGCCGTAAAAAGCGTCGCGCCCTGCGCCTGGAGTTGCTGAGCCAAGGCATGACCAATCCCCGAACTGGCGCCAATAATAAGGATATTTTTACCTTGCATAATGTCAGTTGATGGGATTCGGTTTACGGTATGAGGTTTATGGCGGACCACCGTAAACCTTATACCGTAAACCGTTAAATGCTTACACTTGGTTGAGACACATAGCGCAACAGCTCCTGTTTTGTAGCGTCTTCGGCAAACTTGCCGCTATACGATGCCGTAACTGTCGAACTATTGATATCACGGATACCTCGTGTTGACACACATAGGTGTTTGGCGTCGATAATAACCGCGACGTCCTCCGTTTCGAGAACCCGTTTTAACTCTTCAGCAATTTGTATGGTCAGCCGTTCCTGCACCTGTGGTCGCTTACTGAAATATTCGACAACCCGGTTCAGCTTCGACAGGCCAATCACTTTACCACTGGAAATATAGGCAACGTGCGCCTTACCAAGAATAGGGACAAAGTGATGCTCACAATAGGTTTGAACCGTAATGTCCTTTTCGACCAGCATCTGGTTATAGCCGAATTTATTATCAAACAAGGTCGGCTTGGGCTTATTGGCTGGGTTCAGGCCACTAAAAATCTCATTGATATACATTTTGGCAACCCGCCGGGGCGACCCTTTCAGACTATCGTCAGTCAGGTCGAGTCCCATTATGGTCATAATCTCGCGAAAATGCTCTTCAATAAGGTCGATTTTAAGGTCGTCATCCATGGCAAACGCATCGGCACGCATGGGCGTATCAATGGCAGCCGCGCCATGTGCATTACCAATCTCATCTACTAATTCGTCGACTTCCCAGGCAGGCATTTCGACCGAATCAGTTGGATGACTGTTCAGCGTCTGACCATTAGACGGGATATTCGACGAAGTTCCGTTCAGTTTCATACAGTCTGATTTTAAGGTCTAAGCCTTCGCTTATTTTGTTGCGTAAAATGTTGTAGATGATAATGGCAATGTTTTCGGCCGATGGGTTCAGGTCGGCAAACTCTTCGGTATCGAGATTCAGATTTTTGTGGTCGAAGCGATCCGTAACTTCTTCCTGAATCAGGGTGCCGAGTTGCTTCATGTCGATCACATAACCCGTTTCGGGATCAATTGGCCCAGTGACCTGCACAATCAACTCATAGTTGTGCCCGTGATAATTAGGGTTATTGCATTTGCCATAAACCCGCGTATTTTTCTCGTCCGACCAGTTGGGGTTATTCAGACGATGAGCCGCATTGAAATGTTCCTTTCGAAACACCGCAACCCGTGGGGCACTGGCCCAAAAATTGTCCATAAAAACGAATCGAAATAGGGTTCGATCAACCTGTCGTTACAAAGTTTGTGTACAACACAGGCAGACAGCCGAGCGAGTAGCTAAATCGCTCTTTCGCATGCGATTGATAGTATATAAACCAGCACTTCTTATTTTTTGTTCAACTTTTATTCCAAAAGATTAAACAAGAATTTGGCCGATTCAGGTAAATAACATCCGCTTATCCGGGATTGTTCCCTCTCATCTAATCGCACAACAGACGCGGAACCAGATACAGACAGTACCCGTTGTGCCCCCATGAAACGCTTGCGAAAACCTATGCTACTAACTCTCTTTATACTAACCGGATTGATTGCTACCACCTTCCTGTTCATGCAACAAAGTACCTTTGGCAGCAACCCAGCCACCACCCGGCTGGAACGCATTAAACGCTCCCCCAACTACCGGGACGGTGTTTTTCAAAATCTGGAAAAGACAGAAGTGATGCGGGAAGATGCCTCCTATGTAGGCATGATGAGCGATTTTATCAATAAAGACAAAGACAACACGCCACCCAAACCACTGCCCTCCATAAGAACCGATCTGCGGGCCTTGCCCGATTCGGCACCTACGGTTGTCTGGTTTGGGCACTCCTCCTACCTCATTAAATCAAAGGGAATTACGGTTCTGGTTGATCCGGTTTTTAGTGGCAACGCATCGCCCGTCTCGTTTTTTGGCAAAGCCTTTCCCGGCTCCAATGTGTATAGCGTTGAGGACATGCCGGACATTGATATGCTCGTACTCTCTCACGATCACTACGACCACCTCGACTACCTAACCATCAAGAAGCTTATTCCGCGAGTCAAAAAATTCTACACTGCGCTTGGTGTAGGGGCACACCTCGAACGCTGGGGCGTTCCCGCCGATAAGATCGTGGAATTTGACTGGTGGGAAAGTAATCACGTCGCTGCCGACATTGATATGACTGCAGTTCCGGCCCGCCACTTTTCGGGCCGTAGCTTGGCACGGGGTAAAACTCTATGGACAGCTTTCGTATTGAAATTGCACGGGTATTCGCTGTATCTGGGTGGCGACTCGGGTTATGGCAAGCACTTCAAGGAAATCGGTACTAAATACGGTCCCTTCGATCTGGCTATTCTCGAATGCGGCCAGTACGGGAAAGACTGGCCAAACATTCATATGTTTCCCGAAGAGGTGGCCACAGCTGCCCAAGACCTACATGCGAAAACGGTGTTACCTGTACACTGGGCAAAGTTTTCACTGGCAATGCACAGTTGGACGGAACCCATTGAGCGCTTCACCAAACGAGCTGCCGAACAAAATTTAGCGATTACAACGCCTTTGATCGGTGAGCCAGTAGTGATCGGAGTGAACTACCCAAAGTCGTCCTGGTGGAATTATTAGCTGCATTGATGGCGCCATCTTCCGCCATCCTTCTGGGGTAAAATCTGCCTGACGTATGTTTTTTGCTTCGAAACATCGTTCTTTGGTACGTAAACTTTCCCTACGTAACGCATCGCTATGCAGACACCTACCCGGCGCCAGTTCATTCGTACGGCCGCTATTACCGGCGCAGCAACTTCTGTAGCTACAACTTCTGTTTTCCCAGCTATTTTAACGGGTGCCAAACCCGCCGATACTAAAGTCAGACTAGCGTTTATTGGCGTTGGTTCACGGGGACGCAGCCACGTTGAACAGGCCCTTTTCCGCGACGATGTCGAAATAACAGCTATTTGTGACCCAGCCCCCGAAGCCATCAGCCGCACCACGGCCATGATTGAAAAGGCGGGCCGGAAAGCGCCTGTAGCGTATGGCAAAGGTGATGAAGCGTTCAAGGATATGCTCAAACGCGACGATATTGACGGCGTCGTGATTGCAACTCCCTGGGAGTGGCACGTGCCCATGGCCGTAGCCACTATGAATGCGGGTAAGTATGCGGGCGTAGAAGTATCGGCAACGGTAACGCTTAAAGAGTCCTGGGATCTGGTGAATGCATCCGAAAAATCAGGGTCGCCCTGTATGATTCTGGAAAACGTTTGCTACCGTCGCGATGTACTGGCCGTACTGAACATGATTCGGAAAGGCATGTTTGGCGAAATGACTTACGCGCACTGCGGCTACCAGCATGATTTGCGGAATATAAAATTCAATGACGGTAAATCCATTGGGGGCGTGGGTGCCGAATTTGGTGCCAAAGGCTACTCAGAAGCTCACTGGCGTACCCAGCATTCGGTCGACCGTAACGGGGATCTTTACCCTACTCATGGCCTCGGCCCGGTTGCTCACTGGCTCGATATTAACCGGGGCAATCGCTTTACACACCTGACCAGTACCGCCACCAAAAGTCGGGGGCTGCATAAATACGTCGTTGACAAAGGAGGTCCCAATCACCCGAACGCAAAAGTAAATTTTAAGCTTGGCGATGTGGTGACAACGGTCATTCAGTGCGCTAACGGCGAAAACATTGTCATTATTCACGATACCAACTCTCCCCGCCCCTACTCACTGGGGTTCCGGGCGCAGGGTACCAATGGCATCTGGATGGACGATAACGACATGATTTATCTGGAAGGTGTTTCGCCCAAACCACACAGTTGGGAACCCTTCGCGGCTTATCAGGAAAAATACGATCACCCACTCTGGAAACGCCACGCCCAAACCGCCGAAAACGCAGGTCATGGGGGTATTGACTTTTTTGTGCTCCGCGCCTTTATCGAATCCATAAAAGCCAAAGGACCTGTGCCTATTGACGTGTATGATGCGGCCGTCTGGAGTGCTATCAGCCCCTTGTCTGAACAAAGTATTGCCGGAGGCAGCAAACCAATGGAGATTCCGGATTTCACACGGGGCAAGTGGAAAACCAACAAGCCGATCTTTGGACTTGGGGATAATTATTGAGTTATTGGTATTGATTATTAGCTAACTGTCGTTGACGCTCGGCTTTACGACCGGGCTGGCGTTCCAGTGTCTGGTATCCTTCAGGGCCTCTGGCCCGTATTAGCTTTTAACGTTAGTTGTAGAAGGCATGAAAGTGTCTAACTTCAACGGGCCAGAGGCCCTGAAGAATAGTCGACACTGGAACGCCAGCCCGGTCGTAAAACCGAGCGCCAACGACCGGCCATCCGCGCGACGACG
>CAXTJJ010000024.1:0-22878 GCA_964244155.1 uncultured Spirosoma sp.
AACCGGTTTCGGCGGTCTGGATCACGATCATTCGCTTCATGCCGGGGTAGCTGGTCCCGATGGAAAATACTATTTCAATACCGGGAATGCTGGCCCGCACGTCGTGACCGATAAAGATGGCTGGACATTGCGGTCGGGCAGCTTATATGTAGGTGGAACTCCCTACAACAAAACTAATCAGGGTAATCAGGTGAGCGACGATGGGCGCGTCTGGACCGGTGGCATGGCACTGCGCATTAACCCCGATGGGTCTAACCTGAAGGTGATGGCGCATAATTTCCGTAATAATTACGAAACAGCGCTGGACTCATACGGCAATATGTGGCAAAATGACAACGATGACCAGGTCGTTGCCTGCCGTACAAGTTTCCTGATGGAAGGTGCCAACGCCGGGTATTTCAGCAGTGATGGAACACGCTACTGGCAGGGCGATCAACGGCCGGGCCAAACCGTTCCTGTAGCCCACTGGCACCAGGAGGACCCCGGTGTGATGCCTTCCGGCGACATTTCCGGCGCAGGCTCACCCACGGGTATGGTCATGTACGAAGGAGATGAACTTGGACCGCAGTACAGGGGTATGCTACTGAGTGCCGAAGCAGGTCGGAACGTAATTTTCGGCTATAAACCCGAACCCACAGGCGCAGGCTATCGACTTCCCCGAACCGATTTTATCAGCACCTTTCCTGAAGTAGACCCGAATTATAAATGGGATGCTGCTACGACAGACACCCGTAAATGGTTCCGACCCAGCGATGTGGCCGTTGGGCCCGATGGCGCTATTTACATTGCCGATTGGTACGACCCCGTAGTGGGGGGGCATCAGATGCAGGACCGTAAAGGATATGGTCGTATTTACCGCATTACACCTAAAGGTAAAAATTTAAAAACGCCGAAAATCGACTTGCGGACAACACAGGGGCAAGTAGCTGCCTTGCTAAGTCCCGCCGTAAATGTTCGGATGCTTGGGTTCCAGGCACTTGCCGCTCAGGGCGAAAAGGCTGTTGAACCAGTCATGGCTATCCTGGCATCGCCAAATCCGTACCACCGGGCACGGGCTATCTTCCTGCTGGCGCAACTTGGTCGTGAAGGTCAATTTGAAGTAGAGCGATTACTAAAGGCGGTTGATGCGCCCGTCAGGATAGCAGCCTTGCGGGCGTTGCGGAGTATTACGCCCGAAAATTCTAAGTCGATTCCTGCCATTACCGCTTCTCAACGAGCGTTATTGCCTCTGTTGGGTAATTTATCGTTGGATCGTAGCGCGGCTGTTCGTCGGGAGGTAGCCATTGCCCTTCGGGATGTTCCTTTTGACGAATGTCGATTTATGCTGCTCAATCTGGTGAAGGGATACGATGGGCAGGACCGCTGGTATCTGAATGCCCTGGGCGAAGCCGCTGATGGAAAAGAAGAAGCTCTGTTTTTCGAACTGCGCAAGACAATGCCCGAAGACCCAACACAGTGGGATCAGAAAACAGCCGATATCGTTTGGGAGCTGCACCCGCCGTCTGCTGTTACGATGCTAAAAAAACGGGCCGAAAGCACGTCGCTCACGGCCGATGCCCGTAAACAGGCTATCGTGGCGATGGGCTTTATTAAAAGCCCACAGGCCGCCAAAGCCATGGTCGAGCTAGCGAAGTCGGCGGATAAAGACGTAGCTGATCAGGCGACATACTGGATGGGCTTTCGGCGCGGTAACGATTGGGCTAAATTCCTGAACTGGGAAGAAGTGATGCCCACCAAAATTTCTGAAAGCGAACAGAGAATGTTAGCCAACCGGCAAATTCTGCTGGACGAATATAAAACCGACACCGAAAAGCGGAGAATAGCCTTAGAAATGGCCCGCGACCCCGAAGGGGGACAAATTCTGGTTGGTTTAGCCGCTGATAAAAAGCTGTCAGATAAGCTAATCAAAGCCATAACGTCAACCATTTTGAAAAATCCCGATCAGAGTGTTCGGACAATGGCCAAAGAGTATTTCTCGACCAAGAAAGAGACGGCAGTTGTTACCGAATCTGCCCCTGTCGCTGACTCGCCAATCCAAGCCACCATAGCCACGCCTGAACCCGTTGTTACTAAGCCTGTTGAGTCGGTTGTCAGTACTAGTTCAGATCCGCTGATTGCGCAAATTGCTATGCTGACAGGTAATGAACAAACGGGTCGTTCGGTCTTCAAGACGAACTGTGCCACTTGTCATAAGCATGGCCAGCAGGGGAGCGATGTTGGCCCCGAACTGACAAAAATTCATCAGAAATTTGATAAGAACAGCCTGCTAGATGCTATTGTACACCCAAGTGCAGGTATCGCGTTTGGCTATGAACCCTGGCTGATTACAACAAAAACCGGCCAGACATATTATGGCTTTCTGGTTAGCGATAACGAGCAGTCGATAGTTATAAGGGGTATGAGAGGCCCTAAACACACTATTCCCGCCGATCAGGTTTCGTCTCGTCGCCAGTATAAAAGCAGCCTGATGCCTGACCCTGTGGCAATGGGACTTACTAATCAGCAACTAGCTGACTTGGCGGCCTTTTTGTTGAAACAGTAATTTCTTAACCACAGAGGCACAAAGTGCACAGAGGTTCCCAATGCGAGCTCCTCTGTGCACTTTGTGCCTCTGTGGTTAAGAAAAAATTAATTCTTAACAGTGTACCCCGCTTTCTTCAACTCTGCCGCTGTGAGGTTAATCACGTTTACGTCCAGCTTGATGGGCGACAACGGGGTGTCGGTAGTATCGGTTTTCACGGCGACGATGGCGTCGACTACGTCCATACCCTTGAAAACCTGCCCGAATACGGTGAATTTGTCGTCCAGACGAGCCAGCCCCTTTTTGTTCTGTACAATATAAAACTGACAACCGGCCGACAGCATTTCGGGGTTGTTATCCCGCCCGGCGCCTACTGCTCCATATACGTGCCGTATCGCTGGCACAAACTCGGGCTTCAGTAAGTAAGGGGAATCAGCAAAACCCGCTGGCGTATCGGGACAGCCACCCTGTGCGACAAAGTTATTAATGACCCGGTTGAAGGTCAGCGTATCCCAATACCCTGCTTTAGCAAGTTTCACAAAGCTGGCCTTATGGGTGGGAGTCTCGTCGTAGAGCCAGAAAAGAATTTCGCCTTTGCTGGTTTTAATCTGCCCGACCGGATATGTTTTTTCCGGTTTCGGCGGGCTAAAAAAGGAAAGTACGCTGGCTAGTAGAAGCAGAATGGTAGACATGGTTACACGGATTGATTGTTCAGGTTGTGTTAAAGATATAACTTATCCGTACAGCCTTTACTTTATCAGCTTATACATCATACCATCGGCTTTGGTCATTAGATAGAGTTCGCCGGAAGCATCCTGCCCAATTCGCAAATCTACTTTGTTGGCTTTAGTCAGGTCTTTAAGTGTTGTTATGTTGCCATCTATCGCGAGCGGAAACTCATGAATTGTTGCCTGTACCCCTTCCTTAACCTCGTTAAGATTAACATAGAAAACTCGTCCTCTAACGATTTCACCAAAAATGTATTTACCCTGCAACTGAGGTATATGGCTTCCCGTATACTCAAAGCCGCCTATGATTGCGTTTCCCTCATCATGGTCGAACTGAGCTACTGGATACGAATAACCATACCGGGCATCATCTTTAGGCAGACGATAAACACTGTTTATATCGGCGGCTGTAGAGTCAATTAAAAACGTGCCTTCCCGATTGGGCCATCCGTAGTTTTTGCCCGGTTTTACCAGATATACTGATTCAATTTGTCGTTGCCCAATGTTTGTAACCAGCATTTTTCCATCCTTTGTCCATGAAATTCGGTTGGGATTTCGAAAGCCTTCGGCATAGACCTCGTCCAGTCCATCTTTACCAACAAACGGATTGGATTTGGGGATACTGTATTGTCTATTTTTACTCGTTCTGCCCTGTGGGTCTATGCGTAGTACTTTACCCCAGATATAATCTTTACTGCGTGGGATAAACGGGTAGCCCTGCTCGACAGAGCCACCATCGCCCATGCCTATATAAAGTAGCCCATAATCCTGATCCGTTGGCTTAGCATAGGGGTTGAAAGCAATTTCCTGCATGCCATGAATCTGACCAACCACATTTACCCGAAGCAGCTCCCGTGGCTTACCGGTCATTACTCTCGACCTGGGACTTTCAACTGTCCATTCGTTGACTACCCACTGCAAGCGAACAGGAATACTGTCGGCATACGCAAAATCAGCTTTCGCACTATTGTTCGGCTCCGTGTGAGTCGTATAAAAAAGCCCGTTTTTTTCATAATCGGGATGAAAAGCAAAACTGCCTAAGCCCGTTGCCAAGCCGGGCGTGTTGATAAAATTTTTAAAATGCTCTGTTGCGTCGAAATATACATCGGGCTGATAGTTAGCGTTTAGAATATATATCTTCCCTTGTAAGTCTGCTACTAAAGTTTCTTTCGTAATCGGATGGAATCCCATCTTATTGATCCGTGTGCGAGGCTGCGTTTTATTCGTAAATGGGAACTGAACAACCTTGTGTAAGTTGAGAGTAACAGCCGATTTGGTTATGGATGGAACAATAGGATTTTCAAGTCCCGTTTTCACTGAAGAAGTTCGACCTGAAGGGGCGGGTTTTTCGAGAATATAAGCTACCAGATCGTCAAGTTCATTTGGCGTTAACTGTTTAAAATCAGGCATGACGGTGCCAAATTTCCTGAATTTGTCCAGAGCACGGTTAACCTGCGCATCTATCATCGCTTTTGGACTTTTAATAAATTCGGTCAAATATCTTTGGTCAACTACCTCCTTCAAACCGCCAAGCTGAGGACCTATACCATCCTGTTTGAAATTATGGCAGCTGGCACAGTTTGCCTCAAAAAGGGTCGCTCCATTTTTTAAATTCTGTGAAAACGAATACTCGTGCTGTACTAAAACAAATACCGATAAACCAATAAGTCTGAATAGGGATGAAAAAGAAGGGATGCGAAAGGGATGCATAGGTTGAGCGAAATAGTATAAGATTGACGCTTTTATTGAAAGTGACCGGGAGGTTTAAATTACCTATTATTAAACCCTTACCTATAAATCGGAATCATAGCAGCAACCATTGTGGAAATGTACCTTTATTAACATCTATCCCAACAACCACCTTCGCTACCAACTATGAATACCTATTTTTCAATTTTCTTTTTACTAATCACAATGGCTGTATCGTCTAAGGATAGCCCACCGCCGGATTACGCCCGCGACTGGAAACGTGCCGACTCGCTGGCGGCCAAGGGCTTACCGAAGTCGGCACTGGACATTGCGAATCGAATTTATAAAGAAGCCAAAGCCACACATAATTATCAGCAGGTAGCCAAAGCTGTAATTTACCGCATGATTTTTCGAACCGCTTCGGATGAAGATGCATATGTCGACCTGATTAAATCCATTCAGACAGATGTGGCCGAAACACCTGAACCCGCTAAGTCGGTTCTTAACTCTACACTGGCAGACCTATACTGGCAGTATTTCCAGCAAAACCGCTACAAGTTTTATGACAGGGCCACGATAGGTGGTAAAACGACGACTGTTCAGCCAGTTGCCAGCAAACCTGAAAATACGGATGCCTCAAACGCCGATTTTACAACCTGGGATGCGCACCAGCTTGTAGAAGCCGTCACAATGGCTTATCGGGCATCGGTACATAAAAAGGAGTTGCTGCAAAAAACACCGATTGTCAATTATGAAGCCCTGCTTGATAAAGGCGATGCCGATGCCCGGCTACTCCGTCCTACTCTCTACGATGTATTGGCGCATCGGGCTATTGGCTTCTTTCAAAATACTGAACCTGACCTGCTGAAGCCGGTATTTAAATTTGAGCTTAACCAACCCGGCTATTTTGCCGAACCAGCGATTTTTGCTAAACGGACCATTCAGAGCCAGGACTCGCTTTCGGGCCGGTATCAGGCTTTGCTACTATATCAACAACTACTGGCATTTCATTTGCCCGATACAAACCCCGACGCATTGGCCGATGCCGATGTGCTTCGACTGGCGTTTGTACATCGACATAGCGTTCTGCCAGCCAAAGATTCCCTGTACAGACAGGCACTTGAAAAGCAGATTGCCAGCTTTAAAAACCAACCCACCGAAGCCGTTTACGCCTATCAGTTAGCCGAATTTTTAACAAATTATGGTGCGCCTATTCGGCCATTGGATGATAGCGATGAACCATCAATAGAACCCCTGCCGTCACGCTGGTACCGCAAAAAGGCCGCCGATATTTGCCGGGATCTGATCAATCGGTTTCCGAAGACACGGGCTGGCAAGCAGGCAAACCAGTTGCTGACTCGTTTGCTGACGCCCACCTTTTCGATGCAGGTTGAGCAAGTAAATGCGCCAAACCAGCCGTTTCGAATGCTGGTCAATTTCCAGAACGTGCCCAGGCTGACGTATCGCATCTTTAAAGTACCTACCGCCTATATACAGAACCGGATTTCGGGCGACGACGATCAGCGCAAGAAAGTCCTGATGGCACTGCTCAAGGGGGTAAGTGTGCTTGAGAAATCGGTCTCTTTGCCTGATGATGGCGACTTGAACCGTCATTCTGTTGAAGTACCGCTGTCTGGATTGCCAATTGGTCAGTATGTTGTACTGGCCACGATGGACGATAAGTTTCAGAACAAACCAGAGGTCATTCAATACGCGACTTTCACTGTATCAGCACTTGGGTTTATCAGTTTGTCGGCTAACTCATCCGAGCCCAATCAAACCATTTACGTAACTAATCGACTAACGGGCGAACCGATAAATAGGGCGAACTTAGCAGTGGTTACGGCCAAAACACTTGCCTCCATCGGCAATCGTAATCCGTTGCAAACAGATGCGTTG
The DNA here is from genome assembly GCA_964244155.1 of uncultured Spirosoma sp. Classification (GTDB taxonomy): domain Bacteria; phylum Bacteroidota; class Bacteroidia; order Cytophagales; family Spirosomataceae; genus Spirosoma. The sequence continues at coordinate 6,838 of CAXTJJ010000024.1, forward strand.
GGCCGAATCAAAATTCCTGTTAGCACCATGCCGATGCAGGAAAGCTTTCAGTATTTGATTACGGCGGGTAATGACACCTTGCTTTCCGATTCGCAATATAATTACCGCTATTACAGCGGCCGGAATGAAGAGCAATCCCAAACCTATGCCAAACTTTTCACCGATCGTGCTATCTACCGACCTGGTCAACTGATCTACGTCAAAGGCTTGCTGTACGACGGTAAAAATAATCAGTACACTATTGTTGCCAATCAGGACGTCGCTATTGAATTGCTTGATCAGAATGGGGAGCGAATCGCGAAGCAAACACTCAAAACGAACGAATTCGGTACGTTTGCCGCCACATTTACTGCCCCGGTCGGGCGATTGACGGGTGCTATGATCCTTCAAACGGCCCACGGCAACACCAGCATTCGGGTCGAGGAGTACAAGCGGCCCACGTTTGAAGTAAAGGCTAATCCAATAAAAAAATCGATTAAACTTGGGCAGACGGTAATGCTGACAGCATCGGCAAAAACCTTTTCGGGAGTGGTTGTCGACGGAGCCGATGTAAGGTATCGGGTGGTTCGCAAACTCCGGCCACGCTGGGAATGGTGGTATGTTCCCCGAAATACGAACCAGGCAGAAATTACCAATGGAACGACGCAAACGGATGCGCAGGGGAACATCAACATTGCGTTTACGGCCACACCTGATCTAGAAAAAGCACGTCAGGAAAACCCCATTTTTGACTTTGAGGTAACCATAGATGTCACCGACAAGGCCGGCGAAACGCGAAGTGCGACGCAGATACTTCAAATTGGCTATTCGGCATTACGGATCAGTTTAGCTATTCCAGCCCAGATCGAGCTGGAGAAACCAGACCCATTTCCAATAGCAATTACAAATCAATCGGGTGAGAAAGTAGCGGCAAAGGGTCAGCTAACCATTTATAAACTTCAACCACCTGCCCACCCTTTGCGAAATCGTTTGTGGGGGCGCCCAGACCGGCAGTTGCTGAGTAAGACAGAGTTTGAGAAATTGTTTCCGAACGACCTGTTTACCAACGAAAATGACCCCCGCTTGTGGCCCAAAGGCCCAACTATCCAGCAACAGCCGATTAACTCACCTGCCGATTCGCTTATCAAGCCAGACATAAGTCGGTATACGCCGGGCGAATACGTTGCTGAAGTAACCGTGACTGATTCTTCGGGTAGTATAACGAAGGAGCAGGCTTTTTTCGCGGTTGTTAACGATAAACAGCCGATAGCCTCTGCCCGGCCGGATAACTGGGTACAGGTTCGTAAAGCCACCGCTGAACCGGGGGAGGAAGCTGTTTTCCGGGTTGGAAACGGCCAACCCGGATGGGTTTTAATGACGGTAGAGGAAAACCAGAAAATGGTTCGGCAGGAGTGGCTAAAAACGGACGGACGACCCCGGCGCGTCGCTTTACCCGTTACGGAAAAGCAACGGGGTGGTTTTGCCGTGCATTTTGCTATGATACAAAATGGGCGACTTTATCAGAAGTCTCAATCCATCACCGTGCCATTCACAAACAAACAACTTCAAATCGCCACGCACACATTCCGGAATAAGCTCAAACCCGGCGAGCGCGAAGAATGGACGCTGACAATTGGTGGGCTGGGCAAGCAACCGGCCGAACTGGTCGCCACCCTCTACGACGCTTCGCTGGATGCCTTTGACCGGCTCGACTGGCCAACAAGTTTTTATCTGCCCTATTCGCCAATCTTTTACGGCTGGCAATCCAGCAGCTTTAACGCCCGGGCGAGTAACCCGATTGTTTATCGCTATCGTCCGGAACCGGCTTTACCTGCTCGGCAATATGATGAGTTGATTGGCCTTCGGGGTGGCCAAGCAAGGGTATATAACTATCAGATGAGAATGGCTAAAGGGGGCGCAGTCCAGTCGATGGCTATGGCGGCACCCATGCAGGATAGGGCCGTTGAATTAAAAGAGGCTGTTGCTGCAGAGCCAGTAGCTGGGTATGGCAAAGATATACCCAAACCGGCACCTCAGCCGGAAATCAACCCCCGGCGGAATTTTAATGAAACTGCGTTCTTTATTCCGCAGACCCAGACCGATAAAGACGGTCGTGTTGTCCTGAAATTCACGATGCCAGAAGCTCTCACGCGCTGGCGACTGCTGGCGTTTGCCCATACCAAAGACCTGAAAACGGGCACGATGGAGCGGGAAATCATTACGCAGAAAGAGCTGATGATTACGGCTAATGCGCCCCGTTTCTTTCGCGAAGGCGATACTATACGACTAACAGCCCGCGTCAATAATTTAAGTGATAAACGGCTTACTGGCAGCGCAGCACTCCAACTTACCGACGCATTGACTGGCCAGTCCCTCGATCAGAAAATCAACATTCTGGATCGTCAGGAAAAGTTGTCGATAACAGCAGGGGCGGGGCAAGCTGTTGGCTGGACGCTGGTTATTCCAACCGGACTGGAAACGGTAACCTGCCGCCTGACGGCTCAGTCGGGTCTGTTTACGGATGGCGAAGAGTTCACTATTCCGGTTTTACCTAACCGGATGCTCGTGACCGATACGAAGCCGTTTTGGGTTAATGGTCGGGAGACAAAGAACTTTAACCTCAGTCAGCTCACCAACCTCGCTCCCGAATTGCCCGCCCAGCACGAGCGCCTAACAGTTGAGGTGACGAGTAACCCAAACTGGTACGCACTGCAATCGCTGCCGTACTTAATGGAATACCGGTACGAATGCGCTGAGCAGTTATTTAGTCGACTGTACGCCAACAGTCTGGCCGCTCATATTGTCGCCAGTACACCTGCCTTCAAACAAGTGATTGCCGAATGGCAAAAGAATCCTGTAAAAAGTCCGCTTCAGTCGAATGAGGAGTTGAAAGCCGTTACGTTGGAAAACTCACCCTGGCTAGCCGATGCCCGCTCTGAAACCGAACGGCAGGCGAAACTAGGCCAGTTGCTGGACGCCAATCGAATGGAAAGCGAACAGATTCAGGCCTTCGAGAAACTGAAACAACTGCAAACACCAGGTGGGGGCTTTCAATGGTTCGGCGGCATGGAGCCTAATTTGCCCATGACCCTGCATATCCTGAGCGGCATGGGCCATTTGAAAAAACTAGGCGTTACATTTCCTGCCGGGCTACAGCCTGAACTAAGCGACATGCAAGGCAGTGCCATCCAATATGCTGATACTGAAATTCTGCGGTGGGTTAATGAGCAGAAAAAGCTTAAAGATCAGAAAAAGACCAAAGTGGCCAGTTCATGGTATTTTTCGGCTACCCAGTACCTCTACGCCCGTAGCTTCTATCTGGACAAACCCGTTGATAAATATATACTTGCTTACCTGAAACAGCGCATCGCGGCCGAGTGGCTGAACCAGAGTTTGCAGGGGCAGGCGCTTTCAGCAATGGCACTCAACCGTTTCGGCGATTCAAAAACGGCCGACGGAATCATGCGCTCTCTCAAAGAGAGGTCGCGGGAGTCCGAAGAAATGGGGCTGTACTGGCCCGATAATATCAGCGGTTTATTCTGGTATCAAACGCCTATCGAAACGCAGGCGTACCTGATCGAAGCGTTTGACGAGATCAAGCCGGATTTAGGTTTGGTGAATAACATGAAGCGCTGGCTTTTACGCCAGAAACAGACACAATCGTGGCCGTCGACCAAGGCCACGACTGAAGCGGTATATGCGCTCCTGTTGCGGGGCAGCGATTGGCTCGGAACGGGGGTAAGTACGCGGGTTAGTCTGGGTGGGCAACCTACCGAAAGTCGGGTAACCAAGTCAGATGCTATTACGGGTTACGAGAAAGTAACGTATGCTGCCAGTGAAATCAAACCGGAAATGGGCGCGATTCAAATCGCCAAAACCAGCGATGGCCCGGCCTGGGGGGCTGTATACTGGCAACACTTCGAGCCTCTCGATCAGGTAATGCCGGGCAGCGCGGGCTTATCCGTTCAGAAAACGCTCTACGTGCAGCATGACTCACCTGGTGGCCCAATCATCTCAACGGTGGCTTCCCAAAAGTCATTGAAACCGGGCGATCTGGTCAAAGTCCGGCTTGTACTCAAAAACGACCGGACGATGGAATATGTACACCTGAAAGATGGCCGGGCATCAGGTTTTGAACCCGTAGCAGCCTTGTCGGGCTATAAATACCAGAACGGAATCGGCTATTATGAATCTCCCCGCGACGCTAGCACCGACTTCTTTATGAGTTACCTGCCCGTGGGTACGCATGTGTTTGAGTATAACTTGCGCGTTGCTCAATCCGGTGATTTCTCGGCGGGTGTCGCTACGATTCAGTGCTTCTACGCGCCCGAGTTTTCGGCCCATTCGGCCGGGGAGCGGGTACGGGTAAAGTGATGTAAAAGCATATTACTTAAGAAAAGCAATGGCTTCCAATTCAATGCCAAAACCATAGTGAAGTGGTGAGCAGGGGACTACCGAACGGGCAGGCCGATGCTCGCCAAAGAATTGGGCATAGATCTGATTGACGGCGCCCCAGGCGTTGATGTCAGCAATGAACACAGTAACTTTCAATACTTTTTCGCGTTGGCTCCCGGCTGCTTTCAGGATAGCGTCCAGATTGGCCAGTATCTGTTCGGTTTGTTCGGCAATAGTTGCCTGACTTAATTTTTCGCCGGCCGGGGTAATGGGCAAAATGCCCGACAGAAAGATTTGCCCGTTGTGAACAACAGCCTGTGAATAATGGCCGCCCGGTACGGGAGCATCTGGGGTTTCGATGAAGGTCATAAACGGGAAGGAAATGTTGCTGTAAGAATATCAAAAATTTGGCAACCTTCGCAACGAGGACGTTTTCTGCATTGAAAAAGGTCATATGCCGTATTTTGAAGTTACGGCATATGACCTTTTTCAATGCAGACGATCTGATTGTACTACACAATTGCGTCAATCAGAGAAGTAACTACCGATACGACAATACTAAAGAGTAGAGCCGCAATGAAGCCACTGACGTGAAAATTAGGAATCAAATAAGCTGTCAGATAAACCATCAATACGTTCAGCACGAGCAAAAACAGACCGAGCGTAATGATCGTGATCGGAATAGTTAATACCGTCAGGATTGGCTTGATGAAGGCATTTAGAAAGCCCAGAACAATAGCCACAATCAGGTAAGTACCAGCGCCACCACTAACAGAAACGCCCGGAATAAAATACGCGGCTACCCAAACGGCGACTGCGCTAATCAGAATACGGATAATGAGGCCCATGAATGATAGGGGGTTAAATGATCAATAAGTACGGTTCCTAGTAGTGGCACAGGTGCGCCAGACAGGGAACTCGGAATCTTGAACATGAAACCGGATTCTATTGTTTGACGTGGCGTGTCTGTAACACGGCCACAATATCGTCTAAATCCATATTCTTATGTTCCAGCAGAACCAGAAAATGGAATAATAGATCGGCGGCCTCGCCTTTGAACAACTCGTCGTTATCGTCTTTGGCTTCAATGACCAGCTCGACGGCTTCTTCTCCTACTTTCTGCGCAATCTTGTTCACCCCCCTTCCGAACAGGCTCGTGGTATACGACTTTTCGGAGGGGTTCACTTTCCGATCATGAATGATGCCTTGCAGATAGTTCAGGAATTGACCCTTTCCCTGGTTTATTTCATCAAAACAGGTATCGGCACCTGTATGGCAGGTTGGCCCGTCAGGGGATGATTTGATCAGGAGCGTGTCGCCATCGCAGTCAATCAATATTTCGCGAACGTGCAGGAAATTACTGGACGTTTCGCCCTTTGTCCAGAGCCGCTGTTTGCTCCGGCTGAAAAACGTCACGATGCTTTCGGCGACGGTTTTGTCGTAAGCCTCGCGGTTCATATAACCCACCATCAGGACTTTGCCCGTTTCAGCGTCCTGAATCACAGCCGGAATGAGACCGTCGGGGGACTTATCAAAATTAATCTCGGAATTCATGCCGCAAAGGTAGTCGTTACGACCGAATCGTTTCTACAAACGCGCGAATGCTCTCGGGCGATGTTCCTTTTTCGGACAAATGCCGGATGAATGCACTACCAACTATAGCACCGTTCGCAAACTGACTAGCCATGTCGAATGTCTCGTGATTATTGATACCAAAACCAATCAAACGCGGGTTACGCAAATTCATGGCCTGAATACGCTCAAAGTAGGTCTTCATGGTATCGCTCACACCTTTCACGGAACCGGTAATGCTCGCCGAAGAAACCATATAGATAAACCCGTCCGATTCGGCATCAATGAATCGAATCCGGTTTTCGGTGGTTTGGGGCGTAATGAGGTGCACATTCAAAATGCCATACTTGCGGAAGGTCGGCGCGTATTCTTCCAGAAATAAATCCAGTGGAAGGTCCGGTAAAATAACTCCATCAACGCCTACTTCCTGACACTTTTTGCAGAAGTTTTCGACACCAAATTGGAGTACGGGATTGATATAACCCATCAGTAAAATGGGGACCGTAACAGGTTCGCCATTTGTATCATTCCGGCAGTCAGCCAATTGGGCGAAAAGCGTTTTGATCGACATGCCGTTGTCCAACGCAACACCGTTGCTTTGTTGAATGGTTTCGCCATCAGCAACAGGGTCGGAGTAAGGCATACCAATTTCAACGAGGTCCACACCAGCGGTCTGTAAGCCACGTAGGATGGTTGTCGTATCGTCGAGGTTTGGAAATCCGGCGGTAAAATATACGTTCAGCAGCCGCTCACTTTTTTGTGAGAAAAGGCTAGTAATGCGGTTCGCTGTAGCATCGACCGTTCCGGTCGGCTGTTGCTGGACAAGTTGTTGCATCATTGTAAAGATTAACGGTCAGCCGTGTAGTATCGACCGGCCCGGTCGGCTGTGAATGGAGAGTTTCCTGGGCAATTATATATTTAGCGGCCAACCGGGACGGTCGGCACTACAGGAACTTCGAATAAGTGTTTAAGTCTTTATCACCACGGCCCGAAAGGCAAACCACCACGACATCATTAGCGTTGAGGTTCATTTTTTCCAGAGCCGCCAGTGCATGGGCCGTTTCCAGTGCCGGAATGATGCCTTCGAGTTTACTGAGCTGAAAACCAGCTTGTAAGGCCTCATCGTCCGTAATGGCATAGAAATCGCCCCGTCCTGATTCAAACAGGTGCGCGTGGAGCGGACCAATGCCTGGATAGTCCAGACCGGCCGAAATCGAATACGGCTCGGTTACCTGTCCGTCTTCGGTCTGCATCAGAATCGTGCGGCTTCCATGTAACACACCGGGCTTACCCAGCGCTGTCGTTGCCGCCGAATGCCCTGAGCTAACACCCTGACCGGCCGCTTCTGCCGCCACTAAACGAACGGAGGGTTCATTCAGGTAATGATAAAATGCCCCGGCCGCATTGCTGCCCCCGCCTACGCAGGCGACCATGTAATCAGGATTCTCACGGCCCGTTTTGGCAAAGAGCTGTTTCTTCACTTCTTCGGAAATAACCGACTGGAAGCGGGCAACCATATCGGGATAGGGGTGCGGACCAACTACCGAGCCGATGATGTAATGCGTATCGACCGGGTTGTTAATCCAGTGGCGCATGGCTTCGTTTGTAGCATCCTTAAGCGTTTGGCTTCCCGATGTAGCGGGTACAACCTTGGCACCCAGCATCCGCATCCGGTCGACGTTCGGCTTCTGGCGCTCCATGTCGATGCTGCCCATATAAACAATGCATTCCAGTCCCATCAGCGCGCAAACCGTAGCCGTAGCCACGCCATGCTGACCCGCGCCCGTTTCGGCTACAATACGCTTCTTGCCAAGTCGTTGCGCCACCAGAATCTGACCGATGGTATTGTTGATCTTATGCGCACCGGTATGGCAAAGGTCTTCCCGTTTCAGGTAGATCGTTGCGCCAATATGCGCTGACAACCGTTTTGCCAGAAATAAAGGCGTTGGCCGACCAACATACTCTTCCAGTAATTGCCAGAACTCCGCCTGAAAGGTCGGATCGGCAATAATCTTCAGGTAGTTCTGTCGTAATTCTTCGACGTTCGGGTAGAGCATTTCTGGAATGAATGCTCCGCCGAAGTGGCCGTAAAAGCCTTTATTTGACACCTCAAAAGAGGTTTGTGGTTCGAGGGTGGTTTGCATGATTACTTTTTTGACGCAGTTTGGAGCGTTATAAGAGTTACTCAACGTGTCCGTTTTTCTTGAAAAGAGTCATGTCGAGATTAGTAACGAAATCTTTCGCTGATTCCATTTTGGCAAGAGAAGCCTCATGGATGGATGCATATCTCCCCTTTTCCGCTACTACCGGCTCATCTTTTGTTTTTAGCCGAATTACGGATTTCTTGCGTTCAGTCGTGCTCATCGTAAATGCTTTAATTGAAAAATGAAAGCGATATAAGGTCTGTTAATCGCAAATTCTTCATAAGAGTTTTCAGTAAGCTGACCGTAGATGGCAAACATCTTGGTGGCCTGTTCCAGTTCTCTTGAAATAAGAACTCGGTACAATCGAGTACGAAGACCAGTTTCGTCACTGCCTTTAAAGTAGGCTAATTTGTTCGGATACTTTTCGAAAAATATCAATATGGCTTTAAAAACAGTAGCCATAATTCGGTTCATATCTTGGTTATTGCTAACGGCTAAGTCATTAGTTGTGCCATCTTCCTCTACGTCTACTAAGGCTAAATTATAAAAAATAGCATTTGTCGGGAAAGGACTAAACTCTATAGCTTTATGAATCAGAAGTTGATCACTAACACTATCGAATCTATAAGCAAGGGAATTATTACTAACAAACAGGGGATAGGCAGGCTCATTCATGGCTGTAAATATACTAGCCAGCAGAATGTGTTTCGTTAAGCCGTTTCTTCTTCCTCAATAGGCCGCAACCGATTGATAAGTTCTTTCACTTTTTCTACGTCTTTAACACCAGGCGATGTTTCGACCTGGCTGTTCACGTCGACGCCGTATAGCTTCATGCCTTTTAAAGCCGCCAACTGATCGAGGTTATCGAGACCGATGCCGCCACTAATGAAAAATGGTTTCTCGTTGTCATACCGGCTTAAAATACTCCAGTCGAAGGTATGGCCATTGCCGCCGGGTTGATCACCTTTGGCATCGAATAGGAAAAAATCGCACTGGGCTTTGTAGTTATTCAACATCGAAAAGTTGAACGACTCATCGACCCGAAACGCTTTGATAATGTTGATACCCCGGTTACGCAGGCTTCGGCAGTATTCCGGCGCTTCGGTACCATGTAGCTGTACGTACTGGAAGTCGTATTTTTTGACCGATCGCAGAATCAAATCCGGGCTGGCGTTCACAAATACACCAACTTTACGAATTGAGCGGGGCAGGGCTTTCACCACGTCTGCATCTAACTCTTCGCCAACAAAGCGGGGTGACTGATCGTAGAAGATGAATCCAACAAAATCAGGACCAAGGGCGGCAATCTCTTTCAGGTTGTCGGCATCACGCAGACCGCACACTTTGATTTTCATGGCTGTACAAGTTAAAGAGTTAGTGTGTTATTGATGGAGTATTGAGTGACTAAATCGGCTAATGCCTGGGCTGGGTTTGTCGTTTTCATGAACGCTTCGCCAATCAGAAATCCGTCGAAACCCGCCCGGAATAGTTTCAACATCGTATCGGCATCGTGCAGACCGCTTTCGGTGATCTTGGCAAAGGTGTCGGGAATCCGTTCAACCAGCCGCAGCGACGTTTCGATGGATGTTGTAAAGGTTTTCAAATCACGGTTATTAACGCCCACAAGATCAACATTATGCGTTAATGATCGATCCAGTTCCTCTTCGTCATGGACTTCAAGCAGGACTTGCAAGCTCAGATCATGTGCCTGAATGCTTAGTTCAGTTATCTCCTCGGGTGTCAGGCAAGCTGCAATAAGCAATACGACATCGGCACCCCAGGCTTTGGCTTCGAGCAATTGATAGCGATCAATCACAAAGTCTTTACGCAGTATCGGGGTTCTTGGATTAGCTAACCGGGCCGCTTGCAGGTCGGCAGGCGTTCCGCCAAAAAACGGCTCGTCGGTTAGGATGGACAGCACCGCTGCGCCAGCCTTTACATAACCCTGCGTCGTAGTGGCTACATCGGCCTGGTCGTTGATAATACCTTTGGAAGGCGACTTGCGTTTGAATTCGGCGATGATGCCGGTTGAGTGCAAAGCTTGAATGGCATCCCGCGCAGATATGGTTTCCCGCAGAAAGCCGGGCAGTTGTTCCAGCGATTGTACTGAGTTAGCGGCTTTGCGCTGTTCTACTTCAATTCGCTTCTGGGCAATTATTTCGTCAAGAATCGTCATGCTATCAACTTCTTAAAACATGCCAACGCCCGTTTACTCTCCAGCGACTCGCGCGCCATCATTACGGCCTCTTCGCGGGTTTTGGCTTTGCCCGCAGCCAGGAGTGCCATGGCTGAGTTGGCTAAAACAGCCTGCTTCTGAGCGGGCGTGGATTCGTTATTCAATACATTCAAAAATATCTGTGCCGACTCGTCTAACGTCTGCCCGCCCGCCAGCGATTCAGGGGTTAATATGTCCATACCTAAATCCTGTGGCTCAAGCACTTGCTCGGTTTTGTTGCTAATGACTTTGAACGCACCCGTTAACGAAATCTCATCGTATCCATCGAGCGCGTGCAGAATCATAAACTGCTTATCGGTTTGTTGATAAAGGTACGCATATAATCGTGCTAATTCAAGATTAAAGACACCAACGAGCTGTTTAGCAGGCTTTGCCGGATTGATCATGGGGCCTAAGACATTGAAGAACGTTTTGACTCCCAGGTCGCGCCGGATGGGTGCCACGTTCTTCATGGCCGGGTGAAACAGGGGGGCATGAAGAAAACAAATACCCGCCGTCTCCATTTTGCGTTGCAACTCGCCCACATCGTTGGTGAATTTATAACCTAGCTTTTCCATCACCGTCGATGAGCCAACGAGCGACGATACGCCGTGGTTGCCGTGTTTAGCTACGCACTGGCCCGCACCCGCTACTACAAAAGACGACAGCGTCGAGATGTTGAAGGTGTCTTTACCATCGCCCCCGGTGCCGCAAAGGTCCATTGGGTCATAGGCGTCAAGGTCGACGGGCAGACACAGTTCAAGCATGGCGTCGCGGAACCCTTCGAGTTCTTCCAGTCGCAAACTGCGCATCATATAAACGGTGAGGAAGGAGGCAATCTGCGCGGGGTTATATTCTCCTCGGCCTATACCCAGCAACACCCCCCTCGACTGGTCTTTCGTGAGGTATTTGTATTCAAAAAGGTGATTTAGAATGGCTTTCATTAGGATGGCCGGAACAGGCTCCGGCTGTTTCAAGCCGCGTTAGCGGCTAATAAATTGTTGATTCAATTAGTTTATCAGATGGAACAGCCGGAGCCTGTTCCGGCCTAGATCGACAACCAGTTTTCGATCATCTTCACCCCATTTTCGGTCAATACCGATTCGGGGTGAAATTGTAGCCCTTTTACGTCGAAGCGAGTATGCGATAACGCCATGACTCGACCCTGCTCATCAACGGCGGTTACACGCAAATCGGCGGGCATGGAATCGGGCACGACTGTCCAGGAGTGATACCGGCCAACCGTTAACTCGTCAGGGATACCGGCGAACAGCTTGTCGGAGCGGTCTATAACGCTGGCTTTGTGCGCGACGCCATGCAACACATCGCCCAAGTTTTCGAGGGTGGCTCCGTACACTTCGCCAATGCCCTGATGCCCAAGGCAAATGCCCAGAATGCTTTTTGTTGAGCCGTATTCGGCAACTAAGCTCTGCATAATACCTGCTTCAGAAGGGATACCCGGCCCCGGCGACAGCATAATTTTGTCGTACTGCCCCACCGCATCAAGGGCGATTTTGTCATTCCGAACCACATCGGGCTGATGCCCCAACTCCCGTAAAATATAGACGAGGTTGTAGGTGAATGAATCGTAATTATCTAATACCAAGAGTTTCATAAAAAGGGGAGGAGCGGGAGGAGGGAGGAACGGGAGGAAGGATGTACACGCATGCATTTTCCTTCTCCTTCTTCCCGCTCCTCCCTTCTCCTTTTAAATGGTTTTCGCTTGTTCAATGGCCGTTCGTAGCGCGGCCAGTTTGTTGTGTACTTCCTGTGATTCACTGTCGACTACCGATTTGGCGACCACACCGGCTCCGGCCTGGTAGTAAAGCGTATTGTCTTTGCTCATAAACGTGCGGATCATGATGCAGTGGTTGAACTCACCGTCGAAACCCATGTAGCCGATACTACCCGCGTAAAAACTGCGGCTTATGTTCTCATAGCGGTCGATGAGCTGCATGGCGTTGTGCTTGGGGGCGCCGGAGAGTGTTCCGGCGGGGAAGGTTTCGGCTACGATTTGGAGTGGGTCAGCCGTTTCGGTCAGGTCGCCAACAACTTTCGAGACGAGGTGAATCACATGTGAGTAATACTGCACCTCTTTGAATGTCTCAACTTTCACGACATCACAATTTCGACTCAGGTCGTTGCGGGCGAGGTCGACCAGCATGACATGCTCGGCCGATTCCTTCGGATCGTCGTATAATTTCTGAGCCAGTTCAGCATCCTGAATATCATTGCCTGTGCGTCTGAAAGTCCCCGCAATGGGGTAGATCGTGGCTTTGCGGTTTTTGACGACAATCTGCGATTCGGGTGAGGAGCCGAAGAGTTTGTAATTACCGTAATCGAAGTAAAATAAGTAAGGAGAGGGGTTCAAGGAGCGTAATGCCCGATAAACATTGAATTCGTCGCCGACGAAGGGCGTAGAAAACCGGCGGGACAGGACAATCTGAAACACATCGCCCCGCTGGCAATGGTCTTTCCCTTTCTGGATGACTCCCTTAAACTCATCGTCCGTAAAGTTCGATTGCTCTGGCCCTGCCGGACTGAACGAATAAGTTGGGTAATTACGACCCGTAATCAAATCGCTGATGTAGTCGAGGGTGCTTTCGGCTTCGGTTTCGCCGTCGCGCAGGTAGCTATGCTCGAACAGATACAGCTCGTCTTTGAAGTGGTTGATGGCCAAAACGTACCGATAAATCGTAAACACAGCCGCCGGAATCTGATTTTCGGCCGGAACCGGAGCATGGAGCGAAATGTCTTCAAAGCTCTGCACTGCCGGGTAGCCGAAATAGCCAAACAAGCCGTTGGTGATGAAGGAGAACGGCGCTTTTTCGTGCTGGAAACTATCTTTGAACTGTTGAAGCGCATCCAGCATCTGATGTTCGGGCAGGTCGTTCGTCTGCTCATTTTCGCCCGGCATTCTAATGGTTAGTTGCCGGGAATCATACGAAAAGCTGGCAACCGGGTCGAAGGCGATGTATGAGAAATTATTATCGTTAGCATGATAATCAGAGCTTTCGAGCAGAATACTGTTCAGAAAACGGTCGCGGATACGCAGGTAGATACTAACGGGCGTAATGATGTCGGCCAGCATTCGCTTGTGGCGGCTGACAACGCGGTAAGTGGTTGGTTGGGTCGTAGTCATTTTTTCGTTGTCATGCTGACGAAGGAAGCATCTTCGGAAGCGATAAAGTACTGCCCTGCGAGAAGATGCTTCCTTCGGCACCGGGCTGGCGTTCCAGCATTATAAAAAATGGCAAAAAAATAAGGCTCACCGGGATGACGGTGAGCCTTTGTATATGTGTTGGATAAACAACAATAGCGGCAACCTCATCCCTGTTGAGAAGAGTGCCACCACCAAATCATGTTGTTAACCGAGTTATTCATGTCCTAGAAACTTTGCTTAGTAGTAGCGGAAATTGATTCCGATCCTTTTTGATGTCGGGGTGGCGGGATTCGAACCCACGACCTCTACGTCCCGAACGTAGCGCGCTACCAGGCTGCGCTACACCCCGCCTTGCGGCCACAAATATAAAACCTTTGTTTTGTCTTGAACAAGACTACGCTAATTTTTTCTGAATAAAATTTGACAGTTCATTCGGTACTTCCCACGGGAGCAAGTGCCCGGCGCTCGCTACCTTATCGAGGGTAACCTGCTTGAGATAAGGCAAAACCATTTGGTTCTGCACATCGGGTGGTAAGGCGCGGTCTTCGGTGCCAACAATAATATGGACCGGAACCGTAATGGTCGCCATGCGGTCTGAAATGTCTTCTTTGCTGCCCGCCAGCAACCAGGCGTCCCAGGCCTGCTTTGACGTTCGTAAATCGTCGGCGATGATCTGGTTGCGAACGGCACTGGAAACGGGAGCTTCGGTGATGTTTTTTAACGTCTGTTCAGCGGCCGATTTTTTTCCATATCCAGTTAAGAGCTTTTGCCGTTCGTCGTCAGGAATGGGTTCCGGAACGGGGGGCGAAGGCGATACAAGTATCAGCTTTTGAAGTCCGGCGGGTTGCCGTGCGGCTAACGCCAAAGCTACTTTGCCGCTCATGGAATGACCAACCAGCACAAATTCCTGAACGGCTAACTGTTGAATCAGCCCTAATACATCATCGGCCATATCGTCAACAGCATAGCCGGTTTCCGGGGCTTCGGAGTCGCCATGTCCGCGCAAATCAATGGCGAGGCAGCGATATTGATCTGAAAGCCGGTCCATAACCGGTTGCCATACCAGGGCTGAGCCACCAAAATAATGTAGAAAAATGAGAGTTAACGGGCCGCTACCTTGCTCCAGTACATTGAGAGCGATATTGTTGAGCGTATATTTCATTATACCTGAACTTTTAGCCGGGCGGGCCGGTCGGTTAGTTCGAGCGCTTCGCCGTGAGGTACAATGGTAATCTGACCAAACTCGTTTAATATATTTTTATAGGCTTCGGCAACCGGACGCGGTTTGCGGTTGAGGTCGTATAAACCGCATTCGTTGACATGATTATTTAGTTCGCCCAGTTGCGAGTCCCAGTCGATCTGGTCGATCAGACTATACCAGGTAAATCCTAAAACAGGCACGCCATCCCGACGCATTTTCAGCACGCTTAACCACTGCTTATATAACCAGATGGGTGCCTGATCGGCTTCGAATACGTTGGTTTCGGTGTGCATCACGGGCATCCGGTAGCGTTCATAATAGTCTTTTGTGATCTCATACCAGCCTAGCACATCCATGGAGGTTTCAATGGAGCCATCTGCCAATCGGATACGCTCATTCCGACCATAATAATCATTTCCCATGATCTGATAACCAGGCGGTTTACCTGCCATGAACCAGTCGTATTCTTCGCGGGTCATGCCATTATCCAGTAAATACATGCCTACTGTTGCCGATGGCGGGTTGGCGTATAGAAGATCTAGCGACAAAAAGCGTAATTCATTCTCCAGCGTTACTTGTGGTGAGGGCTTGGCATATAGTTCGTGCGTAAACTCAGCGCTTTCGCTTTGTACGATCACGCAGTCGTTTCGGCGTTTGGCAATTTGCTGATTGCCCAGGATACTGGCGGCTACACAATGCTTTAGTGCTGTAACAAAACCCTTGTCGGTTTTAAGCTGCTCATTCCAGACACCATCTTTGGCACTGATCCGGGCCGTAACGTAAATCTCGTTAACGGGTGTGTAGAAGCGCACCCACGGATAGCGGTCGGCCACGGCCCCGGCGTATTCGGCAAAGTGAATAGGTAGCTCAGGGTTCTGGAAATTTTCGATCCAGTCCGGTACACCAAAATGCATCAAATCCAGGATAGGCGTGATGCCCAGCCGTTTGATTTCGGCCATAGCTTCATCGGCAAAACTCCAGTCGAATTTGCCCGGTGCCTGATGAATACTATAATAGGGGAGTCCATAACGTAACACATTCAGCCCCATCTCTTTCACCAGCCCTAAATCCTCACGCCAACGGTCGTAGTGCCCACATTCGCGCAGCAAATCCCGACGCATTTTCCCCTGCTGAATGGTCGGGTAGGAGCATTCGATACCCGTTGCGAACATAAAGTTAGACGGGTTATTTTCGGGCAGGCCACGGCCGTCGTGACCACCGGCACCGCCAAATTGATCGCCTTCGTAATTACCGTCACCAAACTCTTTTTTGATGATGTCGAGAAATCCTTTTTTTGCCATTGTCATTTTTATTTTCTGTCATACCGACAACGGAGGAATCTTGAGCTTGACTAATAGGCTACTTTAAGATT
>CAXTJJ010000025.1:0-22878 GCA_964244155.1 uncultured Spirosoma sp.
CCTGATTCACTATGCTTTCTCTAGTTCTGTCAACCTTACTTGCCTTGAATTCATTGGCGTCCCATTCGCCCGGCGACGACGATAAACTAACCAAAAAGGCCCGTAAAATCCACCAGCATGTGCTAACCCTCGATACTCACGCCGATGCACCCATTATGATGCAGAAGCCGGGTTTTGATGTGGGAGTTGCACACGATACCAAACGCGATCAGTCGCAGATTGACTTCCCTCGCATGAAGAAGGGGAGTATGGATGCCATGTTCTTTGCCGTTTATACCTCGCAGGGTCCACGCACCGACGAGGGACATGCCGAAGCAAAACGGAACGCCCTGAACCAGTTCGATCTGATTCATCAGGCATTGAAAAAATACCCGGATCTGGCCGAACTGGCTACGTCGCCCGCCGACGCGTATCGTATTAAGAAGGCAGGTAAACGCGCGGTGTTTATCGGTATGGAAAACGGGTATCCCATCGGTAAGGATTTGTCGATGCTGAAAACGTATTACGATTTAGGCTGCCGATACATAACCCTGACCCACTTCGCTAATAATCTCATCGGTGATTCGTCGACTGATCCTGATGGGCCAATGTATGGCGGCTTGAGTGAATTCGGGAAACAGGTGGTGCCGGAAATGAATCGGCTGGGTATCCTGATCGACGTGTCGCACGTGGCTGACAGTACGTTTTACGACGCGCTGGCCCTCTCAAAAGCACCCGTTATTGCCTCGCACTCTAACTGTCGGGCTATCTGCGATTTTCCGCGTAATATGACCGACGATATGATTCGGGCCATTGCCGCTAAAGGGGGTGTCGTACAGGTGAATTTCGTGAGCGATTACCTCAAAAAGCCATCCGATGCGCACCGGGCTGCAAAAACCAAAATACGTATGTCGCGGGTGGGTAAGGTAGCCACACCCGATATGGAAACGAAAATTGCGGCCATGAGCGATTCCGTCTCGAAAGTGTATGCATCAGAGCGAGCTAGTTTGTCGGATATTGCCGACCATATTGACCACATCGTCAAAATCGCCGGTATCGACCATGTGGGCATCGGTTCTGATTTCGATGGGGGCGGGGGTGTTAATGGGCTTGAAGACGTGAGCGAAATCGAAAACCTTACCGTTGAACTCGTCCGTCGAAACTATTCTGAAGCCGACATCGCCAAAATATGGGGTGGCAATTTGCTACGGGTACTGGGGCAGGCGAAAGTTGTTAATTAGTGAAGTGGGTGGAGTAGTGGAGTGGGTGAAGTGAGTGGAGTGGTAGATTAAGTATATGTATACTCATGAACCACTTCACTCACTCCACTACTCCACCCATTTCACTCACTCCACCAAAAAACCAAAACCATGACACCCGAATCCGTTTTTAGTCTGGCGAGTACACTTGTGTTGCCTCAGTGGCTCCTTATGATTGTAGCACCGCGCTGGCGCGTGACCAGATGGCTCATGAATTCATACCTGATTCCGGTATGTCTGGCGGTTATCTACCTGATTTATCTGTTCAGTGGAGGCCCGGTCGACTTTGGGGCTTTTGGTACCCTGGCGGGGGTTAAGGGTCTATTTTCGAAAGGGGGCGATGGGGTTATGCTGGCCGGTTGGGTGCATTATTTGGCCTTCGATCTGGTGGCGGGAACGGTTATTGTGCGCGATGCGCAGGAGAAATCGATTCAACATTGGCTCATTGTCGTTCCATTATTTTTTTGTTTCATGCTAGGGCCGGTTGGTTTGCTATTGTATTGGCTGATTCGTATTGTGCGAACACGAACGGTCTAGTGAAACGCATGGCTTATAGAGCTTTTAACTGAAACCACTAATTCGTATGGGCGATTTCCTAACCTCTCTACAATCACGAAACGCCACGCTTTACCAGCTAGGCTGGTTTTGTGTGGCGGCTATGCTCATCTGTGCGGTACTGGCCCTCAGCACACCAACGCAGGTAATGGGTATCAATGCTTACATAAAACCCATAAAATTCCTGTCGTCTACAACTATCCTTTGCTGGACAATGGCCTGGTATATGGTCGAACTTCCCCAAAAGGACAGTGTAAAGGCTTATTCATGGATGTTTGTCGTCGTCTTTGTTTTTGAACTGGGTATTGTTATTTGGCAGGCCAGCCGGGGCAAACTGTCGCATTTCAACATTTCGACCCCAACGGATGGTCTTCTGTTTGGCCTGATGGGCGTGGCCATTACGGTATTCACTTTGTGGACGGCCTACATTGGTTTCCTGTTTTTTCGACTTGATACGGCAACGATCAGTTCGGCCTATTTGTGGGGTATCCGGCTGGGAATTCTTCTCTTTGTTATTTTCGCTTTTGAGGGGTTTATGATGGCGGGGCGCCTGTCGCATACAGTAGGTGCGCCCGATGGTGGGCCCGGATTGCCACTTCTAAACTGGAGTACTCGCTATGGGGATTTACGGGTAGCCCATTTCTTTGGAATGCACGCGCTTCAATTGATTCCGCTGTTTGGATACTACCTTGTCCGCCAACCACGCTATGTCATTATTCTGTCGGCAGTTTATTTCGTTATGGTTACGGCACTGCTGATGCAGGCATTGGCTGGTAAGCCTTTGCTGACAAATCTGGACAGTTGATGGTAAAAAAATGGCCAATGTGTCTTTGGTAAGAGAGGGAGATTTTATGACAGGGTTACAGAATCGACAGCATTTTTATTGACCAATAATCCTGTTGATTCTGTCATAAAATAAACTTGTCCAGTCCCTGTTAGGGACTGATAATGGCTCTGTCTCAACGTCAAAACATCTACTTTTTCCTTACCTGATGAACCGTACTGATTTCCTCAAAACGTCTGTTCTTGCCGGAGCTTCCTTAATCACTGATCCCGCTGATGTTCGGGCGTTTATTACCCGAAAATCTGCTCAAAAATACCGCACTGCCGTTGTTGGGGCTGGCTGGTGGGGTGGCAATATCCTTCGCTGCGCAGTGCAGGCAGGCGAATCAAAAATCGTTGCCCTTTGCGACGTCGATACGCGTCAGCTTAAAAAGACCGGCGATGAACTTAGCAAACTAACTTCCGATCAGCCTAAACTATACAAAGACTACCGGGAAATGCTCATAGCCGAGAAACCCGAAATCGTTATTGTGGCTACTCCCGACCATTGGCACCCGCTTATTGCCATTGCGGCTATGCAGGCAGGGGCGCACGTTTATGTCGAAAAGCCAATTAGCCATACCATCAACGAAGGAAAGGCAATGGTGAAAACGGCCCGGCAAACGGGGCGGATCTGTCAGGTTGGGATGCACCGGCGCGTTTCGCCCCATAATGTATCGGGTAGGGAGTTTTTGCGGTCGGGTAAGCTTGGCAAAATTGGCATGGCGCGTGCCTTTGTGCATTATGCCGGTGGGGCTGGTCAGCCGACACCCGATGGCGAAGCACCGCCAGAAATGGACTGGAATATGTGGTGCGGTCCGGCTCCGCTTCGCGCGTTTAATCCGGCCATGCACCCCAGAGGATGGCGCAACTTTCTGAACTACGCTAACGGCACGCTCGGTGACTGGGGCGTTCACTGGATGGACCAGATTCTCTGGATAACAGAACAAAATCACCCGCGTAAAGTGTATACAACCGGCGGACGGGCTATCAAACAGGACAGCACCGATGCGCCCGACCATCAGGTGTCAACCTTTGAGTTTGATAACGACTTTACGGCTGTGTGGGAACACCGCACCTTTGGCGGAAATATGGCCGAGAAAACGCACCCGCAACAGGCGGTAGGCGTGTATTTCTATGGAACCGAAGGCACGTTCCACCAGGGCTGGCTCGACGGCTGGACATTCTACCCATCGGACCCGAAAAAGCCGACTATCCATCAGGATGCGCAGCTAGACAAACCCGACGATCAGAATATTGCGCTGCTCTGGGCTAATTTTCTGGATAGTATCAAAAGCAAAAAGCTGCCTGTTTGCGACATTGAGATCGGTCATCGTTCGACCAATATGGCATTGCTGGGCATGTTGTCGTTGAAGCTGGGCCGAAGCGTGGCGTGGGATGGCAGCCAGATTCCCAACGACCCTGAAGCCAATAAACTCCTTAGCCGCGCCTATCGGGGCGAGTGGCAATATCCAGTGTAAAAATCAAAAAACCGCTATATCATTTCGATGTAGCGGTTTTTTGTGGGCCAGCCAGGACTCGAACCTGGGACTTACTGATTATGAGTCAGGCACTCTAACCAACTGAGTTACAAGCCCGTTGCTGATTGATTGCTCTAAGTCAGCAGGCAAATTTACAAATTTTTTAACAGGATTGCAGGATTGACACGATTATACGCAGAAAATCATGTCAATCCTGCAATCCTGTCCGGTATCTTTGCTGAATGTCAGCGCCTAACAAGAAGAAAATTCTTAATGACCCCGTATATGGGTTTATTACGATTCCGACCGAGTTACTTTTCGATCTGGTTGAGCACCCCTACTTTCAGCGACTTCGGCGTATCAAGCAGTTAGGCTTGTCGGAATATGTATATCCGGGAGCTTTACATACCCGCTTTCATCATGCACTGGGGGCTATGCATCTGATGGGACAGGCCATGAGTACGTTGCAAAGTAAAGGGCATCCCATTAGCAGCGACGAATGTGAAGCAGCCCAAATCGCCATCTTACTTCATGATATTGGTCACGGACCGTTTTCGCACGTACTGGAATGCTGCCTGTTAGATAACGTGTCGCATGAGCAGATTTCGCTGTTGCTCATGCATGAACTTAACCGGCAATTTGACGGAGCCCTATCGCTGGCTATTCGCATGTTTGAGGGAACCTACGAGCGGGCCTTTTTTCATCAGCTCATTTCTAGCCAATTGGATATGGACCGTATGGATTACCTCAATCGCGACGGGTATTATACCGGTGTGGCTGAGGGAGCCATTGGTGCCGAACGGATTATTAAAATGCTTGATCTGGCAGGGGATCAACTGGTGGTCGAAGCCAAAGGAATTCTGAGCGTCGAGAATTTCCTGAATGCGCGCCGGTTGATGTACTGGCAGGTATACCTGCATAAAACATCCATTTGCGCCGAGTCGATGCTTATTCAGGTTTTACGCCGGGCGCGATACCTTATCCGACAGGCGGGCGTTGAGCCGGTTTTTGCTCCGGCTTCGTTTCGATTGTTTCTACAGGATAGTGTTTCCTTAACTGATTTTCAGACAAACCGGGCCTACCTCAATGCCTTCACAATCCTGGATGACTTCGATGTATGGGCCTGTATTAAAGAGTGGGCACTGCACCCCGACTTTGTTCTGTCTACACTTTGCCAGATGTTGCTCGATCGAAAATTGTTTAAAATCATGTTGTCGACAGAGCCGTTTGCGGGGGAGTTGTTGACTGAACTCGAACGGCAACTTCATCGAACAGGATTATCGGAGGAAGTGCTATCTTATTTTCTGGTGGAAGGGCAGGCAACTAACGCAGCCTATTTACCCTCTGAAGACCGGATACGCATAAAACTTAAAAGCGGGAAAGTAATCGACATTGCCGATGCGTCGGACTTATCGAATATACAGGTTCTGACGAACATAGTGCGCCGGTATTACGTCTGTTGGGCGAAGGAGCTGACCAGTATTCGTCAGCCGGTAAATCCATAAGTGAATAGGCCTACTGAGCCTACTGACTTATCGGGTTATATACAGGACTGGTTTCCTAACTATTTCCGGGTGGTTTTATCCGAAAAATGCAATTTGTTAGTTACCTTAGCGGCCCAATCGCTCGCAAAAATCGAGTGTTTTGCGACGGTCTTTATACGTATATGGAGTTTACAGTCAAGCAGATTGCCACACTGCTGGGGGGCGAAGTCGCCGGTAATGATGCTCTGGCAATCACCGGATTAGCCAAGATAGAAGAAGGGAAGCCAGGCGATATATCGTTCCTGTCGAATCTCAAGTATGAACCGTTTCTGTATACCACTCAGGCATCGGCGGTGATTGTTGACCAGTCCTTCGAGCCTAAAAAACCGGTTCTGTCTGCCTTGATCTTTGTGGAAAATTCCTACTCAGCCTTTACCCGGCTATTAGAGGAATATTACAAGCAGTTAAGTTTTTCCCGGGTTGGTATAGAGGAGCCGTCGTATGTTGGCGAAGGCAGCCAATTTGGTGACCAGTTATACCGGGGGGCGTTTTCGTATGTTGGCAAAAATTGCCAGATTGGGCAAAACGTTAAAATCTACCCCCATGCCTACATTGGTAACAACGTTCGCATTGGTGACAACACCATTATTCATCCAGGGGCTCGTATTCTGGACAACTGCATTATCGGTCAACATTGTGTTGTTCATCCTAATGCTGTTATTGGCAGCGAAGGCTTTGGGTTTGCGCCACAGCCCGATGGCACGTATAAGACAATCCCTCAACTTGGCAATGTAATTCTGGAAGACTTTGTGAATGTGGGCTCCGGCACAACCATCGACTGCGCTACGATGGGATCAACCATTATCCGCAAAGGCGCTAAGCTAGATAACCTGATTCAGATTGGACATAATGTTGACATAGGCCGCAATACGGTAATTGCGGCTCAGACAGGTGTTTCCGGCTCAACAAAACTGGGTGAAAATTGTGTCATTGCAGGTCAAGTTGGGTTTGCCGGTCACCTGACCATTGCCAATGGCACCAAAGTGGGAGCGCAGTCGGGAGTGGGTAAAAATGTAGAGGAAGAAGGCATATCATTAAATGGTTCCCACGCATTTTTGCTGCGTGACAATATGCGCTCACAGGCTATTTTTCGGAAATTGCCAGCCCTGGAGCAACGTGTAACAAAACTGGAAAAGAAACACGAAAAATAGTTTACGGCTTACGATTTATGGTTTACGGTTTTTAGTATTCGGCTGGCTGACGCAAATAGAACCGACGCGTCAGCCAGCTGAATACTAAAAACCGTAAACCATAAATCGTAACCTGGAGCTGAAAACGAATGAATACCAAACAACAGACGATTCAGAAATCCGTATCGGTATCGGGTGTGGGATTGCACACAGGTGTCTCGGCAACGATGACCTTTTTACCGGCGCCAACGAATCACGGTTATAAATTCCAGCGTATTGACTTGCCGGGGCAACCTATTGTGGATGCCGACGTCGATAATGTTGTAGACCTCTCACGAGGTACCACCATCGAGCAGAGTGGTGCCCGAATTCACACCGTTGAGCATACACTGGCCGCCTTGGTTGGTTTGCAGTTAGACAACGTCCTGATTCAGTTAGACGGCCCTGAACCTCCTATCATGGACGGGTCATCGATTCAGTTCATCAATGCCCTGCGCGATGCGGGTATTGAAGAACAGAACGCTACCCGAAATTATTTCGAGGTGACCGAATCTGTCCATTACCGCAATCCTGAAAAAGATATTGAACTGGCAGCCCTGCCTCTGAACGACTATCGGCTCACCGTTATGGTCGATTACAACTCGCGGGTTATCAGCAGCCAGCACGCTTACCTGAACGATATTAGTCAGTTTCCTGAACAGATAGCGAATTGTCGGACGTTTGTGTTTCTCCATGAACTGGAAGCACTTTATAAGCAGAATCTGATAAAAGGCGGTGATCTGACCAATGCCATTGTGATTGTGGATCGGGAGGTAAAAGATGGTGAACTGGATTATCTGGCCGACTTGCTGAAGAAGCCAAAGGTGAGCGTGAATAAACAGGAGGGGATTCTGAATAATATTCAGTTGCATTACCCCAATGAAATGGCACGCCACAAATTGCTGGATATGGTGGGGGATCTGGCCTTGATTGGCCGCCCCATCAAAGCGCAGATTCTGGCAGCTCGCCCTGGCCACGCAGCCAACGTCGCCTTTGCTAAAAAAATCAAGAAACTGATTCAGAAGAACGCGTCTAATCAGGTGCCACATTACGATCCGACACAGCCGCCTGTATTGGATATCAACCGAATTTCGCAACTGTTGCCTCACCGCTACCCGTTCCAGATGATCGACAAAATCATCGCGCTGGACGAAAACAGTGTGGTTGGTATCAAGAACGTAACCATGAATGAGCCTTATTTCCCTGGGCACTTTCCTGGAAATCCGGTCATGCCGGGTGTTATGCAGCTTGAAGCCATGGCCCAAACGGGCGGTATTCTGGTGCTCAGCACGGTACCCGACCCCGAAAACTACTGGCCATTTTTAGTGGGTATTGAGAATTGTCGGTTCCGTCGTAATGTTTTGCCGGGCGACACTGTCATATTTCGGTGTGAGTTTACTTCACCGATGAAACGGGGTATCGTAAAGATGCAGGGCCGGGGCTATGTGGGCAACCTATTGGTGTGCGAAGCTGATATGATCGCCAGTCTGGTCAAGAAAAAATAATGATGAATGATAAACGATAAAGGCTCACAGCAGGGCCGATTATTATCCATCATTCATAATTTATCATTCATCATTAAAAACATGATTCAACCATTAGCTTATATTCACCCTGAAGCGAAAATAGCGCAGAATGTGGTGATTGAACCCTTTGCCATTATTCATAAAGACGTTGAAATTGCTGAAGGAACATGGATTGGTTCACACGCAGTTATCAACGAGGGGGCCCGTATTGGCCGGAATTGTAAAATTTATCCGGGTGCTGTTATTTCGGCGACTCCGCAGGACTTGAAGTTCAACAACGAATACACCCGAACTTATATTGGGGATCACACAACCATTCGTGAGTATGCTACCATCAGCCGGGGAACGGAAGAGCACTGGAAAACCGAGATTGGTTCCAACTGTCTTGTAATGGCCTATGCCCACGTAGCGCACGATTGCCGCATTGGTAATCATTGCCTGATTATCAATAATGTGCAAATGGGTGGTCACGTACACATGGGTGATTGGGCCATTATTGGCGGTTCCAGCTCAGTTCACCAATGGGTGAAAATCGGTGCTCATGCCATGATTTCCGGGGGCTCACTCGTTCGCAAGGATGTGCCACCGTTTACGAAAGCTGCCCGCGAACCGCTATCCTATACCGGCATAAACTCTATTGGCCTCCGTCGGCGGGGATTTGAGAACGATAAGATCAACCAGATTCAGGAAATCTATCGTTACATCTACATGCGCGGCCTGAACAATGCCGACGCCCTGACTCAAATTGAACTCGAATTACCTCCTTCCGATGAACGCGATGAAATTGTGAATTTCATTCGTACATCCGAGCGAGGTATTATGAAAGGCCCCTCGACCGGCAACGCAGAGCGGGAATAGCTACTGATGAGCCGATGGCGCAAGGCTCCAGCCTTGTGCCTACTATTCTCCGGCCTCTGGCCGGTTTGTTGAGACAATTTAAATATACCGGCCAGAGGCCAGGGAATAATAGGCACAAGGCTGGAGCCTTGCGCTATCGGCTCATCAGGATACCACAAAATGCTGACAATCACTACCGAGCAAATCGGCAAAAAATACCGAAGGGAGTGGATTTTTCGGCGGGTAAACCTGACGCTTAATGCCGGTACGAGCTACACATTCGTGGGTCCGAACGGCAGCGGAAAATCTACATTACTCCAACTCCTAGCCGGAAATTTACCCGCTACAGAAGGCACATTAACCTATGCGCTGGGTAACAACCTCATTGACCCCGATAACTGGTTTCGACAAGTGAGCATTGCCGCTCCTTATCTTGAATTGGTGGAGGAACTGACGCTGGATGAACTCCTGACGTTTCATCAGACATTCAAACCATTCCGGGACGGTCTCACGTCCGAAGCCGTAGCCGAGCGTTTGTTGTTGACGCACGCCCGGCACAAAGAAATAAAATACTTCTCGTCGGGTATGAAGCAGCGCGTTAAACTTGGGCTGGCTTTCTTCTCTACATCCCCAATCGTCATTCTGGACGAACCGACGTCTAACCTCGACCGACAGGGTGCTATCTGGTATCATGAACAAGTGCGCCAGCTTGGTCCTGACCAACTTCTGCTGATTGGCTCCAACCAACCCGAAGAATATGATTTCTGCCCCAATGTGATTGATGTGATGCAGTGGAAATGAGATTAGGTTATAAAATCAGACTAACCAATGCTGCATCAGAACAGTATACAGTTTACCATGGAAAGGTTCACACACCCTACCCCTCGGCCCGAAGCACATCCAGCGGTGGCCTGACCAGTACCTCACGGCTATTGAAAACACCAATGACAACGGTCATGATCGTTACCGAAAAGGAAATGATGAGCAGCGGTACTACGTTAGGCTGATACGGGACTTCGAACACAAATCGCGCTAGTGCCCAGGTGCCTGCTACAGAAAGGAGAATACCCGAAAGAGCGGCCAAAAGTCCTAATAGCCCATATTCCAGCGCGGTGATGCGTAGAATCTGAGCGCGGCTGGCTCCCAACGTTCGCAGTAGAACGCTTTCGCGGAGCCGCTGGTATTTGCTGATTACCACCGAACTGGCTAATACCAGTAACCCGGTTAGAATACTGAACAGAGCCATAAACTGGATAACAAACGAGATTTGGCCAAGAATATCGTCAACTGTCTTTAGAATCAGACCAAGGTCAATGGCCGAAACGTTCGGGAAGTTGCTGACTAATGCACGTTGAAGCATCGCCGATGCCTGGTTATTCGGTACACGGGTCATCAACACATGAAACTGGGGTGCTTTCTCCAGAACACCCGACGGAAATACAACCAGAAAGTTGGTCTGCACCCGGTTCCACTCAACTTCGCGGGTGCCGCCAACAATGGTTTGAATGGGTGCTCCCTGCACATTGAAATTGAGCGTATCGCCGAGTTTGATATGCATCCGATCCAGAAAATCTTTCTCGATAGACACATAAATAGCCCCGTTGGCCTGGTAGGGAGCCTTGCCCGATGTAAGCTTCTCCGACGAAATCAACGTATCGCGGTAGGTAACACGGTATTCGCGGGTAAAGGCCCACTTGGGCGTTTTTGCCGTACTGTCTCTCGCGTCTTTGCGGATGGTTTCGGTGGTTCCATTGATGTCTGACAGGCGCATCGTTACGACCGGTACCTCCTGTACGATGGGTAAATGCTGGGTTTTGACAAGCGACCGTATACCCGCGATTTGCTCATTCTGAATGTCAAACAATACCATATTAGGCTGGTTACCACTGGACGACAACTCGACCCGGCCGAGTAAAAGTCCTTGTGTCAGGTAAAGGGTAGCGATTAGAAAGGCCCCTAGTCCAATAGATGTGACAAGAATAAGCGTCTGGTTATTGGGTCGGTATAGGTTTGCCAAACTCTGGCGCCAGATATAACTCCAGGAGGTTGGAAAAAAACGGCGTACCAGCCAGATCAAGCTAAGCCCCAGGGCCGTCAGAATACCGAAAGCAAGAGCCAGGCCACCCGTAAAGCCAAGGGCAAGCATGAAGTTGTGCGTTTGCAGATAGGCAAAGCCCACGATAAACCCAATGACCAGTAAATACACCAGCCAGCGCAGTGGATCCCGATTGCTCATATCCGCTTCATACGAACTGCGCAGCGTTCGCAGGGGCGACACATTTCGAATGGCCAGCAAGGGAAGTAGTGCAAACAGGACCGAAATAAGTAAACCCGTGCCGATACCACCTAAAATGGCAGATGCCGATAAAGTCGTTTCGACGGTGATCGGTAGAAAATTGCCGAAAACGCGGGGCAGTATCAATTGCACCACTGAGCCTGCCAACGTACCGATAATGGCACCCAGCAAGCCCATTAAGGCTGTTTGAATAAGGTAAATTAAAAATGCCTGCCGACCACTGGCCCCAAGCGTTCGCAGAATAGC
This sequence comes from uncultured Spirosoma sp., assembly GCA_964244155.1. Lineage (GTDB taxonomy): Bacteria > Bacteroidota > Bacteroidia > Cytophagales > Spirosomataceae > Spirosoma. Next base: position 11,715 of record CAXTJJ010000025.1, read on the forward strand.
TACCGACGTAACTTTCTCTTTGACATATAGCTGAACAGCACTGGCAACGCCAACGCAGCCCAACAGCAAAGCGACAAAGGCGACTAAACTCAGGTATTTGGTCAGGTCGGCGAAGGAGCGACCGGTTTGTTTTTTTCGGGCAGCAACGGTGTCGTAATTGACGCCGTCTTTATCCAGACGGGCGGAAATCGTTTTGACGTATTTCTCCACATCGGTGCCCGGCGCAAACTGGTAATAATACTTGTAGGCCACCCGGCTGCCACGCTGCAACAGGCCTGTCTTTGTAAGAAACTGGTTTGGAATAAAGACAGTTGGCGCAACAGTAGCCGCAATGGCCGCCTGTCCCGGCGTTTTCGTAACACGACCCGCAATTAGAAAAGACAGATTCCCAACGCGTACCGAATCACCGGGTTGGGCACCCAACTGCACCAGCAGGGCGTCGTCAACGAGTGCTACGCGGCTGGTTGCTTTCCGAAACGTTTGAATAGCTGAGGTGGGTTGAACTTCCCAGGCACCATAGTACGGGAAATTACCCTGTAGACCTTTCACCTGTGCCAATCGAACACCCCCGTTTTTGGGAATAGATACCAGCGAGGCAAAAGAAACTTCGTACGCCCGGTCGCGTCCAATGGTTTTCGCCAGTTGTAGCGTTTTAGTGGAGGGAGCGCGGTTCCAGGAAAGGGTGAGATCGGCACCCAGGAGTTCGCGAGCCTGATCGTCAATACTCAGGGCAAGGTTGTCGCCAAAGGAGTTGATGGCTACCAGTGCAGCGATACCCAGCACAATGGCCGACATGAATAGTAATAACCGTTGTCGGCTTCGGCGGCTATCGCGCCAGGCCATTCGGAAGAGCCAGGAAGTATTCATAAGTTGTGAATGAGCGAATGATCGAATGAAAAGTCTACCATTAAGGTGAATCCTTAATGTGCCATTCTCTGGAACGCCAACCCGGTCATTCTATCATTCGCTCATTCACTAATTCTTCTACGACCGTGCCCCCTTTAATTCGAATCACGCGTTGGGTTCGGGAGGCTAGTTCCATGTCGTGGGTCACAAGAACGAGGGTAGTTCCGGCTTCGCGGTTGAGTTCAAAGAGTAGGTCCACTACGGTGGCGCTGGTATCGGCGTCAAGATTGCCTGTAGGCTCATCAGCAAAGAGGAGCTTGGGCCTGTTGGCAAACGCCCGTGCCAGCGAAACCCGCTGCTGTTCACCGCCCGAGAGCTGGGTAGGGTAGTGATGTCCGCGTTTTCCTAAGCCAACCCGTTCCAGTAAGGCTTGTGCTGCTTTTTCGACCCCCTTTTCACCCCGCAGTTCGAGGGGCACCATCACGTTTTCGAGAGCGGTGAGGGTAGGCAGTAGCTGGAAGTTCTGAAAAATAAAGCCGACGTATTGATTGCGAATGGCTGCCCGCTGATCTTCGTTGAGCGTATCGAGCCGAACATCATTGAGGTAAACACTACCCGACGAAGCCCGGTCCAGACCAGCACACAAGCCCAGCAATGTGGTTTTGCCGCTGCCCGAAGGGCCAACAATAGAGAACGTATCGCCCGGTTCGAGGGTGAAGTTGACACCATGCAGAACAGTCAAATCCTGCCCTCCACTCGAATAGGTTTTCGTTAGATTTTCGACGCGAAGTATACTCATGGAACAAAAAACGGTTGTTGCGACTTTCTTAAACGCAAAGACGCAAGGATAACGCAAAGAGCGCAAAGTAATCTTAGCGTACTTTGCGTTTAATTAACTGATGTACTCTTTATGAAGTTCTGCCTAAATCGCAAAACAGGCTATTCTGTGATAAGCGGGTTGTTATTGGTCTTAACGGTCTGGGGCTGTGGCCCATCCGAAAAAAAGACCGACACTGCAACCACGCCTGCTGAACAAGCTGCGTCGAAACCGGCAAGTCCGGCTAAAAAGCAAACGATTCTGTTTTATGGTAATAGCCTCACGGCCGGTTATGGTGTCGAACCATCACAGGCATTTCCAGCCCTGATCGGCAAAAAGATTGACTCCGTGGGCTTAAATTATACGGTTGTGAACGCTGGGTTAAGTGGGGAAACGACTGCCGGTGGCAAAAGCCGTATTGGCTGGGTATTGCGCCAGCCGGTAGCTGTTTTTGTGCTGGAATTGGGCGGTAATGACGGGTTGCGCGGACTTCCTCTGGCCGACACCCGAAAAAATCTACAAGCTATTATGGATACGGTTCGGCTAAAAAGCCCGCAGGCAACGATTGTGCTCGCCGGGATGCAGATTCCACCCAATATGGGGCCGACCTATACGAAAGAATTTAGGGGTATGTTCAAGGAGTTGGCCGACAAGAATAATGCCGTTCTCATTCCGTTCCTGCTCGAAAATGTTGGGGGTATTCCCAAACTGAATCAGGCCGATGGCATCCACCCAACTCCCGCCGGACATAAAATTGTGGCGAACACAGTCTGGAGAGTGCTTCGGCCGGTTCTTAAATAAGTTAGAATGGGTAGCCAACGGCAATGTTAAACACCAGGTTTTGCTTTCGCCACTCGCTGCTGCCAAAAGCCATTTTGTCGATGACCCACTCGCTGCCTTCCGTCTGATAGGGTTTTCGTAAGGGGGTAGCAACATCAAGACGGACAAGGAAATAGGATAAGTCAACCCGTATGCCAATGCCTGTACCGACGGCAATCTGGTTGTAGAACGTCTTCGAGAACTGAGCACCTTCCCCAAAGGTATCGGTGTTGGCGTACGTCCACACGTTACCCGCATCGACAAAAATGGCCCCTTCAAGGTATTTATTGAACTTGGCCCGTATTTCTGTATTGGCTTCCAGCTTCACATCACCCCCGCCATCCTGAAAAAGGGGGAGGTTTCGAATGGTGTCCCGGGTAAATAACCCAGGCCCAATCGCTCTGGGACGAAAGGCACGGATACTGTTACTGCCACCCACAAAATATTGTTTGGTAAACGGAAGCTGGTATCCTTTTGAGTTTCCATAAGTAATACCAACGCCAGCAAACAGGCGGTTCGCCCAGGTTATTTTGGGCGTCAAACGACGATACAAGCGGCCATCAACGTCAAGCCGAAGGAACTGAGCATAAGGTACGCCGAAAATGCCATTCCGATCATCATTCTCCAATGGCTTGCGGAAGAAAAGACTCGCCAAATTACCGGCTACTTCGGCGTTGGCTGAAATACGAAACGAAGTAGGAGAGAGGCTCCGGATTGGCGAATTGAAATTGAATGTATACAGAGAGCTCAGAATAAGCTGGTCTGAGCGGTAAACCGTGTTGATATACTGCTGTTTGACAATGGGTGATACTAATGTGTCCATCAAAATCTCCTGAACCCGAGGCTTAACTTGGCTTAAGGGTACGTAAACGTAGTTGATATTGAAGGGCTGGAAAACGTGTTCGATCTGCTGATTCTGTCGCCAGGCATAGCCGAACGTCGTTTGTGCCGAATTGATCCGGTACAAGTCTCCCCGAATAATGGTTTGATAGCCTACCGTTGCGTTCGTTTTGGGTAAGGCCTGTCGCTGATCGTACCGAAACCGGAAGGGAGCTACTAACCGTGGGAAACTTAAGGTTGCATCTGTACCAAAGCGATAGTTAGTTACCCCTTCTCCGGCAGCACCAACCTGAAATTCAATCCCGGCATTGGCGTTAATAGTCAGCAGTTCGGCCCGCCGGAGGGCATTTCGGTTACGCCAGCTCAAGACAACCTGTGTACCATTAAAGTTGTTGGATCGTGATGTGCCATCTAATTCAGCACGAACTGATTTGGCTGGGTATGGGGTAAGGTAATAGTGAACATCCAGCACCGCTGAGTCTCCCTGTTGATCGGGATCGAATCGGTTTCGAACAAATTTAAAGGCACCTACATTTATAAACCGTGAGAGTGTAAGGTCCTGCATACGGCTATTGTATCGTTTCCCTGGTTGCACGGTTACGATGTCGCGAAATAATTTCGTATCAAAACGGCGTGTAGAGTCGATAACATGAAACTGCTCCTTTGTTTGAAAGGCCTGCCGCCGATTTGTGTCGGTTCGGGCAGTAGACAGGTTGTAATTCGAATAAATAAAGATATCGCGAATGTAGTAAGGTACACCAGCCGCGTCGGGCATATCGGGTTTGATGGCAAAATATAGTTTTGTTCGATGGCGTGCCGTATCGTTATCGGCTATTACAGCAATGTAATCGGGGAGAAAATAATAAAAACCCCGTTGCTTTATCGACTGACTAATGCGTTCGCGTTCTAACTTAATATTATCAAAGAGGTAAGGGTCGCCTTTTTTGATAACGGTCCGCCTGGACGATGCCAGCAACGCTTTGCGCACAGGCGTGGAGTCGACCAGAAAGCCTGCGGAGTCGATATAAAAACGCTGCTTCACATCAACGTCATATACTCCCCGCGCTTTATAACCATCCTCTGTTAGTTTACCCGTGGCGGTCGACCCGAAATAGCCCTGATTCTGTAACGTTGCTTTAAAGATAGGAATGTTTGATGTGATGGCTTTTGCACTGGCCAGTACTGGCTCCTGGCCGAATTTCCTGCGGAACCAGGCCCGAAACCCCTTCGGTTTTTTAGGTTCGCCAAACAGGTAATACAGCCCCACTTTATAGGGATAACCAAACAATTGCTTGTTAGGCCGGGGGCGGGCCTCGCTTACTAACTGATCCTTCAGGCCACTCTGTTCGGTTGCCGATATCGTTGAGTCAGCATGTATATTGATATCAGTACCCATATACAGTCGATCATTGGCTGGTAGGTGTTTGGCAATGTTACAGCCACTAAGCAACCAGATCGTAAACAAAAAACAGACGGGTGCAAGTACTATACGATATACCGTTTTGATCTTGCCAGGACGCATAGAAAGATGGCGATGGAAAGTAGGGTTCAGCAGTGATAAATACGTCATAACGAATCAATTCAGCGAGGGGCCAGGCGATGACCGACGTAAAATTTCGGCCAGTGTATTAAAATCCATCGAAATGATGAATCCAACTCCTGTTTCAATAATATAGCCATCCAGAACTGCCTGATAGTCGTTGCGCCGATAAGCGCGTAGTACATACCGGCCATCGCGGGTGATGTTGTAATTGGCCGATAGATTGTCGAACACCTGATTCTGACTAGGTACTGCGGCATTGGCCGAGTTGTCGAGAACGAAATTTTTGCCTACGGAAACCGTTACGCGACCAGCCAAAAAGCTCCGGGATAATCCCACGTTCAGGTCGGTTCGGGAGCCGTTTGTTGTGCCGCCCGTATTACCACTGCCCGCCTGCGACAGTAAATTAAAATCAACATCGAAGCCTTTCAACACGCCCGAAGCCAACCGGCCCAACTGATCTGAAATGAGTTTACTTACGCTGCTGCGGGCAATGTTTTCGGCCTGTGTATTCAAACCACCATTATCTGAGCCGGAGAAGAAATCAGATGAGTTTTCGGGCAGGAACCGACTCAGAATCAACAGGGCAAATACCTGTTTATTAACCTGAGCCGGATCCTGGCGAATTGTCTTTAGCTTCGACTCAATGCTTGAGCCGAGATCAGTATCCTGGATGGCACTGTTATTTTCTACTTCGGGTAACCGAATGTCGAAGCTCAATTTCGGAGACGCTAGATTATCACTTATTGTAAGATCAACCTCAAATGGTAATTTACGTTTTAATGACCCTGCATCAATGGATGTCGATTCGCTGCCAATTAAGTCACTGGGAGAAGCTGAAACCTTATAAACGGCAGTCATGTTAATATCGGCTTTGAGCGGATCGCCGGTGAAATTGATATAGCCGCCTTTCTGAAGTTCAAACTGTCGTTTTAAAACCTGATACGTCAGAGAGTATTCGCCTTCGGTTACTTCATAGCGGCCCAGCACGGTCACTTCACCTGAGGCTGTAACACCAACGTTGAGCCGGGCGTTGCCCCGAGCGCGGAGATAATCGCCGTTCAGTTCATCGACTATAATTGTCAACTCTGATTTCTCGTCGGCTTCCAGATCCACCGAAATGGTTGAGTTGCTTAACTGCTCGAAGGCCAGTCGGGGACCCAGCGAATCCTGCTTAGGCTTATATAAGTATTTGACCAGTGCCAGCGAATCGTTATGATTGATGAACGTGACAATGCCATTGGCTTCGTTGGCATTGGCTGCTTCGTCGGGTAAGACCATCGCAATTTTGCTGCCATCTTCCAGTCTAACCGTACCGTTGACAGAGGCATTGGAACCCGCCCCTTTAATGCGCAGGTCGGTGGTTACGGCTGCCTGGCCATAGGCATAATCATTGTCCTTGCGGCTCGCATTCAGCACCTGGAAATGGTCGGCCCGAACGCGTAGGTTATAGGCTGCATTAGGGAGATTTTTCAGTACAACCGTACCATCGGTTGTGAGGGTCCGGCCCTGATCGTCGCGCAGATTAAATCCATCCAGCGTAATTGTCTGACCCGAAAAAGCCAGTTTCTCCTGATCAATTCGGTAGGTTGCATTGAGCTGCTTAATGTTAAAGGCAACCGAATCGAACGCAACGCTACCGTTCATCTGTGGATTGTCGGCGGCACCGGCTACGGTGAACTCACCGGTAAGATTCCCTTTCGCCTGCCGTAATTCGCCAAAGCTGAAGGCTTCAATGGTTCGCGCATCCAGCCGGTTTAGTTTGATAACCAGGTCAAGCGCCTTCTTTGCATCGTCGGGATTGTAGAAACCAACAACGGTGGCATCGTTGTAGGGTCCGGCAAGGGCTGTGTTGACACTGATTCGCCCGTCCGTGCTGTTGCTAAACCGGGCGGTGAGGTTGCCAATGGGTTTTGCCATTACCTGTAAGCTATCGACGTAAACAGAGCCGATAAAAGCCAGCTTACTATCTGTACTCATGTAATCACGAACTACAACAGTACCATTGAGTTGTCCGCTGGCCAGGGTCGTATCCTGATTGGCCAAACGAGCCAGATTCCCCAACTCAATAGCGCGGGCCGTGACCCGAATGGGTGCGTTGCCATATTGTTCGGTACTGCTTATTTCGAGCGATTGCTGGTCGGCCTCAATATGGAGTCGATTAATAAGTACGCCATCTTTACCATACTGAGCAAAGCCAGCGGTGTCTGTTTGCCAGCGTTGATAATTGGTAAGCAATCCATTGGGTGCAAACTGAAATCGGTAGCTGGAGTCGACAATGCTTAACGTGCCCGAAACACCATGTAAGTCCTGATTGATGGAATCTTTATTGACGACTGCAAACCGGAACTTATTATTGGCCGCTATGCCGTTCAGGTCAGTCTGCCGGATAGTCATACCATTGTACAACACCCCGTCAATTCGGCCATCAACTTTTAGCTGGTTATTGGCTCCTCGAATGGACATTGTACTTCCCTGTAATGTGGTCGTGTCGTACACAACAACGCCGGTCCGCAGCGTCGCCGACAGGGTCGTATCTCGTGTATTATCCAGATAGGCGTTAAACCGGACAGTATCCAGACGAGTCAGCGATGGAACAAATGCCTGAAATAGCGGATTTTGATAGGCTTTCATTGACAGCGTGAACGCATGCGGGGGCGGTATTCGCTTATATGTAAATGACGGTAAGGCAATATACTGGCTAATTTCGCCCGCAATAATGTCGTATAATTGAGCGTACTCAAACTGCCCGTTTAGGGTTAGATTTGCTCCCGGCAGGCGGGCTACTACGTTTTTCGTCGTCCCGTTGGCCCCCAGCTTCGCATAAAGTGAGTCAATGGGATAGCTTTTTCCGCTCAGACTCAAGACCGCATCGCTCGCCGAAACGATACCAACGGGTTTTGCCGGGTCAGTTGAGGCCATGTCGAGGTTAATTTTCCCTTTAAGCGACAGGGGATCTTTATAGAGTTTGAGTTGCTGTAAGTTCAACTCGTTAATAACGGTTTGCCCGGTAACGCTCGGGAAGTCCCCTTTCAGGCTGGCTTTAATGTCGAGGGCCAGGCTGGCATTTGGGTCTTTCAAGGAACCAACCAGAGCCAGATTGCCGTTGGACAAGTTGCCATTCGCATTGAGGTTCTGGTAGCGGTATCCACTGAGTTCGGCCGATTGTACGGCCAGGTCGAAGCGGGTTGTCAGCGTTTTTGGGTCAATACCGCGACCATCAACCGTAGCTCGGCCAGTTAGCTTACCAACCGTTCCTGTTTGCTTGAGCCATTTACCTGCGTCGAAATCAGTCAGGTTTAACGTGCCTTTATAGGTTTGATTCTTACCCGCCACAAAGCCCGCCAGTTTACCATCGAAAGCGGCCGAACCCCATTCGGTGTTTAATTTAGCATCCAAAACAAGTGCATTCAACTGGCCCTGTAATTTGCCCGTCAGTTTAATTGACGGGGGTAACGCTATTGACGAGGGGATTGAGCCTTTAGGTGCCAGTTTATTAATATCGGCCAGCGTCGTAGTGGCGTCCTGTATGGTGATGTCGGTACCAATATGATCGGGGTCCGTCACGTTGGTCAGGCGACCGCTGGCGCGTATGCGGGTGCCCGACAGCATATCGAATTCCAGGCGGGGTATATTCAGGGCAGCCAGTGTACCCACCGCCTGCGCATTTGCTTTAAAGACACCCCCACGATTACCGGCAAAAGGCGGTGTGTCGGCCAGGAAAGGGGCTAGTTGCAGCACATCCTCAACGGATAATTTACTCTGACGCAAATTTATCCGAACGCCCACGCGTTTCGCAAAACGGGGGTTGCTCAATTGCCCTAATGAGTCGTATCGTAATACAAGCTGATCGCGGAGTATGCTGGTTGGCGTTTGAACATAAAGCTTGTTAATCGTGGTGGTCGTGTCGGTATATAACACATTGCCTTCGAGTTTCTGAAGAACAAGCCCCGTGGTAGACCGGAAACGGCCGTTACGCAGTTGTCCACTGATTTTCTGTCCACGTTCACCTAAATCCTGATACACCAGAAATCGCCCGTCGATACCCAGATTCTGTAAATCGAGGTGACCATAATCCAGTCCTTTTTTCTGGCGGGCAGCCGTTTCATCATCGTAGCGAATCCGGTTGTTGGCAAAGCGTACATTCGTCAACTTGGCCTGCCAGCCCGGCGTTACGGCGGAGGACGCTGCTGGTTGAGTCGTCGACGTTTTTTTCGCTGGTTTTGTTAGGATAGCCGCTACATCGGCATTGGCCAGATCAAGCGATTTGATGCCGATTTTTTCACCATCCAGGTAAAAATAATCGGATTCCATAGCTAGCCGCTCGGCGTTCCCTTTCGTTTTAAAGTCGGCAGTTTCAACACGAATGTCCCATTTTGCCCGATTGATCTGCCATTTTCCCAATGCCAGATCCAGCGTGTCGCCCGGTTTACTGGGTGCGCTGGGGGGCGTAGGCAGCCCTTCGTACAAGCGTGTATAAACGTCAAGCCCATTGACGGCTACAGTAGATAGATGGTATTTTGATTTATCGACATCCGTTTCGCTAAAATTGGCCCTCAGGCTGTCCATATAGGCATTGACATCGGCTCCTGTAACGTCGTCTTTATACTTGATTCGTACATCGCGCAGCGCAATTCCTGTGAGGTTGATGGCTAACGGCGTTGATACCGTATCGGAGGGTTCGGGGGCTGTACCTGTGTCAAAAGCGTCGAGAATGTATTGAAAGTTAAAGGTTGTATCGGGCAATGTGCGGCTGACATTCAGGCGAATATGCTCCAGTTCTATCTGATTCAGCGCAACGCGGTTATTGAGTAAACCCCACATGTCGAGGTCAACGCGCATACGGCCTCCATTGAGCAGCGTATCGCCTTTAGGTGTTTTGAAGAAAACATCGTCCAGTTCAATCCAGTCGGGAATGGAGTAGCTGACCCGCCCAATGCGAAATGGCGAATGCAATTTTTGAGCTAAATATGAATTAACCTGATTCGTCACCAGTTGCTGGCCCCACGGCGTTGTGGCAATAACAACCACGAACCCTACCAGTAGCAGAACAATGGCGAGCAAACCAAGGAGAATACGGACAAACAGTTTCGACACAAGGCGTTAGGTTTTGGCGGGAAACGAACCGATTTAGGATTGTATCATGAAAATCATAGCTACGCTTATAACTCGCCGGGGGTGTAATATGTTACTGATTAACGCCAAAGCTACTAAATGTCCATAAATATCCCCTATTTATCGGATTGACCCGTAGCCAGGTCCCCAGTTGAATTGTTGACTTCACTGATTTCTCTCTACTCTATACGCTGCCAGGTAGTCAATTGTTGCTTTGTGCGCTGTTTCGATCAATTAACCAGTAGTCCATTCCAGTAACCTTTTGTCCAGTCCGGGGTTCTTTCTTGAACAAGTTGTTGCAGACCCGGCCTGAACGGGGTAATTTTGGCTTTCACTTTTGGTCAACTATGAGCGATCTTTTTACGGCTGAGTCGATTATCAGCATGCTTACCCTGACATTTCTGGAAATTGTACTGGGTATCGACAACATCATTTTTATCTCCATTGCGGCCAACAAGCTCGCCCGAAACGATCAACCCAAAGCGCGAAACATCGGTTTAATTTTGGCGATGGGCTTCCGGTTGGTCTTATTGATGGGCATCTCGTTCGTTATATCGCTCAGCAAACCCTTTATGCACGTTGATGCCGGTTGGTTTAAAGCGGCCTTCACGGGGCAAAGCCTGATTCTGTTTGGGGGCGGACTGTTCCTGCTTTATAAAGCCACTTCCGAAATTCACCACAAACTGGAAGGTGGTGGCGATGAAGGTGTTGAAGGGAGTAACACCAAGGGAAAAGCGACGATCTCCAGTGTGGTGACGCAAATTGCCATTACGAATATCGTGTTCTCCATCGACTCTATTTTGACGGCTATTGGTCTGACGCAGAACGTGACGATCATGATGATTGCCGTGGTACTATCTATCCTGATTATGATGTTTTTTGCCGGTCCTGTCGGCTCGTTTGTGAACGAGCACCCTACTATCCAGATGCTTGGCCTGGCTTTCCTGATCATGATCGGGTTCATGCTGGTGGCCGAGGGGGCGCACTTGTCTGAAGTGATCATCTTTAATCAGGAGGTTGGTACCGTGCCAAAAGGGTATTTGTACTTTGCGATTGCCTTCTCCCTGTTAGTCGAGTTCCTGAATATCCGCCTTCGCAAGAAGCAGGCACCAATCAAGCTGCACAGCTACGAACGCCAGCCCGACCGCGACGGAATGATCTGATAAACGATAGGCCCAAACAGGCTC
>CAXTJJ010000026.1:0-22339 GCA_964244155.1 uncultured Spirosoma sp.
AAGGTACGTTTTGGGAATTTCAGTAAGCCGTTTTTGTCATGCTGACGCAGGAAGAATCTTCGGTAAATGAATAAAAAGACTGACCCGAAGATGCTTCCTGCGTCAGCATGACAAAAAATCAAATGAGTTGGCTTATATCGACTAATTTAGGTTTTCTCGTCAGCAAATGGATAATCAGCCAGGCGATCAGATAGGTACATCCGCAGATGGTGAACAGCAAATTGTAGCCACCTGCCAGGTTTCCTGCCGCTTTATACGAGTCCAGCAAACGACCCACCAGCATTGGGAAGAAAATTCCCCCCATGGCTCCGGCCATCCCGGCTATCCCCACCGCTGAACTGACAGCCTGCTTCGGAAAAAGATCGGACGCCAGCGTGAATACGTTCGTTGCCCAGGCCTGGTGAACAGCCACGGCTAAACTGATTAACCCAACGGCTACCCAGACATCCGTCGCAAATTGAGCGAGGATAATGGATAATTCCAACCCGGCAAATACAATAAGTACAGTTTTGCGGGCTTTCAGCGTTGGCCAACCCCTTTTTATGAGCCAGGAAGATAGATAGCCCCCGCCTATACTGCCCACGGTGGTTGCCAGGTAGATGAGCATCAACTCCAGGCTCGGCTTTTTTAGGTCCAGTTTAAACGTAGACGAAAAATAGGAGGGTAGCCAGAACAGGAAAAACCAGTAAATCGGGTCAATAAGACCTTTGCCCGTGATGAGTGCCCACATCTGTGGGAGAGTGAATAATTTAAACCAGTTGATAGGGGTCTTTTTTTCTGTTTCAACCTCCTGCCCGCTGGTAATGTAGGCATATTCATCGGCTGATAGCCGTTTCTGTTTGGCAGGTACTTCATAAAATAACCACCAGAATATTAGCCAGACAAAGCCCATAGCGCCTGTGATCCAGAAAACTTCCTGCCAGCCGTAGTTATTTAATATCCAGGGCACAATAAGTAAGGCCGCTACTACGCCAATGCTTGTTCCCGCATTGAACAGTCCCGTTGCCAGAGCACGTTCTTTCTGCGGAAACCACTCCGCTACGGTCTTCACGGCGGCCGGGTAATTCCCGGCTTCTCCCAGCCCTAACCCAACCCGGGCAACACCAAACCCAAATGCACTTCTGGCTAGCGCGTGCAGCATACCGGCCACACTCCACCAGATGATCGTGACGGTATAACCCAGCTTTGTACCAACCTTGTCAATGAACCAGCCGAACACCAGCAAGCCAACGGCATAAGCGGCTGTAAAGGCGATGACTATGTTGGCAAACTGGGTCTCGGTCCAACTAAATTCAACCTCCAGAATGGGCTTCAGGAGACCGATGATCTGCCGATCGAGGTAGTTGATGGTTGTTGCCGTAAATAATAAAATGACGATGATCCAGCGGTAGTTATTGGTTTTCGGAGTCACAGGGTTTGGGATTTTAGGGAGGTTGGAAGGTTGCAGGGGTGAGTTCTGTAAAATTTCACCACCCCCAACCCCCTCCTTTTTTCAAGGAGGGGGCTTTGTAACGGGGTACCCTTGTTCTAGCCCCCTCCTTTTTTCAAGGAGGGGGTTGGGGGTGGTGATTAAATTGCCTTCTGCATACGTTCAACAAAATCCTGTAAATGACTTTCCAGCCCCTCCCAGTCTTTCTCCTGGATGAGTGTCTTATCAAAAAGGTGACTGCCAATACCCAGTCCATCGGCTCCGGCTTTGAAATAAGCGGCCATGTTATCGAAGCTGATACCACCCGTGGGCATGAGTTTCAATTGGTTGAGGGGCGCTTTCACATCTTTGATATACTCGGGACCGAGTGATGTAGCCGGGTAAACTTTGACCATCGAAGCGCCTAACGACCAGGCTTTGTAGATTTCGGATGGGGTGAATGCACCGGGGAAAATAGGTATTCCCTGCTTCACGCAGGCTTTAATGACTTTTTTGTTGATGACGGGCGTAACAATAAACTGGGCTCCTGCAGCCAGCGCCTTGTCCAGATCGTCAAGCGTACAAACCGTTCCGGCCCCGATGTTCAGGCCTTCGCTGTGGTGCTTTATAGCGTTCTGAATAATGGCTTCTGCCCCGGCGGTGTTCATCGTTATTTCGATGGTGGTCAGCCCCGCTTTCCGGTACACGGGCAGAATCTGGTTAATGTCATCGGGTTGTAATCCTCTGATAATGCCCACAACAGGCGCTTTGTAAAATAACTCCCAGGAAAATGGTTGTTGACTCATTTTGGTAAGGTTACGAATTGATTCTGAGCAATTTTTACTTGTCCGGCTATGGTTGCTTTGTCAAGTAGATCGGCAGAAATCGTCGTTGTCCGGTCGCTTAACTGAAGTTCGTTCATGGCGAGCTTATACAGCTCATATAAATTATTCCCGCTGCATAAAATCAGTTGCCATTGAGGTTGATCGACAAGCGTTTTCAATTCGGCACCTATTAGTAATCCGCTTAAATACAGGGCGTTCTCAGGCTTGGTCAATTTACCGAACAATTGATTTGTCCGAACCCTGAATAAGCTGTTCAGGATGGATGGCGAATCGGATTCATTGACACCTGCTTTGAATGCATCGAGTTCATCACTCGAAAATGTGCTTCGTTCGATTGGCGAAACAGAGTCTTTTAAAATGCTGTTCGTCGCCATGAGGTTAAACACTTCGCCCGTCATAAACGTCTGGAAATCAATAACCTGTTGGTGCTGAATGTAAATGTGTTTCGAGTGGGTGCCGGGAAAAATGAGAATAGAGATGTCGGGTGTATAATGCTGAATATCTAACAGAGCCAATAAGCCAATAAGCTGCGTTTCCTCCCCGCGCATGACATCGTGTTGCGTTTGAACTCCCGAAATAAGGGTAATGTCGTGCAGAAAATCGGGCTGTGCCAACAGCCGTTTTGTACTGGCCCGACTGCCATCGACCGGAAAAGGCAGGGTTGCATACGGCACTTCCTCCATACCGATAGAAGACGAAGCCATGCCGGAAATGACAATGGGAACACCGTCCAGGTTACTAGCAACTTTTGCCGATAATAAATCGACCTGCCTGTTTAGTCGCTGACGAAAAAATTGTGTCTTGGAAACTTCCTGATTTTCTCCGTTCGTTTTCCAGTCGGTAAATGTACTGGCAACACCTTCCGGTGATTTGATTTCTCCAATAAGCTGAAGGTTCGTGCTGTCGATGAGCCGCAGCCGAAACGAGGAGGTTCCCCAATCACAACCTAATAGCTGGTTTTTCATTAATTCTTCTTTTTGGTACGATTTACGGTAATGCAAAGGCAACATACGACCCACCTGACTTTAGGCCATAACGGGTTCCACCCGCAGCAATAGCGATATACTGTTTTCCATTCACCATGTAGGTAATGGGCGTGGCAAAACCACCGGCGGGTAATTTATATTCCCACACAATTTTACCCGTTTTTCGGTCAAAGGCCCGAAGCTTCTCATCATAAGTAGCCGCAATGAAAACCAGTCCGCCCGCTGTTACGATTGGCCCACCGTGGTTTTCTGTGCCGGTTGGCGGGATACCTTTCTTTGTCAGTTCCGGGTATTCGCCTAGCGGCACTTGCCAGAGGTATTCGCCGGTATTCAGGTTAATAGCGTTTAATGTGCCCCAAGGCGGTTTGATGGCCGGATAATTATCCTGATCCCGAAATTGCGTATTTCCATTGTTCAGGTAAGGTGGACTATATGGAAATTCAGCTCCTTCGGGCGTAGGCGTATTCACCACCGAACTATGCAGGTCATTGGCCGCTGGGGCCGTTGTGCCGCCCGCCGTGGACACGGGCTTGGTATCCAGTTTGAGCAGAAAGCGGATAATAGCTTCTCTGTCGTCACTGGAGAGATGTCCAAACGAAGGCATCCGGCCCCGGCCCGTTGTCAGAATGGTACTGATCTGTTCTTTGGTCAGTCGTTTGCCTACGTCGGTCAGGTCGGGGTATGCCTGCGCTGTTTGGCTCGCCCCACCCGATTTGCCGTTTGCCGCATGGCACACTGCACAATTGGTATTGAACAGACTACCTCCGCGCGACAGGGCCACCCCGTTGCCCTGGGCGCGAACGTCCCGCATTTTCAGCCACCAGAGCATAGTGTTGGCATTTTGGTACAGAATACCATCCGGGTCGGCGGCATTACCGCCCCATTCCGCTCCTCCGCCAAAGCCATAAAACAGGCTGCCTTCTTCGCTTGGGGGCAGGTATTTGCTGCCATGCCGACTGTTGCGGTAGCGGTCGAGTACATAGGCATGCGCTTCAGGGGTGCGGGTCGTGATTTCGTTCTCCGTTAATTCCTGCCGAACAAACGGAGCTGGTTTTGTTGGAACGGGTTGCGTAGGCCAGGGATGTTCGCTAGGCAAGGCGGGTGACGTCATAACAGGCACCTCTTTTACTGGAAACAGGGGTTTGCCGGTATCCCGATCAAGCACAAATACATACCCATCTTTAGTCGCCTGTGCCACGGCATCGACCAGTCGGGGCCGACCGTCGGGGCCGTTGTGCTTCACTGTTATGAGGTTGGGCGGACAGGGCAAATCGCGGTCCCACATATCGTGATGCACGGTCTGGAAATGCCAGACCCGTTTGCCGGTTTTTGCATTCAGCGCAATTACGCAGTTGGCAAAGAGGTTTTGTCCCTCTCTGGCCCCACCATAGAAATCGACCGAGGGCGAACCCGTACCGGCGTAGACCATGCCCCGCTTTTCGTCCAGCACCATTCCGGCCCAGCAGTTGGCGCCCCCCAGCTTTTTGTAGGAATCTTTCGACCAGGTTTCGTAGCCGTATTCGCCGGGTAGTGGAATAGTATGAAACACCCATTCGAGTTTACCGCTGCGCACATTGAACGCCCGAATGTATCCCGGTGGCGCGTCGCCCCCTTCGTTAACAGCTGAGCCCGTAATCAATAAGTCTTTGTAGATAACGCCCGGTGTCGTAACGCGTATCGACAGGTTGGCTACTTCATGGCCGAGCGTTTCTTTATCCCCAAGACCTTCGTGCAGATCGACCTTTCCTTGTTTGCCGAAGCTCTCGACCAGTTTCCCCGTTGATGCATTGACGGCATACAGGAAGGAGCCAACGGTGTAAAGTATTCGTTTGTCATCGCCAGCCTCCCAGTACATAACCCCACGCATAGGGTGAAAACGGGGCTTGGTGTCAGGATCAGCGAAGGGGTCAAATTGCCAGTGTTGCTTGCCCGTAGCGGCATCGACGGCAAAAAGCTTCAACCTCGGCGACGTTCCATAGAGCACGCCTTTGATCACGATGGGCTGGCATTGGATATCCATACCCCGTTGCGACGCGTCCTTGTTGTCGCCCGTATCGTATGTCCAGGCCAGTTGCAACTGCTTTACGGTCTGGGTGTTGATCTGCGACAGTTGCGAGTAGCGGTTGCCCGCATTATTACCCCCGTACGTTGGCCAGTCGTCGTTTTGGGGCGACTGTTTTATCGGTGGCTTGTCATCATTCAAGGACATAAAACTTCCAAGAATCAGTAGGCCAACTAAGGATTTCAGGAATATGTTCATTGATGGGTTGGGTCGGTTAAAAGGGTTGTATGGGGCAAGGGTAATTGTGAGATGTAGTCAGGCTCTATCTACTTTGCCCCTCTCCTGTTTTTGGAAGAGGGGCCGGGGGTGAGGGGAGTGCGACCGTAAGGTGAATTTCTCGAATCCCTCAAATTTTCCGCTTTACCCTCACCCCCGGCCCCTCTCCCAAAACAGGAGAGGGGAGAAAATCAGAGTTGTAAGGCAGAACTTAACAGCCATACTCTTTAGGGTTGATATGCTTCCCAAAACTGAGCTGATCTCATTTCGCTTTCTCATAAAACTCATACTGTATCTTCCATTTAACCTCTTGTCCGGGGGCTGCTTCCAGCCGTATGTAGGGTTCCGGGCAGGAGGTGGTGGCACAGGCCCAGTATACCAGCTTTTCCATGGGCTGATCGCTGGTAATGTGGATGCCTGCGCCCGTTTTCTGATTCTCGATGCGAATGTCATAATCTTTGGCAACGGGGCTGAATCCCTGCACACCAGCGGTATACACATTCTCTTTCTTTTCCAGATCACGCGCATAAACGAAGCGGTTATCCTGCGGCAGAATGACGCTGCCAAACCCTTTGCCTTCGGCTTTTACCGCATAAGGGAACAGAATTTCTACACCGGGGCCGGTGGGGTGTTTGTCCAGAATGAAGAAATTGTGATCGTACACGCTCGTCTTGATGGGCAGTTTGCCCGTGTTGGTCAGGCTGTGTTCCAGCACCATGTCCGGCTTTCCCTTTACGAGTCTCACTGTTTTGCGATAGCGGTAGCCATAGCCGGATGGGTCGCTTAGTTCATGCGTGAAGTCGATGCGGTCCTTGTGTCGTTTGACTTTCCATTTTCCGTGGTCGGCGACGTTGTAGTAGGTGGAGAAGGCATACGGTTTGTCATCAGGTTTACGAAGCGTGCCAACTCCAATTTTGACAAACGTTTCGCCGGGTTTGGCGTCTGCGTAGCCTAGCGGTGTAAACTCTTCGGCGGGGCCGTTGATGGCGTCGTGCATCTTTGGGTCGTAGTTCTCGAACCATTGGTCAACGAAGCTGTGCCCCTTGTAGGTCAGGCTTTTGAACGCCCCCGCCCAGTCGAAACGAGTCCCCTGATAGTATCCCTGACTGGTATCCGGCAGGTAGAGTGTTGTTTGGATGAGTCCATTGGACAAGTCTGCCTGTGGCCATTCGGCCAGGGGCAGCGTACTGGCGCATATGCCCAAAACGACGAGTGCTGCACTGATTAACTTTTTCAAGACGGTACGAGATTAATGTGAATTTACCCCACCCCAACCCTCCCCTTGAAATAAGGGGAGGGAGCTGGCTGTTTCTGATGATTGATTCTTTTTTGTACGAGTACGAATCTTAATCGTCTTTGTTATTAAGAAAGTCACCCTTCCTCTTTTTTTAAGGGGAGGGGCCGGGGGTGGGGTAAATTACCTCCACCTAATTCAAATTCGGATTAATCGATGTATCAGTATACGGCAGTGGAAACCAATAATTTGCTTTCGTAATGGCTTTGATCGGTTGCAGATCATCGGGGCTTTTGGCTGCATTGGCCGCTTCGACCTGTTCGAGCCGGACAAGGTCAAACCAGCGGGTGCGTTCGCAGGCAAACTCCCAGGCCCGTTCCTGTACAACGGCATTGGCAAATTGGGTGGCTGTCAGGCCATCGCCTGGCGATAACGCTTTGGTGCCCGCCGGTAATCCCCGCAGCCGTATCTGATTGAGTGCGTCATAGGCCGCCTGATCGGGGCCACCCGTTCCGCGTGCTTTGGCTTCGGCATAAATGGTCAGCACGTGGGCATAGCGCATCATGACCGAAGGCAACGAAATGCTCGACGTGACAACGTTGCCTTTGATGTACCACTTCTTGTAATACGGGTGCTTGGTCAGGCTTTGCTGCCAGGGGATGGTCGTCGTGCCCAGGCCAAACTCGGTTCGGAAGGTCGCGTCTTTCCGGGGGCCGGCGGGGAAGGTATTGAAGAAATTTAGCTCGGCAAACATATCGTCCCAGCCCCCCTCTTCGCCGGGCATGGTCGTGTTGCCGTAGGTCGCATTGGCCGTACCGCTACCAGCCGCAAAACCACTGATCTGGTAGACGGCTTCGGCAGTACCCGCCACGGCGGGGTCATTCTCAAAGACGGCGGCAAACGTAGGCAGTAACTGAAAACCATACGTGGCCCGGTTATCGATAACCTCTTTGGCTTTGGCCGCGGCCAGATCGTATTTGTCGGTTTGTTTCAGGGGCCAGCCTGCCATCGTCAGATATACGTCCGCCAGAAACGCCTTTGCCGAACCCACGTTCGGGCGACCCGGATCCCGTTTGGTCGTGGGCAGCATGGTTTCAGCTTTCTTTAAATCCGATACGATCAGATCATAAACCTGCGCGGGTGTCGACTTCTTGATCGTGAGCAGACTATCCGAGTATTCACCCGCCAGCACGAGCGGAACGCTGCCATAAAACCGGGTTAGCCAATAGTAGGAAAACCCACGAATGAAATACGCTTCGCCCGCAATAATGTCGATGGTGGCCTTGGTACCAACGGTTTTTGAGTAATTGTAAATGACGTTGTTCGCCCCCTGAATGGCTTTGTAACAGCCATTATAAACCGCCCCCGACCGTTGGTTGGTTGTCGATACGTTAAACTGGTCGAACTCGCGCCAGTCAGCCTTGTTACTGGCCGGGTGTGTCGTTACATCATCGGCCCCAAGCACAGCTGCATTGGCCGAAGGATGAATAAACCCATACGTCCATTGGGAGCCCAGCCCTTTGTAGGCGCCCGTCAGGGCTGATTCCAGACCATCCTGCGTCGACAGTACATTGGGGCCGTAGAGCAAGCCCGTCGTGTCTTCGGTCAGGTAATTTTTGCAACCGGCCACCAGCATAGCCGCCAGTAAAAAGAGTGTTATCTTTTTCATGTTTGAATGAGTTTGACGGGCTTAGAAACCCAGATTGAGGCCGATTGTGTAGGTTTTTGAATTCGGGTAGGAACCGTAGTCGATACCGATTGCTGTATCTGTCGTGGAACCTACGTTGCTTGTTTCCGGGTCTGGTCCTTTGTATTTGGTGATAGTCAGCAGGTTGGTGGCGCTGGCAAATACCCGGATACTCCCCTTGTTATGAATAAATGCGGGGGGGATCGTGTAGGACAGACTTACGTTTTTCAACCGAACAAAACTGCCGTTTTCAATGAATCGGCTGGACTGGGTGAACGGCTGATACGTTTTCGTGAAAGCCGGTATGTCCGATGTTTCGTTGCCGGGGCGGTAGTAATCCCGAATTTCCGACAGGATAAACTGCCGGGCATCGCCCGCGCCCGATAGCGCAGCCGCCCTGGTGTAATTAAGCTTGTCGACACCAAAGACGCCGTTGAAGAAAACGTTCAGTGTCAGGCCTTTGTACGTAAAGGTGTTGTTCCAGCCACCCGTTAATTTAGGGAAAGCACGGCCAATGATCTGGAAATCATCGGTAGTAATGGAGTTGTCGCCGTTGAGGTCCTGGTAATGCGGGTCACCCGGAACGCGGCCAAATTTAGCCGCCAGATCGGCTTCGTTGGCTTTAAAGGTGCCGAGATAGTTGAGGCCCCAGTAGGAACCGAGCGGCTCGCCGGGCATAAGCATAAATTCGTTGGTGGTCGACATTCCCGCGCCCACGCCGGTGCCGGTACCCAGCCGGGGTAAACCGCCCAGGCTGATCACCTTGTTTTGTAAGGTCGACAGATTCAGATTTGTTTCCCAACGGAATCCCTGGCCAGCGAAGGGTGTACCGCCGAGTGAAAACTCAAACCCTTTGTTCTCGATTTCGCCGATGTTACGGGTTTGGGTTCCACCGCCTGCGTAGTTTGGCAATGCCGCGTTAAGCAGCAGGTCGGTGGTGTTTTTGTGAAAATAATCGGCTTCAAAGCGAACCCTGCCGTTCAGGAATTCCATTTCCAGACCCACATCCGTTTGGCGGGTGGTTTCCCATTTCAGGTTTCTATTGCCCTGATTTCCCTGAATGACCCCCGCCACGGCCGCCGTGTTATTGAACGCTACGAATGTGGTGGTGTAGGGCGACAGAGTAGCATAGGAGTTAATGGCCTGACTACCCGTCATACCCCAGCTCCCGCGCAGTTTGAGGTTGCTGAACACGTTGAGGTCTTTAATAAATTTCTCTTCCGACAACCGCCAGCCTAGTGCGACAGACGGGAAAACGCTGTACCGATTTTCAGGGCTGAACTTGGACGAGCCATCACGACGAACGGCGGCCGTTACCAGGTATTTGTCTTTGTATGCATAATTCACCCGGCCCAGTAGGGAAAGTAAGGTCGATTTCGAATAGGACGAGGCCACCGAAGCCGCCGAATTGCCGCCAATGTTGTCGTACCCTAATTGCGGGAATCGCAAACCTGTAGCCGTAGCGGTGAAGTCCCGGTTCGTAAACTGCTGCGTTTCCAGAACGGCAACCGCCGTGATTGAGTGATTACCGACCGTCAGGTTATAATTCAGGTTGTTGGTGTTTTGCAGGGTTACCTGTTCTGCCGAATAGCGACTGGCACTGGGGTTATTGTTGGAAAGCCGCTGGCCGGTAAAATTGAGATTCTGCGCGTTCAGATAGTTAATGGCATACGATACGTCCAGTGAAAGCCCTTTGATGGGTAGTTTATAGTTCAGGCCGCCAATGGCGTTGAACGTAGCCCGGTCAACATCCGCCGATTGATCGTAGAGGTAATCGAGCGGATTTCGGTAGACTGATCCAATTGGGTCTGTAAACGTAGGCTGGCCGTCAGTACCGTAGGCGGGGGTGGTGGGGGCCCAGGCCAGTACCTGTATGAGGGCCCCACCGCCATTGGTGTTATGATTGTGGGTTTTCGATCCCGATAAATTGAGCCGCAGCGACAGTTTATCGTTAATCTGGGACGTAAAATTTGACCGGAGAATATACCGCTTGAAGTCGCTGTTCTGAACGATACCCGACTGCCCGACGTAGTTTCCCGAAATCATAAAGGTCGTTTTGTCGCTGCCGCCCGATACCGTCACCTGATGCTGCTGTCCGCTGCCTTTTCGGTATACCAGCCCCTGCCAGTCGGTGCCGCCGTTCTGTTTGAAACCCGCCACCTGATCGGTTGTGAAAGGGAGATTTGAACCCGTAGCCAATGCCCGTGCATTCACAATTTCGGCAAATTCGCCGGCGGGCAGTACATCGAATCGCTTGATAATATCCGATGTACTGGCCTGACCTTCATACATCACTTTGATGCCTTTCGCCCCTTTCTTCGTCGTGATAATGACCACCCCGTTCGCACCCCGGCTTCCGTAAATAGAGGTAGACGCGGCATCTTTCAGGATTTGAAGGGTCTCAATATCACTGGGATTTATAAAGTTGAAATCGGCCCCAACGAACCCATCCACCACGTAGAGCGGGTTGTTATTACCCAGCACCGAGTTAGCTCCCCGAACCCGGATACGCGAATCGCCACCCGGCGCTCCGTTGGCCTGCGTCACCTGCACGCCAGCCGCCCGTCCCTGCAAAACCTGATCCAGGCGGGTAATGGGCTGCTGGGCAAATTCCTTCGTGGAAATAGCCGTTAGCGCACCGGTTACGTCCGTTTTTCGCTGCGTTCCGTACCCAACCACCACTACTTCGTTGAGTGTTTTCTGATCCTCGGCCAATTGCACATTAATAACAGAGCGGCCATCAATCGCCACCGTCTGACCCGCATAGCCGATGTTCGAAAACACCAGCGAACCCGTACCCGGCGCATTGAGCGTGAAATTCCCGGACACATCCGTTACCGTACCCACTGTCGTGCCGCTAATCTGGACGTTAACGCCCGGCAGCCCCTGGTTGTCGGGACCGGTGACTTTGCCGGTCACTCTGCTGTTTTGGGCGAAGGCGTAGCCATGACCCAGAAACAGCAGCAAAAGGAAAAGTTTTACATTTTTTTTCATGATAGAAAATTGATTGAGTAGAGGGGAAATTAAGTGTACTAGGTTTTGTAATTTCTTTGTCGCAATTCACCTCACGGCAGCGGCCGACCGTCCCAACCCCTCTCCTTGAAAAAAGGGGAAGGGTTCCTGCTGGTCACTTTTAGCCCCTACCCTTTTTTCAAGGGGAGGGGTTGGGACGGTCGGCCGTTGCCGTGGGGTAGTTTGCTTAGTATTCAACCCATTGACTACCAGTCAACTACTGAGCCGTCGAGCGCATTATAAGACTCCGGGTTTTTCCAGTCGTGACCAATTTTATCTTTCATCTGAGCTTCGTCTAATTCGACGCCCAGTCCGGGACCCTGCGGGATCATAACCGTTCCATCTTTCTGTAATTTGAAGGGGTTTTTCAGGTAACCTTCGCCCAAAGAGACTTGCTCCTGTACCAGAAAATTCGGAACGCTGGCGGCTAATTGCAGACCAACGGCCAGCGAGATCGGCCCCATTGGGTTGTGTGGGGCAATGGGTACATAGTAGGCTTCGGCCATACCCGCAATCAGGCGACCTTCCGTAATACCCCCGGCATGGCAGAGGTCGGGTTGAACGATGCTGACGGCCTTTTTCTCCAGCAATTCGCGGAAGCCCCATTTGGTAAAAATCCGCTCCCCGGCGGCAATGGGCAAGTGGGTTCCCCGCGCGATGTCGGCCATGATATCGACGTTCTGCGCCTGACAGGGTTCCTCCACGAACATGGGCTGGTATTGCTCCAATTCCTTGATCAGAATTTTGGCGGTCTGGGGCGGAATGCTGCCGTGGAAGTCGATGGCAATGTCCATGTCATCGCCCCCCGCCTGCCGCAACTCGGCAAAATTGTTGATCGCATTTCTGACGAATCGGGGATTTTCGACTATGTTGGCCGGGTCTTTTTTATACACACCCGTTTTGATGACGGTGTACCCTTCAGCCTTTCGTTTCTTTATCTCTTCGCCCGAACTGGCCCGGCCATATACGCGCACCCGGTCGCGGGTAGGGCCGCCGAGTAATTCGTACACCGGCACGTTCAGGAGCTTGCCCTTAATGTCCCACAACGCCTGATCGATACCACTCAGGGCACTCGTTAAAATAGGCCCACCCCGGTAAAAAGCATGACGGTAAATGGCCTGCCAGTGGTGAACAACGTGCCGGGGGTCTTTACCGATCAAATAGGGTTCTACCTCCTTGATGGCCGTTTGTATCGTGAGCGCCCGACCTTCCAGCAAGGGTTCGCCCAGGCCCACAACGCCTACATCGGTATGGATTTTCAGGAAGATCCAGCGGGGCTTCACCAGAAAGGTCTCCAGCTTGGTAATCTTTACCTTACTGTAATCGGCAAAGTGGCCTGGGCTGGCCGCATAGGACGATTTGGGTAAGGTCATTGCCGCCATACCCGTTACACCCAATACCGATTGTATGGCTGCTCGTCGGGATATACCGGTTCGTTTATTGGAAGATTTCATGCGGTTTCGAGTTAAAGGAGTTTGGTTGTTTAATCGGTTAAGCAAAAAAAGGGGGCTGATGGGGGTATTGGGTAATGGTATGGTTTCTCTGTGTCGGATTTTTTGAAATCTTTTCTTTCGATTTACCACCCCCAACCCCCTCCTAAAACAGGAGGGGGCTTTGTAACAGGGTACCCTTATTTGAGCCCCCTCCTGTTTTAGGAGGGGGTTGGGGGTGGTTCTTACGGCCGAATAATCGTCCCATCCATTTTCCGTACCTGCCAGTTCGACTTGGTGCTGATAGGGTATTTGGCTGCTTCTTTCTCGTTGATATCTACGCCCAGACCCGGCACCTCGTTGACCGACATATACCCTTTGTTCATCGTCGGGCAACCGCTGAAAACCGCCTGCGTCTTTTCCGAAAACTGCACCGCTTCCTGAATGCCGAAGTTCCATACGGCCAGATCAATGTGCGCGTGGGCCGCGTGACCTACCGGCGACACATCGCCGGGGCCGTGCCAGGCGGTGCGGATGTTGAACCACTCACCCAGGCGGGCTACCTTCATGGCTGGGGTGATGCCGCCAATTTGGGAAACGTGAATGCGGATAAAGTCAAACCACTGGTTCACCATGGGCTCCTTGAACTCGTTGATGTTGTTGAACAACTCGCCCATGGCGATGGGCACCGACGTTGCCTGCCGAAGGTTCGCGAACCATTTCATATTCTCCGGCGAGAACGGATCTTCGATGAAGAAAGGGCGGTACTCTTCCACCTGCTTGATCATGTTGATAGCATCGATGGGCTGAACACGTTCGTGGATGTCGTGAAGCAACTCGATCTCATCCCCGCACTGCTTGCGAACGATTTCGAACATCTTGGGCACGGACTTCAGGTAGAGCCGCTCGTTCATGTAGTTGTCGGTTTCGCCCCCGAAGTTAGCCACCTTAAAGTCCGGTTTATCGGCGGTGGCACCTACGGCTCCGTAGCCGCCCTGCTGGATGCGAATGTACTTAAACCCATCTGCCATAAACTTCTTGACACTGTCGGCGGCCGCTTCGGGGGTGTTGCCGCCCGCGTGCGTGTAGCAGGGAATGGCGAAGCGAACTTTACCACCAAGCAGCTGGTAGACAGGCATATTGGCGCGTTTGCCTTTGATATCCCAAAGTGCCTGATCGAGTCCGCTTAGGGCGTTGTTCAGCACGGGCCCGTTTCTCCAGTAGGAACTCACGTAAGCGGCCTGCCACATGTCTTCGATGTTGTCAACGTCCTTGCCAACGCAGAACTCGTTGAGGTAGGTGTTGATGGCGACAATGACGGTAGCCGCCCGTTGGGTGAAGGTGGCACAGCCCAGACCATACAGACCCGGTTCCGTGGTTTCGACTTTCACCACAATCAGGTTAGAACCCTGGGGGGCCGTGGCGATGGCCTTTACGCTTTTAATCTTGATGGGTGCCAGCCCTTTGGCATACTGAGGAGTTGCCTGTTGTTCGCGGGCTTCGGCCGTAGAGATGCCGCCAAAAAGGCCTAACAAACCGGCCGATGAGCCGAAACCAAGCATTTTGAGCGTATCACGACGGCTTTGATCAGGTTTATTCATGAGTGATTTAAGAAAGAATTAAACGATTGTAAGTCTGATGCATTGGAGATTTACCCCACCCCAACCCCTCCCCTAAAAAAAGGGGAGGGACTAGAAAAAGAGTATCTCGTTACTGAGCCCCTCCCCTTTTTTTAGGGGAGGGGTTGGGGTGGGGTAAAAAAAACTACTTCTTATCCCACCAAACCCGCGTATCCAGTGTGTTGGGGCCTTGTCGCGCTATGGCTTCGTTCAATTTGCCGGAATTAACGACGATTTCGCTGTCAGGGTAGGGCATGCGCCGGATGAAATCGCCTTTCACCTCAGAGCCGGGGTAAGGGTTTTTGGTCAGGGCTGGAAAGCCACTACGACGGAAGTTGGCGAAAGCTTCGGTGCCGTCCAGAAAAGATGCTACCCAATATTGTGTGTTGATCTGGTCCAGCGCCTTAGTCGCATCCAGCGGATGAGCGTCCAGATACGCTTTGATGGCCGTCTCCGGTGTCGTCGATCCATACGAGGCCATCTGCTCCAGATTGGCCCTGATTCCTTTCGCGAAGTAGTCAGCAGCTGTACCGGCAACCCATCCGCGAACGGCCGCTTCGGCCAGCAATAGCTGAACCTGCGCGTAGGTGATGTGAAATTCGGGCGCGTCGAGTTTGAGTACCGTGTTCAGATTGACCTGTGAAAAATCCCACAGACTTACTACATTATTTTGAGTCAACACCGTCGTAATCGAGACGTCGTTATAGCCCATTGGCATGCCAATCTGCAATTGAGGATCAGACGACGCCCGCGCGGGCACCTGTTCCTGCCCCCCTTTGGCACCCACGTAGCGCACGGCAAAAATGGGTAACCGGGGGTCGTTATTGGTCTTCAGGTAATTCACGAAGGGAGCCGCGAGGTAGAAATTAGTTTTTTCGCGGGCAGCTAAGTGGTTGGCAATGTAGTTGTTATAAATAGCCGTGTGCCGGATGATCGAATTGTCGGCGTTGGATTGAAATACCCCACCCGTCACGGCTTTGGTCACGTACGATTGGGCCGTGGCCGGATCAACCTTGGTTAAGCGCATAGCCGCCCGTAGCATAAAGGAGTAGCCCAGTTTTTTCCACTTGGCAACATCACCACTATACAGGATGTCCGTGACGACGGGCGTTTGTGCGGTCGTCAGAGCCGCCGATGCCTCATCGAGTTCTTTCAAAATGTCCTTGTAAATAGCCTCCTGCTGGTCGTATTTGGGTGTGATAATCTCGTTGGTGTAGCCCTGTCCCGCTTCAAAATAGGGCACATCTCCGTACGTATCCGTCAGGATCATGAAGACATAGGCCTTCCAGATGCGAGCCGCGTTGTAGGTGTTGGATTGTAACGGATCGCTTTTGGTCTGATCAATCACCGCTATCAGTTGTTTGAGCACATTG
Organism: uncultured Spirosoma sp.; assembly: GCA_964244155.1. Classification (GTDB taxonomy): domain Bacteria; phylum Bacteroidota; class Bacteroidia; order Cytophagales; family Spirosomataceae; genus Spirosoma. Next base: position 15,873 of record CAXTJJ010000026.1, read on the forward strand.
CGGTAGAAATTAACCCATACCAATGGAGTGTTTCCACCGTTGACCTGATCGTAATTAGCCCCCGATAAGGAACTGCCATAGGGGGTAATGATCTGCTGGACAATGCCGAAATTATAGGTCAGCATCCCCAGTGTACCAAAGCCGTCGAGGTAATTTGTACTAATGATTCCCTTATTGAGGACCATCGACGGAGACAGCGACGTGGGGTCTACTTTGTTGATATTCACCTCGTAGAAACCCTTGTCACAGCCCGACAGAAGGCTCAGTGAAAGGACTAACGCTAGTATATAGCTGAGATTTGTTTTCATGATGTCAACGATAGTTTTGGTTGGAGGTCAGAATCGAACGTTCAGGTTAAAACCGATGCTGAGGGTGGGCGGCAGACCCGGCCAGAAATCGAGCCCTACGCCGTTGTCCGACGAAACCAGGGCTTCTTCGGGGTCCATATTCTCGGTCCATTTTTTAATAATCAGGACGTTGTTGGCTACGGCGTTCAGCTTCAGGCCTTTGATGAAAAGTCCCGCAGGAAGCATTTTACTGAAATCATAGCCCAGCGAAATCTGCCGCAGTTTCCAGAAACCCGCATTGAAGACAAAATCTTCGTTGATTCCCAGCGGGTTAATGGATTCGTAGAAGGGTTGTACGGCCGCTTTTGTCTGGTTGATTTCGCCGTTTGGATTGACCCCGTTACCGATTACGTAGCCTACATCCCGACCCGGCAGCGTCCGTTTCGACAGGCCGTGACGCATGTAGTTAATGTTCCGACCGGCAATCATTTTATGCCCCAGCTTGAAGTCGATCAGGGCCGACAACGAAATGCCCCGATATGTGAACGTATTGGTAATACCTCCGAAATAGGTTGGGAGCGCGTTACCCACATTTTTCAGGGTGTTGTTGCGCAGCGGCATACCACTATTCTGGTCGAACACCTGCCGTCCCTGCGCATCCCGCAGGTAAGTGAAGGTGTACAACTGCCCGATGGGTTTGCCAACCACCTGATTCAATGTCCGGCCTCCACCACTGTTTACCGTGATGACGGTATCATTGGGCGACAACCCCAGGCGCAGGACTTTCGAGGTGTTGTACGACACGTTGGCACTCACATCCCATCGGAAGTTCTGGGTAACAACGGGTGAGCCGGTGAGCAATATTTCCAGCCCCTGATTCATACTCCGGCCTACGTTGATCAGTTTGCTGGTATACGACGAAGCATCCGAAATCTGGGCGGCCAGAATCTGGTCGTCGGTCGTTTTGTGGTAATAGGTGAAATCGAGACCTAACTTGCTGTTGAACAGCTTCAGTTCGAGACCAACTTCGGCTTCCTGGATGCGAAGCGGGCGCAGGTTTTTGTTCGGAACGACCGTTGCGTTGATACCCCCCACCGGCACGAGCTGACCCGACGGATTGGGGAACGAGTTGTTATCTACGGCGTAATAAAGCGCATTGGAATAGGGGTCTACATTGTCTGAACCCACCTGTGCGTAGGCGGCCCGCAGCTTCCCGAACGATAGCCAGGCTGGCAGGTTTTCAAACGCCTGCGAGAACACGAAACTGCTCGTAACGGAAGGGTAAAGAATACTTCGGTTTGCCGGTGCCAGTGTCGAGAACCAGTCGTTGCGGGCCGTTACGTTCAGGAACAGGTAATCCCGGTAGGAGAGGGTAGCGGCCCCGAACAGCGAGTTGATATTCTTCTCAGCCAGCGCGTAAATCGGATTTTTGATCCGGCCATTGGCCACCGTATACAGGCCCGGCGTAACGAAATCCTGCACCGTAACGCTGTTGTAATCATTGCGGGCATACCGCGCGTTGCCCCCCAGCGTAATATCTACGCCAATTTTTCCGAAGGTTTTGTTGGCGCCCAGAATAAAGTCGAGGTTGCGTTCTGTATTCTGGCGTACATCCTGTGTGTATGAGCCGTTTACGTAGCCCACAGGCGCTTTGGCAATGGGCGCGTAACCATTCGGGATGTTGTAATCCTGATTGCGGATGTAGTAGTCCTGAGCAACCCTTGCCTGTAAATACAGCCAGTCGGTGAACTGGTATTTGAGGGCCACGTTGCCAAACAGACGGTCGCGCCGGATGTTCTCGAAGTGATGGCTCATGGAATAGTAGGGGTTGTTCCGCACCAGAAAACGCGAGAACACAAACTCATCGCCATTGGGAAGGGTCTGGTTGTCGCGCAGGGCATCGAAGGGCATGGAATTAGCCAGCGTGAAAACCACCGTTGAGACCGAAAAGTCCTGCGTATTTAACTGGGGTGGGTTTATATTATTTTCCTTCGAGTAATTGATATTTCCCGACGCGGTCAGCTTGCTGGTGATATTCTGGCTAAAACCCAGGTTGATCACTTTGCGGTTGAAGGTATTATTCTCCATGATCCCCCTGTTGTCGGTATTGCCAAACGACAGGCTGAAACCACCGTTTTGCCCATTATTCGCGACGGTTACGGTATTGGTGAAGTTGGTGCCCACACGGTAGAACTGCTTCACCCGGTTGTAGACGGGTTCGTAGGGGTAGGTCTTGTTGTCGAACAGCACCTGCGTCATGCCCGGCTGGAACTTCTCGCCAAAGCTCCACACACCCGATGTCGGATTGGCTGTGGTGGGTCGTTTGCCGCCTTCACCCTGCCCATATTCATACTGAAAATCAGTGTAATCCAGCGGGGTGTCGGTGGTGAAGTTGGTGTTGTAGGTAACGCCGAAGCCCTTGCCCGAGCCCCGGCTTTTGGTGGTAATCATGACTACGCCGTCTTTGGCGCGGGAGCCATACAGGGCCGCTGCGGTGGCACCTTTCAGTACGGTCATGGTTTCGATATCGTCGGGGTTGATACTGCTCAGGCCATCGCCCCCATCCGAACTGTTGGCCGCCCGCGAGCCGAAATCACCTCCGAGGGAGTAATTGGAGTTGTCGATAGGCACCCCGTTCACCACAATCAGCGGGTTGTTCTGGCCGCTGAAGGACGACTGCCCGCGAATGCGGATTTTGGCCGTTCCGGCAGGGCCGGTACCCATGGTGGTAATGTTTACGCCCGCCATTTTTCCTTGTAATCCGCTGACAAAATTGGGCGTACGGTTAACAGAAATCTGTTCGGCATTGACCGTAGCCGTTGCATAACCCAGCGTTTTGGCTTCTTTCTTGATACCCAGCGCCGTAACGATTACTTCGTCGATGGCTTTGGCATCCTCTACCAGTTGTACATTGACGATGGAGCGATTGTTGACAGGCACCGTCTGGCTTACGTAGCTGATGTAGGAAAAAATCAGCGAAGCCGTAGCGGGTGCATTGATCGAATAATTACCCGAAGCATCGGTGGCGGTACCTACCGACGTGCCGCCAACCAGAACGTTTACACCCGGAAGTCCCTGATTATCGGGGCCGGTGACTTTACCGGTTATTTTATTGGTCTGGGCAAACAACATGCTGTTGCCCACGAGCAGATAAAAAAGAAGGATTAGAGCTTTGTTCATGTTTAATAGAGATTAAGGTTCAAAAGGCAAAATCATCCATTTATATCAATGTAAAATATTGATATAATTACAGTTTACGGGGGCTCTAAAAATGACTTTCCAATCCGGCTATGAGGTCGGAAGCTGGTTGTTGATCAATACGTTACGGTAATCAGTCTTCAGGTTGTATGGATACGCTTACCAGTTGTGAATGGCACCATCCGGGCTTTTTAAGATCGGGTGCGGAAACTGCGTTTTAGCTGCTACTTCCATCACAAACGTTGCTTTCTTGGGATCGAACTTAACGCCTAAACCCGGCTGTGGATTCAGGTATAGTTTGCCGTTTTTGAAGTTGATAAAATCCTCATTGAAATAGGGGGGACGTTCGGGTTCGCCACCACCCAGTTCCATCAGGCAGCGTGTCGGGCTGCTGGAACCCAGTACGTGTACCAGTGCCGCCGTTGACAGGGGGCCGGTGAAGTGCGGAATCATACCCGCATAGTGTGTTTCGCACAGGGACGCTATCTTCTTGAATTCGCCAATGCCGCCGGTATTGGGCAAAGTAACCCGCGTATAGTCGATCAGGCGCTGTTCGATGAACTCGTTGATGTCCCAGCGATCTCCAAATTGCTCGCCCACGGCGATGGGTACGGTGGTCATCTGGCGGACGGTTTTATAAACAGCCGGATTTTCAGACCGGACAATGTCCTCTACGAAGTAGGGCTCCAGATTCTCCAGTGCCTTGCAGATTTTGATGCCTTCGGTGGTATCAAAGCGCGTGTGCAGATCGAGTGCCCATTTGCCGCCACCGCCCACTGCCGAGTCGATTCGTTTGCAGAATTCGATGGTCTTTTTGGCGTTGTCATAAAAGTCGAACGGTTGCTCGCCGTTGCCGCCGGTTGGGCCAATTCGGTAGGCTCGCAGGCCCGCTTCGATGCAATCCCGCGCCCGCTCTTCTTCTGTTTTGGCTTTGGAAGCCCGAAAACCGGTGGCATAACATTCGACATAGTCGCGGGTGGCCCCGCCCAGCAAATCATAAACGGGTACGCCCAACGCTTTCCCTTTGAGATCCCACAGGGCCATTTCCAGTGCGCCGAGTGCATGCAATTTCTCCCGGCCGGGTGGATAAAACATGCCCCGGTATACGTTTTGCCAGATGTGCTCGATGCGGAACGGATCTTCTCCAATGATCATCTGAGCACACTGCTCGATCATGTCTTTGGAGCCGCCTTCGCCAATGCCGATAACACCCCCATCGGTATAGATTTCAACAATACCGCGAGCCTGGTTAAAGAGGGGCTTGTTATAGCCGGGGGCGCTGTAATACCTGATTTTTGTAATTTTTAATTTCGGAGCAGCCTGCGCCATGCTTATGGGCAGACCGCTCCAAATAGCTGTTGAACCGACTAATGCAGATTTAAGAAAATTTCTTCTTTCCATAGGTTTAAGGGTAAGGAATAGTCTAGTAAAGAGGGTTCTTGTGGTGTCGGGTTCAAAACCCGATATTGGGAGCTTTCTCAAAACCTCGTGTTATTGGTATGAAAAGGTTTTGAGAAACCTTTCATATCAGGTTTAAGAACCTGACGCCACGTAAAGATTGCTGCTTAACCGTTTAAGCATAGCCTTAAAATTAAGCAATCCGGCTCTTCTTTGTTTTTGACGAGGCTCGTTCGATCAACTCTGCTTTCATAAGTATCTGTGCGGGTTCAGTTAATTTATGCGTTAATTTTTTTACTAATAATTCAACGGCTGTCTGGCCCAGCAACACAATGGGCTGTTTCAGATAGGTTATAGGACAATAATAGAGTTCAAAAACCTCGGCCTGGCCAAAGCTGACAATCGCTAAATCGTCAGGCACCTTAATACCCAGGCTATTTATATGTTTCAGGCCACTAACAGCCAGGCTGTAGGTCGCAAATAATAGCGCATCGACGGGTTTGTCAGACGCAAGCATGTCATCAATGGCCGCTTTTACACCGGATTCAATCGCATTGATTTTTATCCGTTTTAGCCAGTGCTCCTGCGTCGAAACGTTATTGTCTCTGAGTGCATCCTGATACCCTCTAATTCGCTCCTGCATATGGAAAAGCTGCGAATCGTAGGCAATCATGCCAATGTGTTGGTACTGATTTCTGACTAAGTGAGTGCCTGCGTCATACGATGCGCTGTAATGGTCTGTCGAAACAAAATCTGTTGGTATCTCCGGAAAATATCTGTCTAATAGAACAAAGGGAATATGCTTGTCTTTCAAACTCTGAATTTGCTGCTCCGAGTCTTCAGACGAAACAATGATAAAGCCATCCACCTGCCTGTTAATCAGTACGTCCAGTAAGTCCCGCGACTTATGGGCATTTTCGTCTGAACTGCCAATGATAACCGTATACCCATTTCGTTTTGCTTCATCTTCCACTACCCTGGCTATATTCGCAAAGAACGGATTCGATATATCGGCGATAATTAACCCGATAGTATGTGTTTTTCCACTTCGTAAACTCTTCGCCAGATGGCTTGGCTGGTAGTTTAGGTCGGCTGCTATTTGCTTAACCTTTAACGCAATCTCCTGCCCAACCCGACTCTCTTTTTCTTTCCCGTTAAGCACATAAGACACTAACGCTGTTGATACACCCGCTTTTTGGGCTATGTCCTTTATCGACACCTTTGTCTTACTCATGCTCGCTGTAAATGATCATGCCGACACGGTAGAATGATTGAATAGGTGCCACGAACAAAATCAAACAAATATATGGTTAATCGTTTAAGCAAAGCAAGAACTATTACTATTTCTACTGTAATTTGTTTTATTATTAGATAAAAGATGTTAGAGAGGGTGCATTTTGTCATCCCGACAACGGAAGGATCTCAAATTAAGTCTATCCTCAAGATCCCTCCGTTGTCGGGATGATAAAATGCACAGATTGGGTTACTCTGAACTGTATCCATTCCATAGAAGATTAAACGAGTAAGCCGTTACTTTGCAGAAAAGACATCCACCTTACTTGTATGCTCGAACAAATTCAGGCA
>CAXTJJ010000027.1:0-22334 GCA_964244155.1 uncultured Spirosoma sp.
AACGGGAGGGCACCATCGATGACCGTCAGCTGTGATCCGAAGAGTGGCCTGGTGAGCCGTTCCTCGGTGAGGTGTGAAAAAGTCTGCATTCCCAGGCCGGCATATACATGCTGGCCCGGCACAAAGTCAGCGTGCCGCGACTCTATAACCACTCCCGTGCCCATTGCTCGCATGACCTCACCGATTGGCACCGAGTCAATGTACGATTTACCACCATTGACCCAGCTACGCATAGCCGGGTCAATAGACAGGTACAGGTTTTTAACCAGTACTTCATTAAGTGCCAATGGAGGAATGTCGCTCCGATCAACCATAAAATCGGTTACTTTGAGCGCACCCAAAGGACGGTTCATTAGACGAATCTGGGTATTTTTCATAACTGACTGGACGAGCGAACACGATTTAGTTAGGTAGGAACGGCGTATTTGTTTTAGCGCGGCTAGCCGTACCCCAGTTCAGGAAAAGACCGAGGTAGAAGAAGCGCGTAGCGAGGGGAGTGATGGCTACCCGCTCGGTAGGACTATTGTAACGGTACCCAAAAATTTGCTGACTGCCCAGGAGGTTGCTCACCGAAAAAGCCAGCGTTGAGTTCGCCCGGAAGAAGTGGCTCAGATAAGCCACAGTCAGGCCAACATTATGGTAGGCAGGTGTGTAATTGGTCATGAATTTGGTTTCGCTCTGGTTCGGGTTGTAGTACGATCGCCCAGCGGCTGTAACATAGGTCAGCCCGAGGTTGAGTGGCACGGTCGGTAGCAGGACGTTGACCACCATATTCAACGTATGCGGGGCGGCAAAGCTGGGTCGCGCCATCGACGGGAAACTCAGGTACTGCCGTTTAGTATCCAGGTATGAATACGATACCCAGTAGTTGACATTTTTGATTCGGCCGTCTTCCTTCCACATAATATCGAAACCCCGGGCGTAGCCCATGCCGGCTGTGTTGGTATCGGGCGTGGTACGGAGCAGATGGCTGTACTGTTTCTCGTAAAATTCTACTCGAAACAGTTTGTTGACGTTCGTGTATTGACCGCTCAGGATGAAGTGAGTAGCTCGCTGAAACGACAGCCTTCCGGCCTGCTGAAGCAGATAGTCGGCGGTAGGCTCCTGGTAAAACTGCCCGAAGCTACCCGTCAGGTTCAGGTGTTTTCTCAACGCGTACGTTAGCGTTAGCCGGGGAGACAGGGCTGCGTCTTTGACCAGGCTGGAAGCTTCAGCACGCAGCCCCGCCCGTAGCTGCAGCGAACGACTTAGACTGATGTTGCTTTCAACAAACAGGGCTCCATATTGGTCGTCGGCGCGAAGCCTGTAACTACGGCCATCCTGCTGGGCATATACACTGCTGATGCTGGTGGCGGTGTGTTCAGCTCCGATATATAGATCTGCCGACCCTCCCAATGGCCGCCGGGCCACCAATCGACCGGTATAAGTGTTCAGGTCGAGCGTGCGGGTGTTGGTGGTCCAGTCGGTGTCGCTGGTAAAGAGCAGCGAGTCCCGGCTGTACCGATTGTGGGTAAGGGTGACGGCCGCTCCCCCGTTGATGGTCCAGTGGGCTCCCATATTACCCGTGTACGTTACATTGGTATAGGCGTTCCGGCTAAGCAAGCCATATTGCGTAGGTCGGGCAAACGATTGATCTGTGAATTGCAGCTTATTGGTTCCCAGGCTAAAAAGAACTTTAATTAGCCCGCCATTTGGTAGCTTATACTTTCCGTTCATCATTAGGTCGACCTGCTCGGGGTTGCGTCCAAATGAACGCCGTTGCGGAATTACGTTGTAATACGGCCCAAGGTTGGTGTAGTTCAGTTGGACACCTACGGAAGCTCGGTCGGCTTTGAGGACCCGGTTGTAATCGAGGTTGCCACCCGTTGTGCCTATACTGCCACCCACAGTGGAGCGACTGGCAACGGTATTGGACTCGAGGATCAGGGCCGACGACATCGCCTGTCCATATAGGGCTGAATAGCCCCCCGTACTAAAGGAGGTGCCTTTAAAGAGTTCAGGGGCGTACCGGCTGCGTTGAGACACATCGGGGCTGCCCGTATAAAAGAAATTATTGACCGTCAACCCATCGACGTAAACCCGCGTTTCGTCGGCTGAACCACCGCGCACGAACAGTCCTGTTGCATCGCTGGTAGCCTGAACCCCCGGTAGAGCCCGGATAGCGTTACCGATATCGGCGTTAGCTCCGCCCATGGCTCGAATTTCGAGGGGCCGCAGGCTATTCAGCCCCTGAGTAGCCAGAAAATTGGTCTTCCGGGTCTGTACCGTCACCGCGTCAAGCATCTGACTTCGCTCTGCCAGCACCAGCCGCAGCGGGCGGGTTGTCTCGCCGGGTTGGAGAGTCAGCTGCTGATCGGCGTACCCAATCGATTGCGCGACCACCGTGATGCTCCCCTGCTGGTTGGTATTGAACTTAAACGTACCATTCGTCTCCGTTGAGGTTCCGTCATAACTGTTGAGGACTCTGACATTGGCGTTGGCTAAGGGAGTTTGCTGGGCATCCACGACCACACCCTGGATAAGTACCTGACCCTCAACGGCGGATGATAGTAGTCCGGCCAGTAGCAGGCTATAACCGGTACGAATGAATAGGGAGTGTTTCATGAGATGGAAAAGATTGGGAAAGATTGGTCCGCTCCGGGTTACGTCATGAGGCACGCTGCTGTCGGAATCGCTTTACCCAGTGATAGACAGGCCCAAGCGAACGGGTAGCCGGAACGCCGAAAAGACAGAGCGTGAGCGTAGACTTGAGCAAAGGTTCTACCGTGCAGAGCGTACATTCGTTGATAGCAGCTCCTATTAGGCGGGGGTATGCGACAATCTTGTCGACCAAATACTGCCCACCCCACCCTATTAAAGAAAGCAGAAATAAATACCGGCCGACCGTGTAGAAAATCAGGTAGGGGTTCCTGATATTAATCGTTTCCAGACCTGGCCTACGAATCCAGCTAGGAAACAGAAACGATCCAGCAGCCATTAGGCAGACGCTGGCCTGCCGCTGCAAATTGGGTATAGAGAACAGGTCGCTGTAAAGCCAGTAACCATCGAGTTTGATGAACGGAATGGTATTGATGACCATCATCGCCACGTTAAGCTGGATCAGGTAACGGCTAATCGTAATTCGGTCAGCGTAGCCGAAATTGCTAACCAAAAACCAGATTAACAGTAGATTGATAAGCAGCTGAACGTAAAGACCGCCCAGGTTGACGATCACCCGTTTGGTTTTATTCAGTCGCCAAATCTCGGTCACATCTGCATACAGAACAGGAAAGACCAAATACAGGCCAATGCCAATTTCTTTAGGTTTAACGCCAAAACGGTAGCTGGCTGCCGCATGGCCCAGCTCGTGACTGATAAGGATGAATAGCACCGCCGGATAAAAAAATAGTAGATAGGTAGCACCCCGCCCACATTCGCCTGCGGCATTGAGTTGGCTTGTGTATGAAGTTACGTAGTGTTCAAGGGCCATTAGCTCACGCATTAAAAACACGTTGGCCAGCAGAGCCAGACCCATAACGGAGAAAAACACGGCAGGCGAAAATGCATACTTCACCAGCCGCAATAGCCATTCGTACTGTTCGAAGGCCACCAGCCGCCGACGGAACGCAATGGCGCCTGTCGGTGCGGGCTTCGGCGTGACCGTGTCCGATGTACCAAACAGCCCCATTGGGGCCAGCTTATTCTGCACCACAGTGGCCACATCCTGAGCCGAGAAACGATCCTCGTTTAGGCTGGCGTTCAGCAGCGACCCAATTTCCTGATAAGTCAATTGACGCGCCAATCCATCCACGATCAGATAAATTAGTTCGCCGATCTTATACGAAGCCCCATGTATCGTCAGCAGGTAATAGCGTTCGGGACCAGCCTGGTCAATGGCTTCGAGTTGATACGTTGTTGTCTGGAGGGGAAGCATTAGTCAGATCTTTCAGAAACAAGTAGTAGGTTGATAAAGAAGGAGATATCGGCCCGCAGGCTGACATCTCCTTCTGAGGCTGTTGACTTGAGGTTGCCTTACCCGGTGGGGCTGGCAGACCGGCACGTTGGCTACTCAGTTAAGTAGAGGTCCGCTCAAAACGCTTGATGATCCCGGGGGGGCTAATGTGAGCCCGTGGGTGAGAGATTACCGTGTACGTCTGGGGAGTAAAACCGCTGAGTGGGTTAGCTAGGCACCTTCTGGTGCTTACTTACTTACTGTGATGTCGAAACACACGGCTGAATCAGCAGCGGCAACAGTAGTCTCGAAACGGTCTTCGAGTTCAACAATGGTCAGGGCGTCGTTTGATGGTTGCATGGTTTGCTTGGTTTGATTGTGAGAAAAAATGAAAGCTTGTACACCGTCTGGTGCTTACTTATTATTTGATGTTAATATCGAAGCATACGGCTGAATCAGCAGCGGCAACGGTAGTCTCAAAGCGGTCTTCGAGTTCAACAATGGTCAGGGCGTCGTTTGATGGTTGCATGGTTTACCTGGTTTGATTGTGAGAAAAAGTGAAAGCTTGTACACCGTTTGGTGCTTACTTACTGCTTACTGTGATGTCGAAACACACGGCTGAATCAGCAGCGGCAACAGTAGTCTCGAAACGGTCTTCGAGTTCAACAATGGTCAGGGCGTCGTTTGATGGTTGCATGGTTTGCTTGGTTTGATTGTGAGAAAAAAAGTGAATTATGATTAACTAAACGGGAAGGCCGCGATTCTCCCCTACTATGCACAGCAAGTTTAGTTCGGGTGGAGGCTGGCCACTAGAGTAGCCAACGGGGGTGGACCAGGCTGGTTTAGACCAGCTCGCCCTGGTTTACTTTCGTGAACACGCACTGGCTAAGCGTTTCTAAGTTGAGGAACGCTTCCTCGCCCAGATCGGACGGCATTAGTCCGAAGGCATCGGCCAGTTGGGAGGCAATCTCCAGGATGGCCAGCGAGTCCTGAATGAGACCCGGATGCTCATCCGTGCCAAAGAAGGGGGTGTTGTCATCCAGCTCTACGGTGGCAGCATCCACTTGCAAAACTTGCGTCACGATGACGCGGATTTGGTTTTTGATGGTTTCTAATTCGAACATGGTCGTTTTGTTAAGGATGAAAAAAAGCGTTTGATGCAGTCTTTGGCGTCATTCAGTGAGTCAAAGGTCTTGCCTAAATCACTGGCAATCAAAAACCTATAGTACTACTTTAGTCCGTCAGGTTATAGCCAAAGGAAGTCGGCTCTGGCACAGGTCACTGGTCATGATCTGAATCATGGCTTCGGCCTGACTGTCGATGAAAAAGTGCCCGCCCGCCAGAACATGGACCGCCACTGGCTCCCGAAATTCCTGTTGCCAAAGCTGTGCCTGTTCGGGCGTGCAGGTGTCGGCGCTACCCACAAAAACGGTGGCTGGCATGGGCAGCTGATCCGGACTGATTGACACGTACTGGTAACTGTCCAGGGCAGCCATATCGGCCCGCAGCACCTGCTCGTAGCGATCAAATTGCTTCGGATTACGCAGAAGCAGCGACAGGTCACCGTCCATTCTCTGCAATTCCGCCACCATCTCGTCCCGGCTCATTTGCAGAGCATGCCGCTGGCGTTCGGGAATGCAGGCACCGCTCCTGCCGGATAAAAACAGGTGTTGAGGCAGCGGCTGTTGCTCCCGCATCAGTTCGACCGTTACCAGATATGCCACTAAACTCCCCATGCTATGACCATAAAAAGCGAAGGACGTTTTAGGGCGAGCCAGAATCTGGGTTTTCAGGTCGGTCACGATGTCGGTCAGCACAGTCATGGGCGGCTCAAACAGCCGCCGGCCCCGCCCCGCATAGTCAAGCGGTATCCACCTTAGCCAGTCGGGGGACGTTTGCACCAATGGATGATAAGAGTACCGGCTACCGGCGGCAAACGGAAAACTATATACGTATACAGGTTCCATGATGATCAATAAGGATATAACACCTGTTCGACTGCAATCTGAAGTGGAGCCGGAAGTAGTGAATCGGGCGACGGGACGGCCAGGCAACAGATGTATCCTTGGCGAATAAACTGCGGAATCAGCTCCAGTGTCATCTCTGGACACGCCACCCGTTGGGGTTCGCTAAACCGAAACTGGCTGAACGAAATTCCTAAGTCGCTGCCAACGGCCTTGTAAGCTGCTTCTTTCTGAGACCAAAGAGCTAGCCGGTCTGCCGACCCTACTTTCTCCCGTTCGCCGGTGACGATGAATAGCTCTTCGCTTCCCGGTGGTACGGGCAGCCACTCCTGCACATCGACTCCAACCGGCATATCGGCTGAAAGCACACAAACGGCTACTTGTTTTGAGTGCGACAGACTGAAGTGGACAGGTAGTTCGGCTAAGTAGGGCTTACCGCTGGGATGATAGCAGAAATCAGCTAAATCGCCCCCAACCCGCCACCGCAGCTGCTGTAATCCAAAGAACAACAATCGTTTAGCGAGGAGTGACATATTCTGCTGCTGAAGCGTCCGATACCGCTTCCACCGTTGTTGCACGCGAGCAGACAGGTGCAGATCATCTTCGGGTACCGGCGGGAGGTAAGGGTCGTGTTCCGCCCAATAGACGTACAGGGTTCGGGATGGCATAAGTTATTTTTCATTGAGCAACGTGTTGGATTGAATTAGCTTGAGGGTAAACGTTGTGTCAGCTTCCGGCCCAAAGACCGCTCGTAAGTGCTGCCGTACCGAGGTTAGATCAACCTCGTAGTTTCGCATTGCTACCACGCTCACAATCACCTGCGCATCGATAGATTGCAGCGATATTTTCAGAAAGGCAAACCGAGCATAGAGTACGGTCTCCACCTCCCGAAACCAGTACTGGCGGGAGCCGATAACGAACTGGTCTCCCTGGCGACCGAGGATAAATAAATGGCCTTCGTCATCGACAAAACCAATATCTCTGGTCATGACGGCCTGACCAGGTCGAATTGTATCCCGGTTGGGCGCGTTGAAGTACCCCAGCGTAACTGACGGGCTCCGAATGCAGATCGTACCTGGCTGGTAAGGTGACACCGGTTGTCCGGCATTGTCCAGCACATCAATTTGTACGCCATTGTTGGGCTTCCCCACTGACTCGACCGTAACAGCTTCCAAATCGGTAATCATGTTGGTAGCCACCCGTGGGCCAGCTTCGGCCAGACCGTAGGTTTTAATAATCGTACAGCCGAAGAGTTCCATCGCCTTTTTGACCGAGCTGCTCTCGATCCGGTTGCCTCCCACCGCCACAAACCGCAGCGACGAAAAATCACCTTTGAACTGATTCTGGCTGCGCAGATAGTTCACCTGCCGGATCATCGGAGGAACCGTGAACAGGTTGGTTACCTTGTACCTGCTGACGGCCTGTGTCAGGCTCGGCAGGAAAAACAAACTGTCCAGCAGCAGGACCGTAGCCCCCACATACAGGTGGCTCAACAACTGCCCCACCAGCCCGTAAGCGTACCCGATGGGCAAACCGATAGCGGTCACATCATCGGAACACAGTTGCAGGGCTTGAACATTGGCCTGAATGTTGGCCAGTGTGCCGTGGTGGGTTAGTTTAACTACTTTAGCCTGGCCGCTGCTGCCCGAACTGGTCACCAACAGCGCGGTGTTGGCTAATGGGTCCAGTGAGGCATACGGATTCTGATAACAGTCAAACTGATCATTGAATGCATTCTGGTCAAAGTAGGGCAGTTCTTTAAAGTATCGCCGGGCGGTAGTGTTCGACTTCGATACCAGGAAGTGCCTGACATTAAGTGCACTCAAATCGCCCAGGACCTCCAGTTTGTAGTTGATCACGAAGGGTACAGCTCCATGCTGCAACGCAGCGAGGAAAGCCACGCAGAGGGCCAGACTATTGGGTGAGCAGAGAGCCACTACTTCGCCTGGCCCAATAGCCTGCCTGCGAAAACTGGCTTGAACCTGATCTACCCGATGCCATAACTCTGCGTAGGACACCGATTGGTTATGCTCAATAAACGCCGTATCCTCAGGATGCAGTTGGTTTCGATGCCGTATGAGTTCGGCCAGACGATCGGGAGGAGAAAGGAGCGCCGGTTTTGACCGGACACTATCGGGCAGAGTAGTCAGACTGGAAGCCATATATACAGAAGAAAAAAGAACCAGAAAAGACCACCCTGCTTAATTGACGCGGAGGGCGATGGTTTTGTCGGTGGTAAATTGAAACAACATATCCTCAAACTTAGGTGGACCCATGGTCGCTTTTACGTTGTTGGAGCAGCCCCACTCTTCTTTGGGTATGCCGAACATGCCGCGGTCGAGTTCACGATTGTTGTTCACGTCGTGAAAAAACCGAACCGCATAGGTGCCTCCCGGCACATTCTGGAATACAACCGTGGCGTCTTTTGTATTCAACGGTACCGCCTGGCGCTGTACCTGCTTCTGGTCAGGGGCTTGCAGTGCAATAAAGATGGTGCCGGAGGGGGCTTTAAACTCACCCAGTTTCACGGTCAACGTGTAAGTCTGGGCCTTTGCGGTCAGCGTAGCGGCCAACAGAGCAGCCGAAAATAATACGGTTTTCATAAAAAGCGAGTTAAACTGGTAAGTGAAAGATTCATTTTAAAATCAGAAAGAGGCTTTAACGTTTATACCGGTCAGTTATATACGTAATAAGAAGAGGCATCGTGAAAGTAGATCAGTAAGCGGAGTTGGTAAAATCGATTGATAACTGAAGCGGGTTGCTGATCAAGCATGTCAGTCATGGACTGACCCAGATAAACGTTGGTCGAGAGTACACTCAGCCAGTCATAGACTGAGTTGGTTAATGGGTAAGCCAGATAAGTCAGTTTATCAAACAGATAGCCATCTGATTCCAACTTGAAGAGGCCGAAGCGATGGGTATCGAAGAACAGTTTTGCCACTGGGTTAATGGGTGCTTCCCTGGCAGGAAGCGTCTGGAAAGCCGGTGCGTCGGTGTCCAGAAATTTGTGGACATAGAACCAGTTTTCCCATTGATCGACATGTTGCCTGACCCGGTCGGCCAGCACCTGATATAACACGCTGGTAGCATAGCGGACGTACTCGTCCTGGGGCATGGCTAATAGGCCCGGCGTAATGGCGGGTGAACAATGGTAATGTGGAATTGGTACGCCGTCGATGTGCACGTAATACGACGTAATGGGTATGATGGGTACTTTAAACGCGTGCGACAGTGTAGCTACGCCCGTTCGGGAGAAGATGGTCTGATTTAGAAACGCTACCCGCAACTGGCGCGAATCCCGGTGATGAGCTCCTCCAATCCCCGTATTGCCATCCAGCAAAATCAGTATGGATCGACCCGAAGCCAGCGACATAGCCATTTGCTTTCCAATATCGGTACTTTCCGCATTAAGGAGCTGAATCGTAATATCTGTTCCTTTAAACGAATTGATTTCTCGGGCAACGCGGGCTATAGTGTCCTGCTGGGTGTCATAAAACTTCCGCGTAGTCACCACAGACAGTGAGTAGCCTGCGTTAGCCAATAAGGCCATCACGGATTGATAGCCGCCCATATGGAACGAGCAGAAAATGCGGGCGGTTCGCCCGGCCTGCGGCTCCAGAAAGGCGTTATCCCCCTCAACCCGCATGTAATCCATTGATCCCACATTAACATCCGCCGGGTAAGACTTGCTCAGCAGGTGATAAATCAAAATTTGGCGGTAAATAGCTTCATAATCCGAAGCTGGAATGTGGGGCATGAAATGCGCCAGATTGGCTGCCAGAAACTGAAAATCTTTCCGTTGTCCAGCTTGTGTTTTCATGTTTTCGCGGATCGTTACGGCTTCGGTAGCAGCCTGATACGCGGCCCGAACAGTTTTTCGATAGGCAGTAATGGAGTCGGTTGAGGAGATCATAGCAGAAAGAAACAGGAAGGATGAACTGGTAATAAGACAGTGCGCTGAACCTACTTCGTTGAGGGCCGCAGTGCCATCGTAACGGTATTACCGCCTACGTGCAGGGAGTTGACCAACGCATAGTCACTGGGGGAGAAGTTGTAATCGGCGGTGTGGGCCGAGGCCGCCCCGGCCAATCCGAGCTGTTCCGGGTCATAGAGCGTACCCACCACCTTGTTATGAAACAGGCAGAGCGCACCTGTTAGTAACGATAGCATGGGAGACGCGCTGAGTGTCTCGCCCGTATGGGCTTTGACGTTGGTATAACGAGGTAAAGCCTCCTTCGTTGGCCATAGTGTCTTCATCGCGGAGGTTTCGTAGGTGCGGATGTGTTTGGGTAACCCCCCGCCCCCTACCACCAACGCTACGGCTGCGGGGTCAATTTGGGCCTGTTCGCACAAATCCTGAACGTGTTCAACCAGATCGGAAGCACTTCGTTCGTAGATAAAATCCTGGTAGGCCGTGTCGCGGGAGATTTGATAATCAACCAGTTCTGCCAGTATAGTGGCTTCTCGCTTCCGGGCGTGTTCGGCTGATTCGAGTACGACAAAAGCCGCTGCTTCGCCGAAGACAATCAGTCCATCATCGTCGGCTAAGGCTTCGGCCAATGACCGGGGCCGACCGTCAATCTGCGCAGAGGGAATATAGCCGCGCCTACAGTTGGCCAGCAGCCAGGCTTCCCGCATTTCATCGAAGCCACCGCAAATGACCACATCGGCCTTGCCCTCCCTGATCAGATCATAGCCATAGCAGGCACTGTTTTCGCCGAGCAGGATGGAACTGGGGCCACGTAGTTTAAATGCCCGAGCCACATCGCCGAGAGCGCAGTTTGTCGTGGTTTTGGTAAACACAAAGGGACTTACTTTGGCCGGGCCATCCTGAAAGAGCTTGGTCAGGAATGTTTCGGTGGCCTGGTTAGCACTTAGACTCGTATCCAGAATGAGACCCAGTCGCTCAGGAACCAGCGTTGTCAGGTCAAGTTGCGCATTCTGGATAGCTAACTGACAGCCCACCATAGCCAGTTGTGAATATTTGAGCGGCAGCGGAGGCTTTAGGTTATCCACAAATGTCCCTACCTCAAATGGGGTTGACGGGCTGTAGAAGATGGCTTCATCGGTGGCCAAATCCGGGACATTCCATTCGTTCTTGACAACAATCCCTGATTCGTTGGCCAGCACACCCTTCCAGAACGCATCCAGCCCGATGCCTAGTCCTGAAATGACTCCTCCTCCCGTAATAACTACCTGACTAGTTGTGCGCATGATCATAAACAGATTAAGGATTAATTAATACCGTAACGGTGCCGCGAGCCGCTGTACGGTTCCGCCCGATAATGTCTACCCGTGCGTTGAACACGGAAAAATTGAGCAGTTTGTGACTAAAAACGGCTGTAATCAGCAGTTGGTCGTTGGGTAGCACGGGTTCGTTGAAGGTAAGTGTGTCGATCTTGATGGCACGGCCCGATTTGATCCGTTTTATTTCCCCGGACGGAGCGTCCTGCAATCCTTCCAGCCTGCCAAAAAGCCCACAGGTCTGAAACATCATTTCTACTAGAATTACCCCCGGCAGTATCGGCTCGCCAGGAAAGTGGCCCTCAAAGAAGATTGTTTCTGGGTGGACAAAGGTGGTCGCTGTTACCGACTCGCCAGGCGTATAGGTCTGAATAGAGTCCAGAAGCAACATCGGATGCCGGTGCGGCAGCAGTTCAACAGGATGCGGAAGAGTAGTAGTGGTTAGCATAGCGTTTATGCAGTGAAGCGTTTTAGGGCAATGGAAGCCATACAACCACCAAAACCAAATGAATTCGACAAGGCACCATCGTAGGACTTTTCGATGGCCTGATCCCCAACAATTCGAATTTGCTCGTCTTCGTCAGCCATGTTGGTGACGATATTACAGGATGGTGGCATAAAGTTGTGGTACATTCCTAAGGTGGTGGCAATGAACTCCAGGCTACCGGCGGCTCCCAAAGTATGGCCTACCATTGACTTGGTAGAGCTGACATGAACGGCTCGGTCACCGATGAGCCGACGAATGCCGTTGAGTTCCATACTATCGTTGACGGCAGTGGCCGTACCATGGGCGTTGATATAGGTGATCTCGGCGGGGTCCATGTCGCCATGTTCCAGGGCCTGCTGCATGGTCAGGAAAGCTGTACTACCATCTGGGTTAGGTGCAGTAGGGTGGTAGGCTTCGTTATTGGCCGAGTAGCCTTTCACCTCGCAGTAAATGGTTGCTCCCCGTTTTTTGGCGTGACGCAGACTCTCCAGGACAACAAACGCACTGGCATCGCCTAAAGTCAGGCCGTCGCGGTGCCGGTCGAACGGTTGGCAGAGCGTCTTGGATAATGATTTGAGAGAGTTAAAGCCGGCAAAACTCAACTCGGTGAAGATGTCGATACCCCCACTAACAGCTACGTCGATTCGCCCATTTCGGATGAAGTCGAACCCCCGGCCGATGGAGTTGGTACCGGCCGCACAGGCCGTTGAGATTGTTGAGCAAGGGCCCTGAAAATCAAAGTGTTTCATCAGCGCACCCGTTATGTTGGGGGTCGATGCCCGGAACAACAACTCATAATCTGTCGGTTGTAAATTACCCGCCAGACGCTTTCTGGTGAATTTGACAAATGGGTAAGATCCGCCTATAGTGGTGGCCATGAACAAGCCTATTCGCCGACGGTTCAGCCCATTGGCAGGTAGTCCGGAGTCGGTCAGGGCCTCGCTGATTACCTGTGTAGCCAGGCTGCTGAGTACCCGGTCATCTTCCTGGCTGGCTTCCTCAAACCACTCCTGTTTGATAACACAGGCCTTCCGGGTAGCATAGTAAGCATTTTCGGTCGAAAAGCGGTCGGCCGAAATGGGTTTCAGACCCAGCCGCCCCTGATAGAGGCTATCACAAAATTCATCCTTTGTACGACCGATGGAGCAGCAAATGCCGATGCCGGTCACGACAACACGTTCCATAATTTTTCAGTATTGAAATAAATTGGTTGGACTGGTTTCGATCAGGAAATTGCTAATCCACCGTCGATGGTCAGTTCCTGTCCAACCATATAATTTGGCGCGTCGCACAGTAGATAGGCGACTAAGTTGGCGACTTCTGCTACGTTTCCTTTACGCTTCATCGGCATATTCGTCAGGCGACTGGCTACATATTCATCCGGGACATCGGCGGTCATATCGGTTTCAATTAGCCCCGGAGAAACGCAGTTAACACTAATCCCAAACCGCGTCACTTCTTTAGCCAGCGTTTTAGAAAAGGTCACAATCGCTGATTTGGATGCCGAATAAGCCGACTGACCAGCATTGCCTTTCTGGCCTGATATGGAGGTCATGTTGATAATCCGACCCCTGCGCTGGGCGATGAACAGGGGAAGCATGATGCGGCAGGTGTTGGTCACGCTGCCGACGTTGGTCCGCATTACGTTCCACCAGTGCTCATCGTTGCCCATCAAAAACGGCTTGCCGTCGCCCAGAATTCCCGCGTTATTGACGAGCCCACCCAGCCGACCGTGTTCTTTACGAAATCGAGCAGCCAGTGCCTGTACTTGTTTCAGATCGCTCATATCGCACTGATACCCATAGGCCCGCCCGCCGTTCAGTGCATCAATTTCAGCTATTAGCGACAGGGCCTTATCCGCGCTGTTGAGGTAGGTGAACAATACGGTGCAACCCCGCTCGGCTAAGGTCAGACAAATGGAGCGGCCAATACCCCGTGAACCGCCCGTAACTAATATAACTTGGTCATTCATGATCTTGGAGGGTGAAAAGGATTCAATTAGTTTGATTTAGTGCTCGCCTGCAGCTGGCTACGGCAGGCCGATACCATTCCTATCGTTGTCTTATGGCCCCAGTGCACCTCAATAGTTGACTGGCGGTCCTGCTGGGCTTCGAACAGGATGAGGGTTTTCTCAAAATACCGCAAGGCCTTTTCTTTGCTGCCGCCAAACATTTCGGGTGTGTTGTAGGCCTGCTGGCCGAGCAGGAAGTAAACACGGGGGTTGGTGGGGTCGTGGTACTGAGCGGCTTCCAGAGCCTCTTGAGCCTCCAGTAACCCTGACATACCCCGTGCGGCCTGATTGACTCTAATGCGCGCCAGTGCAATCAGGCCGCGTAAACAATATACTTCCGACTTATTGGGAGCCAGCTTGTCGGCCTGATTCAAATACTGAGTAGCCTGATCGCATAACAGGTCCACCTTGCTCACGTCGGGTTTATCTAATGACTCCCGGGTCATGCAGTAGGCTGCGTAGTAATAAGGCAACCATTTAGTCTTTTCGGTATCGGCAATCCGCTCGAAGTCGGAGGCCATGCGGAGGTTATCCAGTTGACCCCTCGTTGTGTCAATCCGATTGACGAGCTGACTCATGGTGGTTTGGTACTGATCCTGGGCCTGCACACTGATTATAATCAGGCTCAGGTAAAGGGCGAAAATAAGTGGTTGTGGTTTCATGCGTTTACCGTGTTTAGGGGTGGTTTATTCGTCATTTACTAACCGAACCGGGTTCCAATAGCCGGAAAAGCCAGGTCTGGACGCGTAGAAAAAACTATAGGTTGATTCGGCTTAATTTGCCTTAGTGACGGTATTGAGATACTTGCGGCAGATTGCTATCATCGGCACAGTTGTTCTAGTGCCCCAATGCACGTCAATGGTTGACTGACGGTCTTTCTGGGATTCAAGCAGACTAAGAGCTTTCTCGAAATACTGTAGCGCTTTCTCTTTGCTGCCCCCAAACGCTTCAGGCGTATTGAAAGCCTGCTGGCCGAGCATATGGTAAACGCGGGGGTTGGCCGGATCAAGTTTGTTGGCTGTCTCCAGGGCCTGTTGGGCCTCCAGCAGCCCCGACATACCCCGTGCGGTCTGGTTGACCTTGATGCGCGCCAGCGCAATCAGGCTTCGCAGACAATAAACCTCCGAGTTGTTAGGAGCGAGTTTATCGGCCTGATCCAGATACTGAACAGCCTGATCGCATAGTGGATCTGTTTGACTTAGATTCGTTTGCTTCAGCGACTCCAGGGTTGTAAAGAGCGACGCGTAATAATAGGGCAACCACTTAGTCTTTTCAGTATCAGCAATCCGTCCGAAGCTATTGGCTAATTTGAGATTATCTATAGACTTCGCCGTGTCGCTGTAGGTGACAAGCTGACTCATAGCGGCCTGGTACTGATCTTGAGCCTTAACAATGGCCACAGCCAGAATCAGGCAAAGGGTGGCAATAAGCGTCTGTGGTTTCATACATTTAGCGTGTTTTAAAGATGTTTAGCGACAGATTATTCGTTGATTACCAGTAGCTTGACAAAATTCATCAATGGATTTGCTCAGGGCAACAACCTGCCATTCTATTGTAGTCGGTATGGTTATATACTGTTCTGCTTAGTTAGGCGAAGTGGTTTGGCGAACCACGTTCACGACCAAATCCTGCCAGGTGAGGCTGATTAAGTCGATGAGCGACACGTTGTAGAGCTGCGAAACCTGTTGTAGGCCCATTAGAGACAATTCGGTTTTACCGGTTTCTTTCTTGCTGTAGGCGGCCTGACTGATCCCCATCTGAAACGCCACGTACTCTTGTGGGTAACCGTACACCTCACGTAGTTTGCGGATTTTGATTGCGAAAGCGTCCATTTTAATTGAGTTTTGCGTGTTTATTCGTGATTGACAGTACAAAGGAATATCGGCTTATCTGGCTCCGAAAATTATTTCGACCAATCCCCGGTGGACTTCGACCAATGCGCTTCTTTTGCTGTCAGGTGCCTATCGTCACTCATTGGCACCTATACTATCGATGAATGGCATTGGTCGACAGAAACAGAGAAAATCACTGCACCGGCTCGACAAATGCCTGAACAACCGATGGCCCGAACAGCCAGTAGCCATCGCAAAGGAAGCTACTGGTTATTCGGGCCATCGAAGGTGTGTACAGCTATCGGGTGAGCTGACTACGGATTGTTCGGATGTGCCGCAAGAGCCGATCCGACAGGTGTAATTTAGTGTTGACAAACCGGCGAATGAGCAGCAGATGCTCAGAACTGACCCATTCCGAATGGGCAGCAAAGTAGTGGAGCCGACCCAGCAACAGTAGTTTGAGTTGGTCATACTCCAGCGGATACTGCTGAATGAGCGTGATGATACTCGTCAGGAATATGTGCTGCTGCTCATCGGATTCCGGCTGATAGGCCTGCCACCAGGTTTGGATGGCGGCTTCGGGTGAAGGAATTCGCAGCTTTTTCCGACCAGCCCACAAACTGGATTCGGCCAGTACAACTGGCGGAATCATGATTTCCAGTTCGTCTGCCTTAAGCGAATGAAATACAAGCTCGTTGATAATGTCCAGTAACTGATTATTCGCAATTGGCTGAGCCAGTCCCGACCGCATAGCGCTTGTCCACACACCGGCCAGTTTAGGAAGGCGTCCCGTGAGCAGGTAGTCAATGAGTTCTTTCAGTCGGCTAAGGGCCTCCTCATACTGATGCTGGGCTAGCTCAATTCGGCTCAGGTTAAACTGCTGCTGAACCTGATGGAGGTGCAATACCGGATATGTAGCCTGCAATTCACTACTGATCGCCACTGAATACTGGTTATAGTAGGTGGCCGTTGCAAAATCGCGAATCCGAAAATAATAATAGGCGATCATGGGCGTCAGCATGGCCTCGCCTAACTGCCGAACCGTGGGCGATAATGGAGGGAACGTGGTTCGTAGCCGCTGTAGCTGCGTAAACCCATTCACCAGGTCGCCTTCTTTCATACGCCGGAAATGCACCATGGCTTCAAACATCAGGCGCTGGAAACGCCGAAACTCCACCGGGCGTTCCGCATCGACCATATCCAGCAGCAGTTGCTGAAAAATGGTTTCGTGCATAAGCGGTTTGGCATCCAGCGTCGTACAGGCGCTGCATAACCCATTTAGTTGATTGAAAAAGGCCCGGTAACGGACCGAGGCCGACGAACAAACGAGTCTGGTAAGCATAGCCGATACGTCATTTTAGCGCGATTTTTTTAGCAAAAATCCGGGCTTCATCACGCGTGGGCAACAACGTGAGGTTTTAGTTTATGCAGCCATTACAGGAACACCTGAAGAGCAGGTTATAAACTATAACAGTTCATTATTGCGGCAGACCGGAGGGCGGAATAAGTTTGCTTCAAATACTGCGGGCGTAACTCGCAGCTTGTAAACGACCTACTTATCATGAAAAATGTACTCATCGCGCTGGGCCTGCTGCTGGTCCAGCTACCGGGGCACAGCCAGCTTTTGACTCAAACCCTGAAAGGCCGGGTGATAGATAACCAGTCGAAAGCTCCGCTGGTCGGAGCAACGATCGTTGTGCTGAATTCGTCGCCCCTAAACGGCACGACTACCGATGAGAATGGCGTTTACCGATTGACCAACGTACCCCTCGGCCGACAGCAGATTCGGTTCACCTATATGGGGTACGGGGAGCAGATTATTCCGAACATACTGTTGACCTCTGGAAAGGAGATGGTCGTTGATATTGAGGCTGGCGAAGACATCGGCACCTTGCAGGAAGTGGCGGTGAAAGCAACGGCCAACCCTGCGAATGCTGCACTGTCGTACGCAGCCAGCAGCAGCCGCCTGTTCAATGCTGAAGAAACACGCCGGTTTGCGGGCAGCCGCAACGACCCTTCGCGGATGGCGGCCAACTACGCGGGTGTAGTGAGTGCCAACGATGCCCGAAACGATATTATAATCCGGGGCAACTCGCCGGCCGGGTTACTCTGGCGGCTGGAGGGCGTCGACATTCCCAATCCAAATCATTTTGGCAGCCTGACCGGCACAGGAGGACCGGTCAGTCAGATCAATAATAATGTACTTGACCGGTCGCTATTTTTAACCGGCGCGTTTCCGGCCATGTATGGCAATGCCACGTCCGGCGTGTTTGATTTACAGTTCCGAAACGGCAACGCTGAAAAGCGTGAATACGTGGGGCAGATTGGCTTCAACGGATTCGAACTGGGGACCGAAGGACCATTCAAAAAAGGGGGGCAGTCGTCATATCTGATTAATTATCGCTATTCGGCACCCGCGTTGCTACAGGGTTTCGGCATTAATTTCGGTACCGGAGGAGCCATTCCCTACTACCAGGATTTATCATTGAAACTGAATATTCCCACCCACAAGGCCGGGCAGTTTACCGTTTTCGGGTTGGCCGGGAGCAGCCATATCGCGTTCAAGGGTAGCCTGGCCGACACAACCAATTTCTATACCGACCCATATACGAACGTAACGACGCAGAATCGCTCCGGGGTGCTGGGTGCAACCCATACCTACTTCTGGAATCGCTCGACGTTTACCAAACTGGTTATTGCCTATTCAGGGATTCAGACGGGTATTTTACAGGATAGCCTGGATCGGGACCGACAGGCGTTTCCGCAATTCCGGGACCATTCCTGGCAGGGCAAATTTACTGCTCACCTGACGTTGAACCGGAAAATAAACACTCGTAATACGCTGATACTGGGGTTAATCGCAAACCAACTGACCGCACATCTGATAGACAGTGTGTTGGCAACCAGTCGTTTCCGCACAATCCGTAATTTTGCAGGGCAGACGCAATTCTACCAGGCCTATGCTCAGTACCAGCACCGATTCGATGAACGATTAACCCTGAATAGCGGCTTTTACACCCAACTGCTGGCACTGAACAGTCATTATTCGTTCGAACCCCGACTGAACTTGCGGTATGCCCTGGACCCGACAACAAACCTGACGTTTGGTCTGGGTCGCCACAGTCAAATGCAGCCGCTGGGTCTATATTTGAATCAGGCCGAGAACCCGGCCGATCATCGACAAACGAACCGGAACCTGGATTTCACCTACAGCGATCAGGTCGTCGTAGGTTATGAACATCAGCTTCCTGCGAACTGGCGGGTAAAACTGGAGAGTTACTACCAGGCCATTAGCAACATACCGGTAGAATACGTCGCTTCGTCGTATTCGTTGCTGAACGCAGGTACGGGCTATGTCGTAACCGACCGAACGAATCTGGTCAACTCCGGTACGGGACGTAACTATGGCGTTGAGCTAACGCTGGAACGCACCTATACCAACGGCTACTATTTTCTGGGTACTGCGTCATTGTTCAATAGTCAGTACCGGGGCAGCGACGGGATTCTACGCGCCACAGCCTATGCTGTCAATCACGTAGCTAACTTACTGGCAGGCAAAGAGTTACGACTAGGGGATCATAACGTGCTGGCGATTGATGTGCGCACAAGCTGGGTAGGGGGAAAACCTTACACACCCATTGACATTGCTGCTTCCAGTCGGCAGCATACGGAGATCGATAATCCAACACTGGCCTATTCGCAACGTACGAATCCATATTTTCGGACGGACGTCAAGCTAACCTACCGACGCAATTCGCTCCGGGTTATGCAGGAGTGGTTTATTGATTTCCAGAACATTACCGATGCCAGGAATTTATATGGGTTTCAGTATGACAACCAGCGTAACCGGCTGGTGGCAGTGTACCAGATTGGTTTTTACCCAAATCTGAACTGGCGGATTCATTTTTAGGCGAAAGCCTATTTTGACGCTTTATACCATTTTCCGATACTTCTTAAAACCTCACAGCCATGTCTATTGCTGATCAAGTTGCTCTTCTGCACCAGCAGATTGATTTGCTCAATCAACAGATTCTCCAGCGGATTGAGAACCCGGAACCACATGCGCCTGATTGTAGTTGACATTCATTTACAATAATTTAGGTAACCAAAATTATAATCTTATCAAGATTGGTTCAGTTAATGGGCCAATCGATTTCAGGCATAACTAAAACTTAAATCGATACCGCCAGCAAATACCTACTAACTAATCTTTTCTTTTAGATCGTGTAAGGGCCAATCAAATTTGCCTAGTCATATTGTTGGCCTTGAAGCATGCCACATGACTAAAACCGTTTTTAGTGCGATTGAAACGGGTATTCAGCAGTTCAATGCGCAGCTGCATCAGTGATCTATACGAAAAGCGCAGGCAGTTCAAAGAGGGCGTGCCTTCAAGCTCATTGCTTGGATGGGTATCCTAAATCCGGGCTATACATCTAATAGTCAAAGGATTTAGATTTAACAATGGCATAATAAATCAGCGAGTTATATTACATTCAGGTAATGTAGGGTACTATAGCTTTGTACAAAACAAAGTTGACCTTATGAAAATACCCTCTTTACCTACTTCAATCTCCGTTAGTTGTGCGCTTGCAGGTGGCCTATTGGTAGCTGCCTGCGACGATCATCGAATTCCAGCTCTTATTCCCTCCTTTGCCGAAGCATCGAATCCAGCCATTCTGGCAACGGCTCCCAATGGTACGGTGCTCTATAATGGCGGATTCGGGTCGGCTATTGCCCCTGACCCGAACGACCCAACTGTCTTTTACCTACTAACCGACCGGGGGCCAAACGCAGCCGGGGCAGCCGCCAACACCATCATTTTTGGCAAAGCGGATTTCACTCCGCAAATCGGTCGATTCCATGTTGTGGGTAATCAACTGGTTTTAGAGAAAACTATTTTGCTCAAAAACGCGGCCGGTCAGCCACTGACGGGATTGCCAAACCCAATAGGCCAGGGAAATACCGGCGAAATTGCCCTTGGTCTGAATGGTCAAACCATTGCACCCAGCGCCGATGGCATCGACTCCGAAGGGCTGGTGCTGGCATCGGACGGAACATTTTGGATAAGCGATGAGTATGGGCCTCATATTACCCATTTCGACGCTACCGGCAAAACGATTGAGCGTATCAACCCATTCGGTTCAGGCACTGGCGGGCGTACGTTACCTAAAGTGCTGGCCCGGCGTCGACCTAACCGGGGTATGGAAGGACTGACGATTACACCCGATGGAAAAACGTTGGTTGGCCTGATGCAGTCGCCACTATACAATCCATCGTCGGGAGCTATATCGGGTTCGACAGTTCTGCGCGTTATTACCTTCGAAATAGCGACCGGCCTGACGAAACAATATGTGTATTTGATGGAAAATGCAAGCCTGACAGGATGCAGCGACATTGCCGCTATTACAAACACAACTTTTGTGGCGTTGGAACGTGACGGCGATTATGGCGGTACTCCAGCCAAATCAGCCACATTCAAGCGGGTTTATAAGTTCGATCTGGCAGGGGCAACCGACATTTCTGACCCCACAAATGGCGACGCTGGCAAGCTCTACAATGGCTTAACCGTCGAGCAACTTAAAGACAAAGCTGGCTTGCAGGCTGCAGGTGTAGTACCCGTCACCAAAACACTGGTCTTCGATCTGTTAACGGAGATTTCACCGGTTTATCCGCATGATAAAGCAGAGGGTATCTCTATACTGAGTGCGACCCAACTGGCCATTTCTAATGACGATGATTTCGGTGTGGTAGATAATGGGCAGAATGGGTTCACCACCAAAATCCTTCCGGCTACAGGCAAAGTTGACGTAAATCGCATCTATTTCGTGACCCTAAAATCACCACTAAAATAAACAGTTTACTAACATAAGCAGGCACTTACGTTAACTATGGAGGCCAAAGCCACTTCTCAACAGAAGTGGCTTTTTTACGCGCGTTAAAATCCAGCTCCTGATTTGATAACAAAAATTTCACATTACACACGTATAGCTGCATTCTATCTTTATAGATTCTACCAATTCATATAGGATGCATTCCATCTATGCCCGCGCGCTAAACGGCCGGTCTATTTGTAGCCCATGGTCAGGACTGAAACTCCTGTGCTTGATTATTTGGGGTATTTTTTGCCAGCCAATATCGGCGCAGGTGCTTATCAACACCGAGCAATTATCCCGACACTATCCCGACTCCGCCTACAGGTTGGTTAAAGTTATGCTCGATAAAGCTGTCAATCAGAACGATAAGCTGACCGAGGGCGACTGTCTGCAACAAATCGGGCTTCTTTTCTATCACCAGGGCAGCTATGCCCAGGCCATAAATTATTTGTTGCAGGCACAAAAAATCTTTCTCAACACGAGCGATGGAAACCGGCTGGCCCGCAACCGCAATGAACTTGGCACCGTTTATTATTACAATGAACAGGTCGACGGGGCACTTACTCAATTTAACGAAGCCTTGGTATTCTATACCAAAAGCCGTAATGCCCAGGGACTGGCTCAAACCTATGCGAACATTGGGCATATCTACGAAAAACGGCACGACCCTAAACAAGCTTACCAGTATCAGAAACTGGCCCTCACCAACAGCCTGACGGCCAATGACGTGACTAGTCGGGCTAAAATTTACGAGAACCTGGGGAGCATTTTTGAAGATGAAGCCCGATACGACTCGGCTCACGCGTATTACCAGAAAGCGCTAACCCTCACCCAGCAGACCCGTGATGAAATCGGGCAGATCGAAATCATCAATAATCTGGGCGATGTTTTCCGAAAAACGGGCCGCTATCAGCAGGGACTCAGGTACTCGCGTGAGGCTATGCAACGGGCCACTCAACTGGGCGAGAAATACCAGCTAAGTGCGGCCCTCC
>CAXTJJ010000028.1:0-21882 GCA_964244155.1 uncultured Spirosoma sp.
CAGCGATCAAGTTTTTCTACCTGGCTCTATTCCATCGCCTACAACTATTGTGCAGACCAACTTCGGCTGGACAAACGACTTCCCGTCTTATCGTTAGATAATACGTTAAAGCAGGATATTCCAGATTCGCAGGAAGCTCAATTACACGAAGAAACGCTCCAGCGAGTTAATCGAGCTATGGCAACGCTCTCGTCCGATGAGCGAGCAATGCTGAAATTGAAATACGAAACCGGCGTGAGTATCGACGAGATTGCACACATCTATAACCTCAAAATAAGTGCGGTAAAGATGCGGCTCAAGCGTAGCCGTGAAAAAGTGCAACGACTATGCGTTTAGCCATAACCGTTATGGCCAGAATACGTAGTATCATAAACGGATAGTGAAACGCAAAAAAGCTCAACCCTGCTGATTGACTTGGAGATTGAAACGGGATTGTTGAGCTCACCGGCAAGTTATTGTCGGAGACTGGTGGTTGCTTTGCCATCAGGTTGTCACTATCGCGTTTAGAGATACAGGTGCCGTCTGGGGGAGCGAATACAGCTTCTCGTAGTATTCTGTCGCCATGCGATCTGAATCAAAATAGGGCACTATGTCGCGTATACTGCTTTTGATCATCTTAAGCCATTGTTCCGGCTGCTCGTAGTACATAGGTAAAATGACCGTTTCCAGGAGTGTGAACAGGTTGTCAGCATCAAAAGCATCCTGCTGGTGGGCTGGCCAGCTCAAATCAGCCTCGGGCAGGACAAAACTGTTGATGCCATTCTGAGCAAACTCAGGTACCCAGCCGTCGTTGGTCGAGCAATTGAGTGCGCCATTCATGGCCGCTGTCATGCCACTGGTACCGGAGGCTTCACGCGTGAGCCGGGGTGTATTCAGCCACAGATCAGCTCCTTGTTTCAGGAGCCGGGAAATATGCATTTCATAGCCAGCCATTACTGAACAATTTACATACTGTTTGGCCACATAGACCAGCCGGTCGAAGATGCCAATGCTGGCGTAGTCGAATGGGTAAGGTTTACCTGCCCAGATCAATTGCACCGGGTATCTGGGATTGGTCATCAGCCGGTGGAAGCGATCCGGATCTGTCAATAATAACTCGGCGCGTTTGTAACCGGCAAACCGACGCGCCCAAACCATCGTGAACACATTGGGATTGTAGAGGTCGCCGGTTTGATCAGCGACCTCATAGAACAGGCTTTGTTTTTTGGCTTTTTTGTGGGCTGCCAGGCGCAGGTCATCATGGCTAACTACGGCCGCATCCAGAACGGAATCGCCCCAGAAAGCCCGTTTCTGAGCGTTGGTGATAGAAATAATGGGACAAATGTTAGGGTAGCTATGCCACATTTGGTTACTCACATCGCCGTGCCGTTTCGACACTGCATTGGCGAGTCCGGCAAGCCGCAACGCCCCTAATGCCCAGTTGAAGAGATCATCGGATATACCTGTGATGTCCCTGACCTCATCCAGGGGAATGTAATCGAAGAAGCCCATCCGGTCCAGCAGTCGAACGTCGGTGCGGGGGTTACCGGCTTCTTCGGGGGTATGTGTCGTAAAAACCAAATGCTCCCGAACGGCTGCCACGCTTCCCAGTTTGTGGTATAAATAAAACGCTAACGGTAAGGGGTGGCTCTCGTTCATGTGATACACATCCGGCACAATCTGGAGTTGTTCCAGCAATCTGGCGCCCCCAATGCCTAGCAGAATACTCGAAGCAATGCGGGTTTCGGGATTGGCATCGTAGAGCTTATGGCAAATGGTTTGGGCGAGGTAATCGTTTTCGGGTAAATCAGTCGACAGGAAGTAGGTAGGCGTTGTATTGAACACCGCTGGCGGCAGGAGGTAGGCCGTTACCCACACCGGCGAGTGATTGACCTGAATCTGAAATTTTAGATTAGTAGGCTGAAGAAAGCTGTACTGTTTCTCCATAAATAGGCAATCCATCGTTTGGTCCGCTTTACGGACCTGGTCGTAATAGCCGTATTTCCACAGAATACCCACGGCTATTACAGGCTGCTTTAGCGCATAAGCACTTCGCATGTGCGAGCCAGCCAGAAATCCCAATCCACCTGAATAAGTTTTGAGTACCTGAGAAAAGGCAAATTCCATCGAGAAGTAAGCAATCCGGCGCTGTGGCTGGATTTGTGGGCTGGTTAAGTCAGAGGTCATGAAGGTAAGTTGTATGCGTACCGATTGATTACTGCCGCGAATGTCTGTTCGCAGCGTTATTACTGATCTGAGAAAAGTCAGTTGTCAGCCTGATTCTTATTGACCCGAATGACGAGCAGCAACTTCGTCAAGCCTGACCGGTATCATACTTTTCTGTTGTCCAATCACGCAGCTTTACAGGCATGTTGTCAAAGGCTTTGACGCATTCCTACTAACCAGCTAACTCAATCGAAAGTTATGAATCAGGCTATTATCCCAACGGCAGTCCCTACTGCGGAACGTCTGGCGCAATTACACCGCTATTGGCAGGCTACCAATTACCTTGGCGCGGCTCAGCTTTACCTGCGCGATAATGTGTTACTTGACCGCCCATTGGTGGCGTCTGATATCAAGCCCCGTTTATTGGGACATTGGGGGACACAGCCCGGCCTGAACCTGATTTATGCTCACCTGAACCGGCTCATTCAGGATACGAATGCCACTGTTTTGCTGGTGGTAGGGCCGGGTCATGGTGCACCGGCTATTCTGGCTAACTTGTTTCTGGAGGGAACACTGGGTGAGTTCGACGCTCGCTATGAGCCGGGTATACTGGGTCTGAGCAACCTGATTCGACAGTTTTCGTGGCCCTATGGATTACCCAGTCACCTGGTTCCCGGTACGCCCGGCCAAATTCAGGAAGGTGGCGAGTTGGGATACAGTCTTTCACATGCGTTTGGAGCCGTTCTCGATAACCCTGATTTGCTGGTGGCCTGCGTTGTGGGCGATGGAGAAGCCGAAACCGGACCACTGGCTGCTGCCTGGCACGCTAATAAATACCTGAATCCCGGTACATCTGGTGCTGTGCTGCCCATTCTGCATGCGAACGGCTACAAACTGTCTGGCCCCACTATTTACGGACGCATGAGCGATCGCGAATTGATTAGCCTGTTTACGGGCTATGGCTACCAGATACGTATTGTAGGAGGCAGTGATCCCATGCAGGTGCACACGGCCATGTGGCAGGCCATGACCTGGGCATACGAGGAAATTCAGGCCATCCGGGAAAACGCCCGTCTGGGTATAACGAGCGGTGTGCCCGCCTGGCCGATGCTGATTTTGCAAACGCCCAAAGGCTGGACCTGCCCATTAACGGTGGACGGGCAGCCAATAGAAAATACGTTTCATTCGCATCAACTGCCTGTTTCCGATCCGGTCGGGAAACCCACGCAGTTGAAAACACTGGAAACCTGGCTACGTAGTTACCGTCCACAGGACCTGTTCGATGAAACGGGGCATCCATTCGTGGATGTTGTAAGCGTTTGCCCAACGGACCATAAACGGATGGGTATGAATCCACACGCCAATGGCGGAGCACTTCTGGTCCCGCTCAAACTTCCGGATTTCGCTGATTATGCCGTTTCTATTCCATCTCCGGGCAGTGTATCGGTGGAGGGGACACATACGCTGGCGATCTACCTGCGCGATGTATTTCGTCTGAACGAACAGGCACAGAACTTTCGGATAGTTTGCCCGGATGAAACAACCTCGAATCGTATGGCACCCCTGTTCGAGGCTACGGAACGGGCCTGGATGGGACCAATGGTCGAGACCGATGAATTTCTGTCGACCGATGGTCGGATCATGGAAATCCTGAGTGAACATACCTGCGAGGGCTGGCTGGAAGGCTATTTGCTGACCGGGCGGCACGGCTTGTTCGGTTGTTACGAAGCGTTTATTCCGCTGGTCGACTCCATGCTGAATCAATATGCCAAATGGCTGAAAGTGAGTAAGGAAACGCCCTGGCGTAAACCGCTGGCTTCGCTCAACTACCTGCTGACTTCGCATGTATGGCGGCAGGATCATAATGGCTATACCCATCAGGTGCCCAGTTTTATCAACTCGGTGGTTGCCAAGAAAAGCTCTGTCGCCAGGGTTTACCTACCGCCCGATGCCAACTGTCTGCTGTCGGTGATGGATCACTGCCTGCAAAGTCGTGACTACATCAACCTGATCGTAGCGTCCAAGGCGAAACAGGCGCAGTGGCTGTCCATCGACGAGGCCCGCGCCCATTGCAGTCGGGGTATGTCGGTCTGGACCTGGGCAGGCAACGAAATCAACCAGCAGCCCGACGTGGTGCTGGCCTGCGCTGGCGACGTGCCTACCAATGAGATCACTGCGGCTGCCGCTATTCTGCGCGAACGCCTGCCCGCTCTGAGCGTGCGTGTTGTCAATGTGATGGATCTACTGACGATCATGTCGCCGGAAGATCACCCACACGGTTTCCCGGAAGCCGCTTTTATACAACTCTTTACACCTGACAAACCTGTTATTTTCGCCTTTCACGGCTACCCGATGCTGATCCATGAACTGCTGCATCACCGCACTAACCCTACGCGTTTTCACGTGCGGGGCTACCTGGAAGAAGGGCGCACGACAACGCCTTTCGACATGCTGGTATTGAACAACATGAGCCGATACCAACTGGTGCTATCTGCGCTGGATCGTGTTGAAAAACGAAACGGCAGTGAGGAGGTAAGAAGCTGGTGTAGGGACAAGCTTACAGAACATGCTGCTTACATCCGCAGATGTGGCCAGGATATGCCGGAAGTAAGAAGCTGAAGTTGAACCAATCCACAACTCCCGATTAACTCTGTTGACGCTTGACGCTACCGTCGACGCTTGGCTCTGCTCTGTTGACGGTACCGTTGACGCTTGGCTCTGCCGAGTGTCTTTTATCCTTGAGGGCCTCTGGCCCGTATTAGTTTTTTGCTTTGGGTCTAACCGTTATTCCCTAGTCACTCCACGGGCCAGAGGCCCTCAAGGATAAAAGACACTCGGCGGAGCCAAGCGTCAACGGCGTGTCAAGGGTAAAGTCAAGTGCCAACGGAGGCCGGGAAAGATTAGAACTAACCTCAGAACTCATCATTCTCCCTCTGGTTGGGCTACGGCCAGATAGGGGAGTAGCGCAAGGCTGAGAATCAGGTGGCGAATTATGATAGCGGCTTATTTACAGGTTAAAAACTGCCTGTTACAGAGCAGCTTTTATCTAATGGCTATCAGGCTGCCGGTTGAAGCCAATCAAGTCAGGTACTGACGTCTATCATAGTGGCAGGGTTTCAGTATCCTTAGATTTGTCTATAAAATCAGCCTGCAACGGGCTGGTTGCCCACAACCATCTATTCCTCTAAAGCCATGACGTTTGAACCTGCTTCTCAACTGTTGGCCTTTGTGCTGCCAATGTCTTTTCAAAAAGGTGACCTGACGTTCAGCCGGTCGACCAATACCCCCGAAGCCATTCGAATACCGGTTAAGCGAGAAGCAAAACCACGCCATGAAATCTCGACGGCACAACTGGCCAAGGGTATATGGCGTGTGTGTTTAAACTGGTCGGATGGGCACCAGCAATATCACGACGAGCAACAAATCAGCATCGGCTAAGTCTATTAAAACGCCTTTTTTCAACGGTATTATGAACACGTTCTTCTCATCTTATCTGACTCTGATCCTGTATGCTATGTCAAATGGCGTGGCTATTCTGTTACTGGTGGCCTGTTATAAACGACCTGTCATCGTTCGCTTCTGTTTCGCTCTTTTATTTGGCTGGGCGAGCTGGTTCAATGCCACAACAGCGCTGACAACGCCCTGGGTTTATACTGATTTTGCCGACTATGCAGTGCTGGATGTTTACCGATGGTTCCTGCTCGGACCGTTCGAAAAAGTGGCGGCCCCCTTTATTCTGGTCATTGCTGCCGGCCAGTTGTTTATTGCGATTTCGATGCCGTTGACTGGGCGTCTATTTAAAACAGGCTGTTTTGCTGGTATACTTTTTTCGCTTGGTATCTTGCCGCTGGGCCTAGGCGCAGCTTTTCCGGCTATGGCATTTATAGCTATGGGTTTTTACCATCTTTGGCGTCACCCTGCCGACCGGCAGCTCTGGAAACGGCCTGCCACAAAATCTTCGGGCAGGCAATTACAGCCAGGCTGATTTGAGTCGATAGCGTTTGCTTGCTCGTGGGTTACGTATGCATACGTAACCCGTTTCTTTTTGTAAGTATTTATTAATCAATTGAATAAAAAGTAAATATGGCTATTTATATATACGCTTCCTGACTAAGGTTTGAAAAATTATCGTTAGGTTACATATGACTTTTTTGTGAATGTGTTGTATTTATATTATTTTGTATAAAAGCTAAATAACCTAATAAAATTTTAAAATTAGTTTATAAATAAATATATTATATAAGAAAATTTAGTAATACTTAAATTGTGCCTTAAATTGCAATTTATTAAACATCACTTTATCTATGATAAATCAATCTACAGTAATCCGTCTGTGCCTAAGCGCAATTATCCTCTTGTGCACGCTCACGGCTGCCTTTGCCCAGGGTGTTCGGGGCCGTATTACCGACGCATCATCAAAATCAGGTATTCCGGGCGCAACCATCGTTGTAATGAGTACCAATATTGGTGTAACAACAGATGCTAATGGGGAGTACACCATAAAATTAAATCCCGGCAATTATACACTTCGTGTCAGTTTCGTTGGTTTCGATTCCAAAGATTTACCGGTCACTGTTTCGGCTATGGGTACAGAAGTTGCCAATGCATCGCTGACCGAATCAGCGTCGAGCCTGAGCGAAGTTGTTGTGATTGGCTCACGGTCGCAAACAGCCCGAACAAATGTTCAGACAGCCGCCCCGGTGGATGTCATTTCGACAAAAGAGTTGAAAGGCTTTCCGCAGGTGGATATTAGCCAGGTGCTGAACTACGTAGCACCCTCCTTTAACTCGAACCGCCAAACGGTAACGGATGGAACGGACCACATCAACCCCGCTTCATTGCGTGGACTTGGCCCCGATCAGGTGCTCGTGCTGGTAAACGGCAAACGTCGGCATACAACGGCTCTGGTCAATATTAACGGGTCTGTAGGGCGTGGTGCCGTAGGTACCGATATGGATGTAATTCCCGTGTCGGCTGTGGAGCGGATCGAAGTCCTGCGCGATGGGGCTGCAGCTCAATATGGTACAGACGCCATTGCGGGCGTAATCAACGTGGTGTTGAAAAAGAATTATGAAGGCTTCTCAGCATCGCTGACGGGTGGTCAAAACATGACTACCATGAAGTACATGATCCCGAACATCAGCGGTGGTCAGGATCAGAAAACCCAGAAAATTAACGATGGCAGCTTGATTCAGTTTGACTTTACAAAGGGATTTCGTCTGGGTAAAGCGGGGCGCTTATCCGTTAGCGGCCAGTATAATAACCATGACCGGACAAACCGCAGTGCGGATGACAATGCCCCAACTATCTATGTTGGATCGGCGGGTGGTTTTCCGACGACTCCAACCGGGCAGGATGCTACTGCGTTTCGCACGGGCCTGATTGCCAGTGATCAGGCCATTATTCAGCAACGGGGCTATAACCGCCACAACATGATCGTCGGTAACTCCAACGCACAAAACCTGGGCTTGTTCGTTAATGGCGGGATTCCGGTTGGCACTAAGTCTGAGTTTTACTTTTCGGGGGGTGTCACCCATCGTTCGGGTACGGGCTATGGAAACAACCGTATCCCAAACTCGCGTAATCAGCAGCCCCTCAAACTGGATGGCTCGCTGTATTACCCAGATGGCTTTCTGCCGGGTATCAAGCCAAGCATTAATGACCAGTCAATGAGTTTAGGGTATAAAACGATGCTGGGTCAGTGGAGTGCCGAAGTGAGTAATGTGATTGGTCAGAATAGCATTGCCTATACCATCGTTAATTCGGGTAACGCATCGCTTCCAGCCAGCGACAATCCACAAACGACCTTCGACGCCGGTAAGCTCCAGTTTCTCCAGAACACGTCCAACGTCGACTTTAGCCGTCGGTTTGCGGCATCGAACAGCGGCTCGCTGAACGTAGCCTTTGGTGGTGAGGTTCGGTTCGAGAATTTCCAGATCAAGGCCGGAGAGCCCGGTTCATACTCCGGTGATCCGACGCGGGTACTACCAATTGCTCCGCCACTTTCGGGAACAGTTGTGGCCGCGCCGGGTTCGCAGGTGTTCCCTGGAAATCAGCCAACCGATGCGATCAACAAATCAAGAAGCAGCAAGGCTCTTTATCTTGATCTGGAAGGTGAAAAAGGCCGTTTACTGGTTGGTGTAGCGGGTCGGTTTGAAAACTACAGTGACTTTGGTTCGACACTTAACGGTAAGCTGACAACGCGTTTGCAGGTAACACCGGCTATCGCGTTGCGTGGCTCGGCCAGTACGGGTTTCCGGGCACCCTCGCTGCATCAGCGGTATTTTCAGAATACCAGCACGCAGTTCGTGAATGGGCTGCCTTCCAATACGTTAACCCTAAATAATGATAGCCCGATTGTTCGGAATGTGGTGGGTGTAGACGCGCTTAAGCCAGAGACGTCGGTTAACCTGGCATTAGGTGTAACGGCCCGTGCCGGTCGTGCATTTACACTGACGGTCGATGCGTATCAGATCGACATCACAAACCGGATCGTATATTCGGGGTCGTTTACCCGCGCTCAGCTGGGCTTTGCTGCCACCGATTATCTGGGTGTAAATCTGGTTCGTTTCTTTGCCAACGCGGTCAATACCCGCACGCGTGGTCTTGACATCGTAGCCGCCGACCGGTTTAAAGTGGGCAAAGGCCAGTTAGTGTTATCGGCCGCGTTGAACTTTAACAAAAACACCGTAACGGCTATCAACAGTACGCCGTTGATCGACGACCCGAAAAATAATCCATCTACGGCTAATCCAAGTACCTGGTATCGTACCTCGTTATTTGACCGGAACCAGATTTCGATAATCGAAGATTACCTGCCCCGCAGCAAGTGGAACCTGAGTGCGACCTACACAGTCGGCAAGTTCGACATTGCGGCTCGTACCGTGCGTTTCGGCGAAGTGAAATTCAAAACAGCTACCGATCCCGACGCCAAGAAGGCCGATGGTTCATACTGGAATACGCAATTTCTGCGTGAAGCCGACGGACATGCCTACATCGACCAGACGTTCAAGCCTGTCTGGATTACGGATTTGACCGTAACTTACCGCGCTACAAAAGCGATTGGCGTTACGCTCGGTGCTAATAATCTCTTCGATATTTATCCCGATCAGATTTTTATTGACCCCCGCAATGCCCTGGGCAGCACGGACTATTCATCCGGTCGCGACAACTCGAACCGGGGGCGTTTCCTGTATCAACCCAACCAGGGCGGGTATAATGGGCGCTATGTGTTTGGCCGTGTAAGTGTGAATCTATAGAAAATTGGCGGGCTGTTGGTTTGAAGGAACCGTCTTAAACCTGACATCACAAACAAAAATCCACTGGACGCACATCCAGTGGATTTTTTGTTGCAGGGGGCGGATGGTGTACCGTTGCCGTGGAAACCCGCGTTATATTTCTATTTTGGCCCCATTCGAATGGCTCCATCCAGGCGAATGACTTCGCCATTTAGCATGGGGTTTTCGATAATACTTTTGACCAGTAAGGCATACTCGGCTGGTCGGCCAAGGCGCGAAGGGAAGGGGACCTGTTGGCCTAAAGATAAGCGGGCTTCTTCGGGCAGGCTGGCCAACAAAGGCGTTTCGAAAAGACCGGGCGCAATGGTCATGACCCGGATACCGGAGCGGGCCAGATCGCGGGCAATGGGTAACGTCATACCGACAATACCCCCTTTGGATGCTGAGTAAGCAGCCTGGCCGATTTGGCCATCGTAAGCAGCCACCGAGGCTGTGTTAATGATAACGCCCCGCTCGCCTTCGTCCGGTCCGTCGCCACGGTTAGGCTCATTCTGTTCCATAGCCAAAGCCGCCAGTCGGATTACATTGAAGGTGCCGATGAGGTTAACCGAAATGACGCGCTGAAAAACGGCCAGTGAGTGTGCTCCGTATACACCTTCAACTTTACTGAGCGTTTTTCGGGCTTCGGCCACACCCGCACAGTTGACGTTAATATGCAGCCCTCCGAAAGCCTCAATGGCCAGATTAATCGCGGCCTGAACCTCGACTTCGTCGGTCACATTGGTTTTATGGAATCGGACAGTGCTGCCCAGTTCGTCGGCCAGTGCGTTGCCGCGCTCGTCGTTCATGTCCAGAATGACTACATTGGCACCATTGGCTGCCAGTAATCGGGTGGTGGCTTCGCCCAGTCCCGAAGCTCCCCCGGTAACAATGGCTGTTGAGTTGGTAAGTTGCATGTGGGTCTAATTACAAAATTGCCATCAGTTCTTTCCAGTGACGAATATCGTAGGTCGGCGGGTCATCAACGACTTCTCCCTGCGGATTATAAAACACCGTATCTAAACCCACTCCCCTGGCCCCCATAATGTCGGCTTCGTAATTATCGCCGATCATCAAACTTTCAGCGGCCGTAGTGCCACTGAGTTCCATCGCATACTGAAATACCAGTGGATCAGGTTTCTTCGCCCTGGCGTTTTCGCTGGTGATGACATGCGTAAAGTAGTGCGCGATCTCGGAACGGTTCATTTTTACGGCCTGAATTTCGGCAAAGCCGTTTGTGATAATATGCATGGTGTACCGGCCATTGAGGTAGTCCAGCAACTCTTTAGCCGACTCCAGCAAGTGGGGCTTATTGGGCAACAGACGCAGATACTCGGCATTCAGATCGGCATGAACAGCCGACTCATCGACACCCAGTGCCCGAAACACCATGGGAAACCGGTGCTGGCGAATGTAGGTGTGCTCAATCAGATTTTTGTCATAGTCGGCCCATAACTGCCGGTTTATGGCAATAAAATGGCGGCTAAACTCAGCCGCCGAAGCAATACCCAAATCGGCCAGCCGGAAGGTGTCGAACAGCTCGGCAATACACTCGGCCGAGTTGCGGTCAAAGTCCCAAAGCGTATGGTCGAGGTCGAAAAAGAGGTGTTTGTACATGGGAAGGGACCCGTTTCGGTATTTATATTCGGTATTTGGTTTAGAGTACACGGTTGGCTGACGCTGTGTTGCTTTCGCGTCAGCCAACCGTGTACCCTAAACCAAATACTGTTAAAAATCCAGCTTAAGCCGCTCTACGGGTTGGTCATTTACCAGATGGCTGTCAACAATCTCGGCCACATCGGAGAGTTGAACATTACCATAATAGGTTCCTTCGGGGTAGACGACGAGTGCCGGGCCAAACGCGCAGGCATCCAGACAGCCTGTCTTTTGCGCCCGCATTTCTTTCAACAGACCGCGTTCGGCCAGGGCTGCTTTAAAGGCATCGACCAGTTCGTTGCCATGAACTTCGCCACAGGATTTCTTAGGAGCGGCTTTTTGATTAGTACAAATAAAAACGTGCTTTTTGTATTTCATAGATTTGCTTAAGTCAGTCACCAAAGGTAACAACAACCCCCACAATGATTGTTTATTTACGCTGACTGATTCGAGGTTAGTTTACCTACCGAAAAAAAAATATACAAAACCAATTGACAAACTTTCTGTTAGCATGTAGGTATATATACGGTATACGGGCTGACACATAGGCTGACCGTCTGGTATATACACCATTCTGCTCAACGTAATGTATTGTCATAATTCATGAGTCAACCAGTAGGTGCATTTCAGAAGTTCGATTTGTTTGATGGAAGGGAGGCTCAGCGCAAACTTGATTTTTCTACCCTGTATGATCGTTATGCTCCTGCGCTATTGGGTGTAATTACGCAAATTGTCACCGACAAAACGGAGGCCGTTGGCCTTTTGGAGCAGACGTTTATTAAAGTGCGTTCGGAGCTATCCCAGTGTAAGCCTGAGCAGAAACCGCTTTTTGCCTGGCTATTGGGTATAGCTCGCTGCACGGCTCTGGAGGCTGTCCGTCAACGGAAACAAAGCCCGACACCGGTTTTTAAACTCACGTCAACCGGGCAGGTCGTGGTGCTGCCAACCCGTATTATTGCTTCGCAACCCAGTTTATGTACTGATGGAGTCAATGCTAACTGGAAAGAGTTTCTCGACGCCGTTCTCTTTAACAACTGCACACCCGAAGAAGCTGCCGTTACGGTTGGTATACCCGCTGAAACAGCTCGTCAGCAACTTCGGTTGGCTATGCAGCAACTTCGCTCCCAAACAAAAGTCTGAGCGGTTGTTTTTTAGTTTGCTACATGAACCGTCTTGTACAAGTCACCCCACGCCAGAGCCAACTCTTGTTCAATAGGCCGCCAGTTGGCTTCGGTGGCACCACCGGGTTGACGGCCGGCATCATCACATAAGCGCATGGCGTCTGCCCGCCGTTGGGCATAGCTGTTAAATAATGTAACTGGCTGGTTATAAAGAGCCGCCGATGTATTGGCCAGGGCCGTAGCCAGATCGGCATAGGAATAACGGTCACGCTGGCGATGCACGATCCACCACTCCAGTTCCAGTGCCGCTACTTGCTGAACGTCGAAACGTTCTACCGTCAAACGCTGAATGGCTTCATAATAGGTAATCAGATTCGGGAGAGCCTGCTGGTAATCGGTGCGGGACTGGCCTTTTTTGAACAAAAAAGCCGCTTTCGTCGCCAGAAATGCGAGACCAAAGGATCGCCAGAAGGGAGCATGAAACTGTTGCCGTAATCCACCCGCCAACTGCCAGAACAGTAACACCGGATTTTTGTCATAATACGAACGCCACATGGCCGTTTCGAGCCGGGCTACTTCTTTTGCATCAAATTGCCGAATGCTGTGCTGTCGTGGCACCAGAACGTCAATGGTGATCCAGAGTAATAAGGCTACCAGTGTTGTGCGCCAGAACCACCAGTTCGGTAGCGTTCTATAGGAGGGTGTGGGCTTTAGAGATGGGGTTGCCACTTAAGTTGTCAGTCTGTTGAG
Organism: uncultured Spirosoma sp.; assembly: GCA_964244155.1. GTDB lineage: Bacteria > Bacteroidota > Bacteroidia > Cytophagales > Spirosomataceae > Spirosoma. Next base: position 12,950 of record CAXTJJ010000028.1, read on the forward strand.
TTCTGAATTTACGTACAAATTTATTCTGGTGTCTTCGTTGACGCCCCGCTGCTGACACTCGGCACAAGCCTCAACAACGATACACTAAACGTTTCATTAAAACACCCGGCAGGCTGTTCTAATGAAACGTTGGATTATACCTACCTGCTGATTACGATTTTTTTGTTGTTGCCTTTGCCGAGGCTAGTGCCTTTTTCTTCGACATGGGAGTAAGTTTGGCGTCCGGGTGTTGCTGCGTCATGGTCACGGGGTCCCAATGCACCACTTTTTGCTCGAAATAGCTTTCGTTGCAGGCAAGCACCGGTGCTGCCGCCCGGAAACCAAATACCGGGTCCTCCACAGTTCCCTGGCTTCCTTTGCGAACATTGTCGAAAAAGTCGGCGAAGTGGTTCATGTGTGGGTCGTCGTTTTTAGGCGCTTCAAATTTAATTTCCTTTACCGGTTCCGCCTTGCGGGTTTCGGGGGGATACTTTTCATCATATTTTTTGGCGAACGCCTGCTGAACAGGTTCCGTAAGCGTAAAATAGCTGTCGTAACCACCATAGCCAGGGGCTAATGGAAGTTTCTTCTTGGTCATTATGAGGTTGTTCTCCGAAAACTCGATTTGCCCTTCATTGCCAATAATACGCGTTACGTCGTTGATCTTACCTGCATTGGCGAAGTTCACTCGCAGCACCATCTGAAACGCTTCATGCTGATCTGTTTTGGGATAGTCCATGATGCAGGCCATGATGTCGGGCACGTCGCGGCCATCTTTCCAGTAGGCCAGATTTCCCGAGGAGTAAATACGGGTTGGTCCCATTGTGTTGGTTACGAAATGGACTCCTGTGATGAGGTGTATAAACAAATCACCGGCTACGCCTGTACCATAATCTTTGTAGTTTCTCCAGCGGAAAAACCGTTTTTCGTCGAATGGCCGCTTGGGGGCATCACCCAGAAAGCGATCCCAGTCCAGGGTTTGGGTCGAGGCATCGGGTGGGATGGAATACTGCCACGCGCCAATGGCATTGAAACGGTCGTTGTTCGATTCGATGTAATTGATTTGACCAATTTCGCCCGCTTCCACCAGCCGTTTGGCTTCCTTAAAAGCTGCACTGCTTATGCTCTGACTGCCCACCTGCATGGTTTTGCCTGATTTTTTCCAGGCATCAATTACTGCCTTGCCTTCGTTCAGGTGCTGCACCATCGGCTTTTCGCAGTACACGTGCTTGCCTGCCTTCAGGGCGGCAATGGTAATGTGATCGTGCCAGTGATCCGGTGTCACGACGAGAACGGCGTCGACATCGGGACGGGTTAGAATTTCGCGGTGGTCGCGGGTTGTAAACAGATCTTTGCCATACGCTGTTTTGGCGTGTTCAAGCCGCCCATTGTACAGATCAGCTACGCCTACCAGTTCTACATCGGGGTTACGCAGGGCAGCCTGCGTGTCGAAGTTACCCTGAATGCCCATGCCGATGGTGGCAAAGCGAATCTTGTCGTTCGGACTGATTTTCATCAGATTTGGTATATAGGCGGGTGCCCCGAATGGCTTGGCAATGGACTCAGTAGCGACCAGAGCCGAAGCGGCTGACAAGCTCTTTATAAAGGTTCGTCTGTTGGATTGCATAGGAAACGAGCGTTTGGCAAATAAAGCCGGATTCAGCCCCAATTTACCTACTTTACAATGCTAATCCATAACCAGAAAACCGGTTTAATTAATTTATTGGCTCTACACAAAACGTGCGTCACTACGGCCTGCTCAAGTGGTTTATTCGCACCAGCCTAATCAGCCAAAAAACGGCCTGCGTACGCACGCAGGCCGTTGGAGGAAGGTGTAGCGGGTAGAAGATAGAAACCGTTTTGCTGATTCTAATTTCGGTGTGTGAACCTTAGTCGAAAGTTTACCGGCAAATAGAAACAGGGCAGGCCATATCTATTTTTTAGCTACGAATCGTGCAACTTTACGTATTGAGTTTTCTCTTTTGGATCTAAACCTATAAATCTCCTCCTCTCAATGAAAATCAACGCTTTATTCGCAGCACTACTACTGGTTGCCATCACATGTCGATTGGCTAATGCACAAAGTTCAACCGCGTCGGGCGATTCACTGAAAACCATTGTCGGCAAGTGGGCCGGAACGTTTGACGGGGCATCTTCCGGCAAGTTTGAGTTGGTTATCAATCAGGACAGCAACCATAAACTGAGCGGACAGGTCATCATGCTGGCCGATGACGGCAACCGTTATCCCGCCGATCTAAAGACGATTGTGTGGCAAAATGGAAAGCTAAGTGCCAGTTACGTTAATGGCGATGGCGGAGAGGTAAGCTTTACCGGAAATTACACGAATCCGGCCATGAAGGGAACCTGGAAATCGGAAGATGGGCAGGCAACGGGTACCTGGCAGGCGAGCCGTTGATGACGCCCTGGTTATAATACCCCGCCACGCTCATAAGGCCGGAGTTCTGTTGAGCCGAGCTTTTATGTTGGGACGTTCACCGTTGGGTACAAGTGCAACAAAAGAATTGCTGACTGTTTCGTCATTCCGCCACATATGCCCGGCCTGAATATTGATGGTTGTCTCTTTTTCTTCCGATTTTTGATTCGCTGCTGCATACGGCGTTCATTTCGACGCCATAGTCGAGGCCGTTTAACAGCGCCTGGTTGGATAGCTGCTAGTTACCATCTGTTTTTATCGTCAAAATTGCTTTAGAATCTTATGCAGAATCTCACTATCGCTACTGCTCAGTTTGAGAATGCCAGTGGCGATAAAGCCTACAATTTGCAGGCAATAAATCGGCTGGCGGCAAAAGCGGCTCAACAGGGCGCTCAAGTCATCGCTTTTCATGAGTGTTCGATTACAGGCTATACCTTCGCCCGGCATTTAGCCAGACCAGAGCTGCTGGCCATAGCCGAATCCATTCCCGAAGGAGAGAGTATTCGCCAACTCATCCAAATTGCTCAGGCCCATGATATTGTGATTCTGGCAGGCTTGTTCGAGAAAGATCAGGACGATCAACTCTTTAAGGCCTACGTTTGTGTTGATAAGACTGGCTTACTGGCTAAATATCGCAAACTTCATCCCTTCATCAATCCTCATCTCTTACCCGGTGATCAGTATGTAGTTTTTGATTTGTTTGGCTGGAAATGCGGCATCCTAATCTGCTATGATAACAACATCGTAGAAAATGTGCGGGCAACGACCTTGCTGGGAGCCGATATCATCTTCATGCCGCATGTGACGATGTTAACCCCGTCCACACGTCCGGGGGCGGGCTTCGTCGATCCGGTTCTCTGGCAAAACCGGCTAACCGATCCAACGTCACTGCGCCTGGAGTTTGACGGAATGAAAGGGCGTGCCTGGTTGATGAAGTGGTTACCTGCCAGGGCCTATGACAATGGCATCTATGTGGTATTTGCCAATCCCATCGGTATGGATGATGACCAGCTAAAGAATGGATGCTCAATGATCATTGACCCTTTTGGCGATGTGCTCGCCGAATGTCGCGCTTTGGGCGATGATGTTGCGTTGGCTGTGTGTAGTGCCGATAAATTGCAACAGGCGGGCGGCTACCGCTATCGCCAAGCCCGCCGACCCGATTTATATAAAGCCATCCTGGGACAGGATCATCACCCTGAGCAAAAAGTAATTTGGTTAAACCCTGAATCAGATCAAGGCTAGTGTAATTAATCGCTCATACGACTTTACTCAGTAAATGCGGACGTTCATTAGCTACTTTCAGAATCAATTCCCCGAAGAGCGTGTTGGCCCAGGCAAACCATTTGCGGGTGAACTTGGCCGGGTCGTCCTGATTGAAGGATTCGTGCATGAAGCCCGTGCCGGCGTGGGTGTTCTTCAACAGATGAAGTTGATCCAGAATCTCCTGGTCGCTGGTCGACGTGAGGGCACGCATCGTTAAACTCATCGTCCAGATGTTATTGACTAACGTATGCGGGCTTCCGACTCCCTCGGCGGCTTTCCCCTTGAAAAAATACGGGTTATCAGGGCTGAGCACGAATCGGCGAGTGTTCCTGTAAATCGGGTCGCTGGCGGGTAGGGCACCCAGATAGGGGAGAGCCAGTAAGTTGGGCACGTTGGCGTCGTCCTGAAGCAGGTGATTGCCGTAACCATCGACTTCCAGCGCGTAGATTTTGCCGTATTTCGGATGGGTATAGATGGCGTATTGTTTCAGCGCATGTTCCACCTCGTCGGCCAGGGCGCGGCAATCGGTGGAGAGGGAAGGCGAGGGGTGTAGTTTCTCGACCATCGTTGCCAACTGCCGGAACGATACCACCGCAAACCAGTTTGAGGGAACATAGAAGGGAAACACCGTTGCATCGTCGGAGGGACGGAACGTGCTGTTGATCAGGCCAATGGGTCGTGTTGGATTGCCGTAGCCATCACCGGGGACCGTGTCTGTCGACCAGGCGGTTTCGCGACTAAAATGGTACGGTCCCCGGTTGGTTTTACGCTGCTGTTGGCGGCAGGTTTTCAGCACCAGTTGCATGGCCTGTAGCCAGTCGGCGTCAAATGGGCTGGTATCGCCGGTTGTTTTCCAGTAATGATAAGCTAGCCGGATGGGGTAACAGAGCGAATCAAGCTCCCATTTGCGCTCGTGGAGACCGGGTTTCATATCGGTCGCATCTTTTTTCCATTCGCCTTCTTTGGTAGCGTCGGCGTAAAACGCATTCGCATACGGGTCCCGACGAATGCACAAACTCTGCCGCCGAATGACGCCCGCTATAAGTTGGCGCAATGGTTGATCTTGTTTGATGAGCGGCAAATAGGGCCACACCTGCGCCGTGCTGTCACGCAACCACATCGCGTCGATGTCGCCGGTAATGACAAATGTATCCGGCTGGCCGTTGGTGTTGAGAAGCTGAACGGTGGTATCGAGCGTGTTGGGGAAGCAATTTTCAAAAAGCCAGGCTAATTCCGGGTCTTTGATGGTTTTGTGCATCCGCTCAATGGTTTGCTCTACCGCCGAACTGGTAAAGTTTCGTTTGCCAACGGCCGTTCGAACAGTGGGGAATGCCGTTGTAGGCATGGTCCAACCGATTTGACTTGTTAACAGCCCGGCACTCGCTCCGGCTGACTGTTGAATAAACTGACGACGATTCATGGCGTAAGTATAATGAAGAATGGAGCGTGAAGAACGAAAAATATGAAAATGTGTATTCTTCGCCTTTTACGGGTCGGTAACTTTTTCGTTCAGCATCAAGTTGAAGCGCTACTGAATGCGGTTGTAACGAACATCAAATACCGGTCGGCCATCCCCCTCCTAAAACAGGGGGTGGGGTGGTCGACCGGTACCGCAAGTATAGTAAATCGGGTAGTTTATCCAGTGTCAGGCCTTATTAAACAACTGCGTCGACTGGCGTGAACTACTTGTCTGAAAACAACCCTCCAGCCGAACCGCTCAACTTTTTTCTCTATGATCTGGTCATTTACATCTCTTAAGGTTTCGCTTCGTTTGCTTGGCGTAGCGGGTGCCAGCGTTGGGCTATATGCCTGCTTAAGCAATCAGAAAGCCACTACCCAAGCGGCAACCTCATCGGTGTCGTCGGTATCGACTCCCGCTGTTGCCAACACGCCCCAACCGGTTCAGGCCAGCCCAAAGCGGATTCTGGTTTTTTCGAAGACGAAAGGCTGGAAACATACCTCCATTCCGTTTGGGATTGCGGCTATGCAGAAGCTTGGGCAGGAAAATAAATTCAGGGTCGATACCACCAAGAATGCTGATTACTTCAACGACGATAGTTTGCGGCATTATACCGCAGTCGTCTTTATGAGTACCACTGGCAACGTGTTGAACCAGCAGCAACAGGCTGCTTTTGAGCGATACATTCAGGCGGGTGGCGGCTATATGGGGGTCCATGCTGCGGCCGATACCGAGTATGACTGGCCCTGGTACAACAAGCTGGTAGGCGGGTATTTTGCCAGTCACCCCAGTAATTCCAACGTGCGTAAAGCGACCGTTGACGTGACGGATAAAAATCATCCATCAACCGCCCACCTGCCCGACCATTGGGTCCGCACCGACGAGTGGTACAACTATCGCTCGTTCTATTCCGATCTGACCGTGGTGGCTAATCTGGATGAGAATACCTACGATGGCGGCATTAATGGAAGCAATCACCCGATAGCATGGTACCATGAGTTCGATGGCGGACGGGCCTACTATACGGGTGGTGGCCACGAAGATGCCAGTTTCAGCGAGCCGCTGTTTGTACAGCATTTGCTGGGAGCACTCAACTGGGTAATGGGCAGCAACAAGCCGCTCGACTATAGTAAGGCCTATGCTGTTACCGTGCCTGAAGAAAATCGCTTCGTCAAAACGGTGCTGGTTAATGATCTGAACGAACCCATGGAAGTAGCTGTGGCCAATGACGGTCAGGGCAAACCCACCCGCGTTTTCTTCACCGAACGGAGTGGTAATCTGTCGGTCTACGATACCCGCACGAACAAACATCAACTGGTGCACCGGTTCGATGTACCTACCAAAGCGGGCCACGGCGTACAGGGTATTACGCTCGATCCCGGCTTTTCGACCAACCATTTTCTATACATCTATTATTCGCCCCAGTTTGACAAAGATCCGTTTTACAACCTTTCCCGCTTTGTGGTCAGGGATGATAACACGCTCGATCTGGCTTCGGAGAAAGTTCTGCTGACAGTCCCGAGTATCGATCAGCCGGGTTCGCACCACGGGGGCTCACTGGCCTTCGACAAAGAGGGGAATCTGTACCTCTCCACGGGCGACCATACTAACCCATTCCCATCCAATGGCTATGCGCCCATTGATGCCCGGCCTGATCATTTGGCGGCTGATGCCCGTGGAACGGCGGCCAATACCAACGATTTGCGGGGCAAGATTCTGCGGATTCATCCACAAGCCGATGGAACCTATACCATTCCTGAAGGCAACCTGTTCTCAAAGGGCACTGAACTGACCCGTCCTGAGATTTATACGATGGGCCTCCGGAATCCGTACCGCATTGCACTCAATCCAAAATCGTCGGTTTTGTACTGGGGCGAAATTGGGCCTGATGCCGGGAAAGACAGCAGCACACTGGGCCCACGGGGGTACGATGAATTTAATCAGGCTAAAAAAGCCGGTAATTTCGGATGGCCGCTGTTCATCGGCAATAGCCAGCCATACGGCGATCTGGACTTTGCAACCAACGTCGTTGGACCACGTTTCGACCCGAAAGCTCCGGTGAACAACTCACCCAAAAGCACTGGACTGAAAAACCTGCCACCCACCAACCCGGCTATGATCTGGTATCCCTACGCGGCTTCGAAGGAGTTCCCCGAATTGGGCGTAGGCGGGCGTAGTGCCATGGCCGGTGAGTTTTATAGCTACGACAAAAACTCGCCGTCGAAAAACAAATTCCCGGAATATTACGACGGTGCCTTGTTCATCTTCGACTGGATGCGCAACTGGGTCATGGCGGTACGTGTGGATAAAAACGATAATTACATTCGGACTGAGCCCTTTATGGCAGGCGGTGGCGATTTTCGACGACCTATTGACCTGGCTTTCAGTAAAGATGGCGTGATGTATATGCTGGAGTATGGCTCCGTTTATGGGGCCGACAATGACGATGCCCGTCTGGTAAAAATCGAATACAATACCGGCAACCGGGCACCCATTGCCAGGGCCAGTGTGGTCGATTCGGTCGCTGCCGCCGAACGCAATGCCCGCTCGTACCTGACCTCCGATGGCCGCAACGCACCCGTACTTCGGGAAGCCGTCGGTCAGGCCCCGCTGCGCGTAAAGTTCAGCGGCCGCGGCACTGACCTGGACGACGACGCAGTAACCTACCAATGGTTATTTGACGGAAAAACCGTTGGGGCTACCAAACCCAATGCTACATACACCTACACCCAGCCGGGTATCTATAACGCGATTCTGAAAGTGACCGATCAGGCAGGATTAGTGGGTATGGATACCATTGCTGTTAAAGTGGGTAATGCCAAACCGGAAGTGGCGATTGAAACGGCTGACAATAAATCGTTCTACTGGGCTAACAAACCGTTTTCGTATGCGGTGAAGGTAACCGATAAGGAAGACAAAAAGATTGATCCCAGGCGCATTAAGGTGTATTATGAATATCGCGCACAACCCAATGGTGCACCCATGGTGGCTCCTCAGCAAGGACATCAGGAGGTGGCTATGCTGGGTACAGGCTCGCTGGGTAAAACGCTGATTGCCGGTAGTGATTGCAAAGCCTGCCATACAATCGACAAACCATCAGTGGGACCTACGTTTCTGGCTGTAGCCGACCGATACAAAGGCCAGACCGGAAGCGTGGAGAAGCTTGCGAAAAAAATCATTGAAGGCGGGGGCGGAAACTGGAGCAAAGATCATTTGATGAGTGCTCACCCGCAAATTCCGGCACAGGATGCTCAGGAAATGGTTAAATACATCTTTTCGTTGACCGATGCCCGGAAGCAGAAAGCCATGCCATTGCAGGGAAGTCTGTCATTAAATGAGCATAAACCCGAAGAGGCCAGGGGGCAATATAGCCTGTTGGCAACATATACCGATAACGGCGGAAAAGTGGTTGGTCCGCTTACGGCCACCGAGGTCGTTACTCTGCGCAATGCCAATGTGAAAACGTTGAATGCCGATGCCTATGTAGGCTTCCCTCGGTTTGGTAGCCGCCTGTCGGCTGGGAGCCATAAGGCCTACGTTTTGTTGAAAGACATCGATATGACCACGATCAAGTCGCTGACTTACGAATATTCATCGCTGAACAAGGACGGCGAGATTGAGGTTCGGCTGGATTCGTATGCCGGGCCGGTTGTCAGCAGTGTTCCATATAAAGCTACCGGCGACTGGAAAACGACGAATCAGGTGACGGGTACATTTAACAAACCTTTCACGGGTAGACATGATGTGTATGTGATTGTTGTTAAGCGGGAAAAACCGAACAACGATATCATTCAA
>CAXTJJ010000029.1:0-21811 GCA_964244155.1 uncultured Spirosoma sp.
ATACTTTATCAACAATTTCGACACCAAACGAATGTTTGCTGCATGGCCCATAAAAGTAGGGGCCGGGGCGCTGACACTGGGGTTGGCGGGTCTGGCATTTTTCTCGTTTTATACGGATATAAAGCCCACGCTCGATGCCGTTATGAACACCGTATATCCCGGTCATCGTAGTGAACTGGGGGGGACAGGATTTATTGGGAACTGGTTTTCGGAATATTTTTCCTGGCAGATGAACGACCGGCAGTTTCCTGCCAAATGGCTTAACCACTGTGAGCTGTCGCACTTCATCACCTTCGCGCCCATCATTATTCCCGCCATGATTATCTCCTTTTGGCAAACGCGCCGAATCGACTGGGTACTGGTTTTGCTGGCGGTATTTGTTGTGATTGGTTATGTCTGGATTGAAGTAGGTTTCCCGGCATGGCTGGCCAAGGGCAGTTTGTGGAGCATGAGTCCCACGCGCCGAACCCAGATTCCGTTTGGTATCGCCAATGTCCTGTTAACCATCATGTATCTGTACTTTCTGAGTACTTCAGACGTTAAATCAAAGCCGCTTTATGCTGGTCTTGGGTTTGCGGGTGTTGTGGCCTTTATGATTTACGCTGCTCAGCTTAATATCAGTGATTCGGAAGGGTTTTTCAAGTTTGGTCAAGTATTCATTCCCACCGTTTTCTTCATCGGAATAGGGATTTTGCTTCTTCCAACCTGGCAACCTACGTATCGCGTTGGTATTTTTTGTGCAGCTATGACGTTGTTTCTATTACCTAATCTGCGCGTGAATCCGGTTGCCAAAGGCTTGTCACCCATTACGGAACATACACTTTACCGAACCGTGCAGGATATTCACCAGCGCGACCCGAACGCCCGCTGGGTAGTTAATGGCAGTCAGTACATTTCGTATCTTGTAACAGCTACGGGCGTTAAACTTCTTAGTGGAGTTAAGTATATTCCAGAGCGTAAGATCACTAATGTACTCGATCCGGAAATGAAGCGCGATTCGGCCTATAACCGCTACGCGCATACCGTCTATAATTCGTATATCGATCCGCAGAAGCCCGATTCGGTTATCATGATCAATAATTTCGAGGATGGCTATCTGGTAGCAATGGACCCCTGCTCGCCACGATTCAAGAAATTGAACGTGAAGTACGTTATTTTCGATAAGCAACCTCAGCCTGTCGAGATTCGTTGTATGAAGGAAATCTCAGTTCTAGGAGGTATTCATATCTATCAGATGAATGAATAGGCCATTGGATGTATTGCCCAGAATTCTGGTTATCGTACCTTGTTTTAACGAACAGGCCGCTATTACAGGCGTTGTTGCAGATATTAACCGCATCAAATCCATACATGGATTACGGCTGGATGTGCTGGCCGTAAACGACTGTTCGACAGACAACACACTGGACATTTTAAAAACACTGGATTGTCTTTATCTGGATTTGCCGGTTAATCTGGGTATTGGGGGAGCTATGCAAACGGGCTACAGGTATGCCTGGCGAAATGGCTATGATATTGCCGTGCAGATGGATGGCGATGGGCAGCACCCTGCTGAGGAACTCATGACGATTCTCCAACCAATTATGGACAATCGGGCCGATGTGGTGATTGGCTCCCGCTTTCTGACGAAAGAAGGGTTTCAGTCGTCGGCGATGCGCCGGTTAGGGATCAATTATTTCCGTTGGCTGAACCGAACATTGGTTGGTCAAACGATTTACGACAGCACATCGGGTTTTCGGGCGTTTAATAGAAAGACATTATCGGTTGTTAGTAGTTATTATCCTGACGAATACCCTGAGCCAGAAGCAATTGTGCAGTTTGGCTTGTCGAATCTTAAGATGCTGGAGGTTCCTGTACAGATGCGCGAACGACAGGGTGGTGTGTCGTCAATCAATAACGGTCAGGCTATCTACTACATGCTTAAAGTTACGCTGGGCAGCCTGTTTGTATACGCCCGACTTCATCGGAAAAAAATTCCAACTATGGTCTAGTATATGGAATCGCTATCGGTTACAATTCAGCTTATTAGCCTCTTAGGCGCAACCCTGTTCATGATCATGATCTTTCGTCTGATCGTGCGGGGGCGTTTGCGCGAAGAGTATTCAATCGTATGGATTTTCTGTACGGTTATCCTGATCTTTTTCTCGATATGGCGTAAAGGATTAGAGAAAATCTCTCTGTTACTGGGTGTTTATTATCCGCCTTCGCTAATCTTTTTGGCGGCTATTTTTGCTATAATCGTCTTTCTGGTACACTTATCCGTAGTCAATTCCAGATTGCAGAATCAAATTAAAGACCTGTCGCAGGAAATGGCCTATTTGAAAAAGGAGGTCAGGCACCTGCGGGAAAACACGCAGAAGGTTTCTGAAACGGAAACCGAACCTGTTACTGCATCCTAGTCGTGCCTACGTCCACCCTGCCCACGCTCAGCATTATTATTGTTTCGTACAACAGCCTTACTGATTTAAAGCGTTGCCTGCCAACGATCTATATTCAATCAGAGACGTTGCCGGTTGAACTGATTATCGTCGATAATTATGGCAAAGATGGGGTTGCTGATTGGCTAACTCAAGCGTATCCATCCGCGATTTTTATTGAAAATCCGGCAAATTCCGGCTATGCTGGCGGGAACAACCTTGGCTTAACCCAGGCAACTGGCCAATGGGTTCTTTTCCTGAATCCTGACACCGAACTGGCTCCCGATTTTCTTGATAAGTTGATGGCAACGGCGCGGTTGCATCCTACAGTACTGATTACGCCTAAACTGCTCAACCCAAACGGAACGATAAACGCCTGTGGTAATGAAATGCACTACACCGGCCTCACTACCTGTCGGGGATTAAATCAGCCATCATCAGCCTTTGAACGGTTACAGGCGGTTCCGCTGTTGTCGGGGGCGGCTTTGCTGGCTCCTCAGGCGGTACTTCATATTATTGGCTCGTTCGATGAGACCTATTTCATGTATTTTGAAGATACGAACCTGTCTATGCGCGCCAGACTGGCAGGTTTTGAACTATTGTGCGAACCAGCCGCTGTACTCACGCACTATTATAAACTGGGGATGTCGCCCCTGAAGTTTTATTATCTGGAGCGGAATCGGCTGCTTACGTTCTGGCAGGTTCTGTCGCGCAAAACTTTTCGGCAACTTCTGCCTGCTTTATTGCTAACGGAGCTGTTTATGTGGGTTTTCGCTCTGCGAGGCTGGCGGTATATACAAGCTCGCTTCCGTACATATGCCTATATATGGTGCCATCGGGACTTGATCCGACAGCGGCACCAGTCTATTCAGCAAACACGTTGCATTACTGATGCTCAGTTGATGCAGGGCAGTCTGATTTCGCTTCCGTTTGATCAGTTACTGGGCGGAACACTAGGTCGTATTTGTGACGCTGTTACGCGTCCTGTTTATTCGTTTCTACGGCCTAAGTCGTTGTCGTAATGGTTTGTCATTGTCTAGGCCAAGCCAGGGCTTGGGTCAGACAAACAGGCCGGAATCTATTTGTCAACCTTATACCGGTTCAACACCTCCCCAAAAACCATCTGAAACATATTTATCCAGGTTGATGGCTTGAGTAAAAATTGGCTGGGGTTCTCTCGTATTTTATGGTATAAAAGACTGGCCTCATACACATTCGTAGCGCCGTAGGCAGCCGCGTTAAAAAACAGGAACGGATGCGAATATCGTTGCAGGTCATACCAAACAATGTTGAACCTCCGGTTGTGTGCTTCGTCGATCAGCTTGTTGACATAATCGGGGTTAAGACCGCGCTTACTCCCTACAAAACGTGTGGCTTCTATAATGCCGTCATACTGGTTATTCAGACGGGTGTTTGCCTCTTTCAAGGCTGTTTCGATAAAGGGAATTATATCAAAACGTTTTTTCTCGTCCTGATTAAGGCCTGCGTCAAACGACTGAAGAAAGTTTTCGGCAATCATGTAGCTGTAGGAAGCCGAGTAAATCATATCGTGATGAAATGGTATACTTACTTCGCTTGAAAACAAGTCGGCTGCTTGCTGATTGGCTCCGTAATTAAACTGCGAGGAACCTGTGCTATGGGACGAAATACCGTTAAGCCGCAGCCGCCTTTTGGCATACACGTAGTTGCCAATCGTATTGGCCAGAGCAACCGCCGAGTAAGAGTCGGGAATTTGAGACCGGAAAAGCGTTTTAGATATGCTTTTGACCTGGTTGATCACCGACATGTCAATGAAAGACGTATAGACACAGGGAATTGGTGAATGCTCCTGCTCGCATTTCATCAATTTTTGTAATTCTGTTTTTCCGTTTCTAATCTCGTAGCCATTTTGAAAACTAACTTTCATCATGTTAGCCTGCTGCTTTTTAAAATAAGAAGGCCACAGATACAAGTCGGTATTCGGGTTCATGTTGATCGCTGAGAGCCCGGTTTCTGTCAATAGGTTGTTTGAGTCGTTTACAGCATTGGGTAATAAGCCATCATCATCGCCCAGATACGTTACGAACCCATCCGCTACACAGTCCAGGGCAAACTCCCAGTTATGGGACATACTTAGCCGTTTGCCTGTGTTGATGTATTTAACTCGGGGATCAGCAAAGGATTCGACGACATCGCGGGTATTGTCCCGGCCGCAATTGTCCGAAACGATGATCGTCAGGTTGTCATAATCCTGCGTTACACACGTGCGAAGCGAATGCAATAGCGTATCCGCTCGCTCCCGGGTAGGGATGACAATTGTAAATTTTTTAGGGTTCATAAGCGGTGGGTTGGCCGACAGGCAGCCCTACTTAACTGATTCGTTTCAAATAGCCTTCCGGCGCTACAGAAATCAGTAATTTGTTGTCGATGGCATGGTCAACTTCGAAATCAGCCGTTGTTTTCAGGAATTCCCAAACAGCCGTTTTTGGGTTGTTGCCTTTGTCCCAGGGGCGGTCATACATCTTCGCGGGCATATCTTCAACAATGGTGTCGAATACAACGCAATAGGAACCTACCGTAACAAAAGGCGAATACAGTTCCAGTTCACGCAACACATGTTCGTGGGTGTGGTTGGAGTCGAGCGAAACCATGATGGTCTTTTTGCCTTCCACCAGCCGGGCAACTTCGGCTACCAGCGTTTCATCAACTGCCGAGCCTTCGAGCATGGTGATCCGTTTAAACATCGGATGGGCTTCGATCTCAGCCCGGTTGTGCGCCCGAATGTCAATGTCGATGCCAATTACCTCGCCTTTCCCGATTAGTTCAAACAGAGACGCATAATAGATTAGTGAGCCACCATGCGCAATGCCTGTTTCGATAAGCACGTCTGGCTGAATCCGCCAGATCAACTCCTGCATGGCAATCATATCCTGCGGATACTGGATGATTGGGCGACCCATCCAGCTAAAATTATATGAATATTTTTCGCGGTTTGACGCAACATTAAATGCCTGTGCTGCGGCTACCAGGTCTGATTTTTCGGGGTAAGACGCAGCGCGTTCAGCACATTCCTGCTGAAATTCGGTGATCGGGTCGGGAGCGGTCATAGAGGTCAAATGGTTAACAGCTTTTGATTGTTTCCCCAAAAAGCCAACGGCTCATAATCGGGGTAGGGATAATACCCTAAGTTAAGCGATAGGTGATAATTATGCTCTTGCATAAACTGTTCCACAAATGCGCGAACAGATACGGGTTGGCCGCTACAACAATTAATAATACCCGTAACATGCTGTTGAAGAGCGGCTTTAGTTATGTAGCGGGCTACTTCCGTTACAGGTAAATAATCTCGAAGCTGTTCACCTTTCGACATATTAAAGACAGAATCACCCCGTAACGCTGCGGCTTCAAGCTGGGCAAGGAGTGATTTTGAGTTCTGTCCGGCTCCGTACATATAGAACAAACGCAGCCATTTAAACGATACTTGCTGGCCCACTAAAAATAGACTGAGCGCCTTTTGAAGCGTGTCTTTACCTAATCCGTAGGCCGTAGTAGGCTGCGTAGGCAGGTCTTCGGAAAGACGACCGCTTTGCAGTCCATATTCTAGACAGGTGCCTGTTACGGTCAGATCGGTCAGGCCATTGGCGATCAAATTGGTCAAAAACTGGTACTGTGGCAGCCAATAGGTTTCAGCGTGCTTTAGCGACTTATAATCGGGTAGGCCCGGCCAGGCCAGATGAACAACGGCATCGGGACGCCCGAAAAAAGCGTACAAATCCATCTCTGCCGGGTGCGTGTCTATGTCGAACGGGATAAATTGAACGTTGGAGAGCCAGGCCGTCTGCTCAGGTTTTGGTTTCGTTCGTGCGGTTGCAATTACACGAACGCCTGCTGTAGCGAGCAGTCGCTCTACCACGTGCCGACCAACAAAGCCGGAAGCACCCGTTACCAAAACCGTCTTTACGTCGTTCACAGGATTGTTAATGCTGGGATTGGTATAACAAAATGGCCTCCCCATTCGCGGATGTAGGCTAATTGCTTCGTAATTTCGTCTGTCAGGTTCCAGGGCAGGATCAGCACATAATCGGGCTTCCGGGCTTTTAGAACATTTTCCTGTACGACCGGAATATGGCTGGCAGGCAGGAATTTGTCCTGTTTGGCCGGATTCGCGTCAACAACAAAAGAAATCAGGTCGTTTTTCACTCCGCAGAAATTCAATAACGTATTTCCTTTGGCTGCCGCACCGTAAGCCGCTACCGATTTGCCAGCTCGCTTCTGCTCGATCAGAAAACTAAGTAAATCGAGCTTTACCTGAAGGGCTCTCGGTTGTAAACCCGAGTAGTAATCCATACTTGTCAGTCCGGCGTCAGCTTCTTTTTTCAATAACGCTACTACATTGGACGAAATGGTCTGCGCATCGTTACCGGTGTGTTTGGCATAAATGCGTAATGACCCGCCATGTGTAGGAATTTCCTCTACATCAAACATAGTTAGGCCTTGGGCCGCAAAAATCTGACTTACGGTATAGAAGGATAAATAGGAAAAATGCTCGTGGTAAATGGTGTCGAACTGGTTTTGGTCGACCAGATTCATGACATGCGGAAACTCCATCGTGATTACACCGACTGGTTTCAGCATGAGCTGCATGCCTGCCACAAAGTCAACAATATCGGGTACGTGGGCGAGTACATTGTTGCCTAACAGTAAGTCAGCTTTCCGGCCCTGAGCGGCTAGCTCATTGGCTAGTTCGGTGCCAAAAAAACGGGTAATAGTCGGGATGCCTTTGCCAATGGCCACGGCGGCCGTATTGGCTGTTGGCTCAATCCCTAACACTGGAATGTGTTTCTCCACAAAATACTGAAGAAGATAGCCATCATTCGACGCAATTTCAACTATCTGCGAGTTGGCATTGAGGCCAAAGCGGCTGGTCGTAGCGTCGACATACCGTTTGGCGTGAGCCAGCCAACTGGTTGAAAATGAGGAAAAGTATGCGTAGTCGTTATCGAAAATCGCATCCGATTTCTTGTATTCATCGACCTGTACCAGAAAACAGCTATGACAGGTGAAGACCTTCAGCGGATAAAACGTTTCGGGTTCATTCAATTGCTGGTAGGTCAGGTAGGAGTTTGAGGCTGGTGAATTGACCAGATCAATAAACGTATGCTGTAAAGGGGTTTTGCAAAAACGGCAGTTCATGAAATCAGATAATTAGCCCGGTGAAGGAAGGTGTGAGCGGAGGATGATTCAGGTCGCGCGCTGACATATCCGTAACCGGCAGCGGCCAGTCGATACCGACAGCCGGATCGTTGTATAAAACGGCGCCCTCGCTATCGGGTGTATAAAATTCGGAGTGGCAATAAACCAGTTCGCAGTTAGGTGTAAGGGTTTGGAAGCCATGCGCAAATCCTTTGGGGATGTACATAGCCAGTTGATTTAACGCTGATAATTCGGCACCGAACCAGTGTCTGAATGTAGGAGAACCGGTTCTGAGATCAACGATCACGTCGAATACCCGGCCAACTACGCAGCGCACCAGCTTTATTTCGGCATGGGGCGGGTTCTGAAAGTGCATACCCCGGATAGTCCCCATTTGCCGGGTTTGAGAGTGATTCATTTGTACCCAGTCGGGCATAAGACCATGTTCAGAAAACACAGCTTTGTCGTATGTCCGAACAAACCAGCCCCGGTCGTCGGCACGGGGAGACAGGTTGATTAGGTAGGCACCTTTCAGCGGAGTTTGTGTGAACGTCATTGAGTCCAGATTAAACGATTCATTCGAGCTTGTTGCACATACGCTGCCAAATCTGAATCGGTACAAAGTTCACCACGCTCGTAATAGCTTTTATACCAGTCTATCGTTCGCTGAATGGCCGTCTTTGTATCCCAAACCGGATACCAGTTAAGGTGCTGATTGGCTTTTGTGCAATCGAGCGTCAATAAATGCGCTTCGTGCGGATGTTGATCAGATGGCACTTCGTTATAGCCGATAGCATTCCAGCGCTCTTTTGCCTGTTGAATAACAGCACGCACAGGCAATACATCGGTTGGTTCGGGACCAAAGTTCCAGCCTGTAGCAGCTGTCAAGTCGCCACTCATCAAGTGCTGACCGACCAATAAATAGCCCGACAACGGTTCGAGCACATGCTGCCAGGGGCGCACCGCATCCGGGTTTCGAATAGGCACTGGCTGATTGGACACGCTGCCCCGAATCAAATCAGGAATCAGCCGATCGGCGGCCCAGTCGCCCCCGCCAATCACATTGCCCGCCCGAACGCTGGCTAACAAGGTATTGTGCGTTTGTCCGTATTGACTTAGGTTGAAAAAGGAGTTCCGATAGCTATTCGTGACCAGTTCGGCTCCTCCTTTAGACATACTGTAAGGGTCATAACCACCCATTGGGTCGGCTTCGGTTAGTGGGCGACCATCTTCAGGATTCTCGTAACACTTATCGCTGGTAACAACGACAACACCCCTGACAGATGGCGTTTGGCGGACGCATTCCAGCACTTTAGCCGTTCCGAGTACGTTTGTTTCAAGGGTTTCGAGCGGATGTTGATACGAATAACGAACCAGCGCCTGAGCCGCCATATGAATAACCAGGTCGGGTTGGCTGGCGGCAAAAACCCCGACTAAATGACCTTGCTCATTAATATTCCCGATCTCTTCCTGAATAGGCAGCTGAAGCAAATGCCAATGGCTGGGCTCAGTGGCTACGGGTAGTGCATAGCCGACCACACGAGCGCCAAGCCGGGTTAGCCAACTGGCAAGCCAGGAGCCCTTAAAGCCTGTATGGCCCGTCAGTAAAACAGTTTTATTTCGGTATTGATCGGCAAAAAGAGTGTGCATACAATGAGGGCTGGCTTACCAGGTTTTCCATTCGGCAGTACCGGCCTGCCAGGCTGTTTCGAGCTCAAGTTTATCCCGAAGTGTATCCATCGGTTTCCAGAATCCGTTGTGCTGAAAGGCCATCAGCTCATTCTGAGCGGCCAGCGTTTCCATGGGGTAACGCTCCCAGGTGGTGGCATCGCCCTCAATGTAGTCGAAGACGTCGGGTTGGCAAACGAAAAACCCACCATTAATCCAGGCTCCGTCGCCTTTAGGCTTTTCAAGGAATGATTTAACGTTTCCAGAGTTGCTAATATCCAATGCGCCAAACCGTGCCGAAGGCTGCACGGCTGTTAACGTACATCGCTTACCGTGCGCTTTATGAAAGGTTACTAACTCCGTAATATTTACGTCGCCAACACCATCGCCATACGTTAGCATAAACGGTTCATCGCCGATGTGATGTCGGATGCGCTTGATACGACCGCCCGTCATGCTATCAATACCTGTATCGACGAGGGTAATCTTCCAGGGCTCGGCATGTGAATCATGGATATTCATGTGATTTCGTCCCAGATCAATGGTTACGTCGGATTGGTGCAAAAAATAGTTGGCAAAATATTCTTTTATCATGTAGCCTTTATAGCCCAGGCAAACCACAAACTCGTTGAAGCCATGACTTGAATAAATCTTCATAATATGCCAAAGGATAGGCATACCGCCAATTTCGACCATTGGCTTGGGCTTAACGACGGTTTCTTCGCTCAGGCGGGTGCCTAAGCCCCCGGCAAGAATGACAACTTTCATGAGAATGAGATCAGGGTAGCAATGACGAAAGCCATGTGTAGAGCCGTCTGACAAATATCGTGCGAGACTCTGCGGTGGTATCGCCTAAGTCAATAAATTTTCTGTAAAGTAGTCAAAAATAGGGTAATGCTGTCGGGAAGTTTGCCGCATCGGAGCGGCAAATTGCACGTTTTACCGTAAATTTGAGTTTCCATGTAAACAAAAAGTGGGCGATCCCGGCATGAAACTAAAGCTTCAACAGACAGACATATTTGAAGACCGTCATCACGGTCAGACCGACGCGGCCCTGGCCGAAATGCTTCGTACAATTGGCGTCGAATCTATAGACGAACTGATTGGCCAAACCGTACCGGATGCCATTCGACTGCCGAACCCATTAAATCTTCCCGCACCAAAGTCAGAAACCGCTTTTTTGACGGATTTTAAGAAAGTAGCCGGGCAGAATAAAATCTTTAAATCGTATATCGGCACGGGTTATTACGACACCCTTACGCCAAATGTTATTCTTCGGAATATTCTGGAAAATCCAGCCTGGTACACGGCGTATACACCTTATCAGGCCGAAATTGCTCAGGGGCGGCTCGAAGCGCTGCTGAATTTCCAGACGGTTGTATCCGACCTGACGGGTATGGATCTGGCCAATGCATCGCTGCTCGACGAAGCGACTGCCGCTGCCGAAGCGATGCATATGCTTTTTGCGATGCGTCCTGCCGCCAGAAAGTCGTCTACCACATTTTTTGTTTCGGATCGTTGCCACCCACAAACCATCGACGTGCTGGTAACGCGGGCAACGCCCATCGGCATTACAATCCTCGTTGGTGATCACCGCACCGTTGACCTGACCAGTGGTGAAATTTTTGGCATGCTGTTACAGTACCCGGCTTCGGATGGTGAAGTATTTGATTATACCGACCTTATTGCCACTGCACACGAATTGAGCATTACGGTTGCCGTTGCTGCCGACTTGCTGGCGTTGACTTTACTAACATCGCCGGGCGAAATGGGAGCTGATGTTGTAGTGGGTACATCGCAGCGATTTGGCGTACCAATGGGCTACGGTGGCCCACATGCCGCTTTCTTTGCTACCCGCGATGCCTTCAAACGGCAGATTCCGGGTCGGATTATCGGTGTATCGCAGGATGCAGAAGGTAAGCCAGCTTTGCGGATGGCACTTCAAACCCGTGAACAGCATATTCGTCGCGAAAAAGCGACCTCAAATATTTGTACGGCACAGGTGCTACTGGCTGTTATGGCTGGTAGCTATGCTGTATATCACGGCCCACAGCGGTTACGGGCTATCGCCGAGCAAGTTCATGCCCTGACCAAAATATTTGCAACGGCACTGCGCTGGAACGGCTACGAGATAGCGACCGAAAATTACTTCGACACCGTTACGGTGAAAGTGTCGGATACCGAATCGCTGAAGAAATCAGCCCGGGCCGCTCAAATCAACCTGCGTTATTTCTCCGATGAGGAGCATGTGGGCGTGTCGTTCGATGAGGCTAAATCACTTCACGATGTAACCGAACTCCTGACCGTATTTGGCATTAAAGCCGATATGGATGCGATTTTGGATAGTCTGGAGATCACCTGGCCCGAGACGCTCATTCGGAAGTCGGATTACCTGACCCATCCAATTTTTAACACCCATCATACCGAGCACGAAATGCTGCGGTATCTGAAGTCGCTGGAAGAGAAAGATCTGTCGCTGGTGCATTCAATGATTTCACTTGGCAGTTGCACCATGAAATTGAACGCGACAGCTGAAATGATCCCCATCACCTGGCCTGAGCTTGGCAAACTGCACCCGTTTGCACCCAAAGATCAGACGGTCGGCTATCAGCAGATGTTCACCGAACTGAATGCGTGGCTTTGTGAGATTACCGGTTTTGCCGCTATGTCGCTCCAGCCGAACTCCGGCGCACAGGGCGAATACGCAGGCTTGATGGTTATTCGGGCTTATCACGAAAGTCGGAATGATTTTCACCGGACTATCGCGCTTATTCCGCAATCGGCACACGGTACAAATCCCGCCAGTGCCGTTATGGCAGGCATGAAGGTGGTTATTGTAAAATGCGATGAGCGCGGTAACATCGATGTAGCCGACCTGAAAGCTAAAGCGGAACAGTACAGCAATGACCTGTCGTGCCTGATGGTGACCTACCCATCAACGCACGGGGTATTCGAAGAAAGTATCAACGAAATCTGTACCATTATTCACGAGCACGGTGGACAAGTGTACATGGACGGTGCCAATATGAATGCACAGGTTGGCCTGACCTCACCAGCTACGATTGGTGCCGATGTGTGCCACCTGAACCTGCACAAAACATTCTGTATTCCACACGGCGGTGGTGGTCCTGGCATGGGACCCATTGGTGTGGCTCCGCAACTGGTACCTTTCCTGCCCGGTCATGCCGTGGTGCATGTTGGTGGCGATCAGGCTATTCATGCTGTTTCAGCGGCACCCTATGGATCGGCCAATATCCTGGCCATTTCCTATGCCTACATTGCCATGATGGGGGGAGAGGGATTGACGAATGCCACGAAACGGGCTATCCTGAATGCCAATTATATCAAAGCACGTTTAGAAGGGCATTACGATACGCTTTACACAGGTTCGCAGGGCCGTTGTGCGCACGAAATGATTCTGGACTGCCGTCCGTTCAAATCAACAACAGGGGTTGAGGTCGAAGATATTGCCAAACGGTTAATGGACTATGGCTTCCACGCACCAACCGTTTCGTTCCCGGTAGCGGGTACGTTGATGATCGAACCAACGGAATCGGAGTCGAAAGCCGAGCTGGACCGGTTCTGTGATGCCATGATTGCCATTCGTAACGAAATTCGCGAAGTCGAAGCGGGCGAAGCAGATCGGGTGAGCAATGTGTTGAAGCATGCGCCACATACGGCTACGGTTGCCCTGAGCGATAACTGGACCCGACCTTATAGTCGTGAGAAAGCCGTCTTCCCATTGCCACAGGTTCGTGCCCGTAAGTTCTGGCCAAGCGTAAGCCGTATTGATTCGGCTTACGGCGATCGGAACCTGGTCTGCTCCTGCATTCCTGTCGAAGAGTATGCAACGGAAGTTGCTGAAGAAGCAGGCATAGCGCAACAGGCATAAGGAATTATATAGTAAGTAACGCGGGAGGAATCCTGCGATTTTTGACACTAGATTCAGTGTTCATAAATCGCGGGATTCCTCCCGCGTTACTGTAAAACATTCCTCAATAAAATGAGATTGTAATCGTTAAAAGTAAGACCCGCTCAAATTTGCATTATCTTGAGCGAGAAACAGCGATTTGCTTTTTTAGCCTTATGAAAATCAATACGTTATCTGTACTGCTCGTGGTGTTAGGTCTGGCCAGCGGACTAACGGGCTGTAATTCGGCCATGCAGGCGTATAAAAAAGGGGTTCGTCATTATGATGCTGGTGAATATAATCTGGCCCTTATCCAGTTTCAGAAAGCAGCAAAGGGCAGCATTGACCCCGCTCGCCTGAATTATTACACGGCCGAATCCTATCGGTTATCAAACCGGTTTGGCGAAGCTGTTCCGTTTTATCAAAAAGCGATTGAGGCCAATACAACCGAGCCCGATGCTCGCTTTAATTATGCTTACGCCTTAAAGTCGCAGGGGAACTATCCCGGCGCGTTGGATCAGCTACAACAGTATATCGCCAATGCACCCAAAACGACGGCTAAAGCCACCCTCGATAAAGCCAAACGCGAAGTCGAAACGCTGAAAGCGATCAATGCCATTTCGCAGAACAAGTCGATGATCACGCTGCGCAACATGAGCAACCTGAACTCGCCGGGTGCCGAGTTTGCGCCTGTTGTGCGGGGGGAGGAACTGGTGTTCACGGCTTCTCGTAAGGAAACAGTTTATAAAAATAACGGGCAACCGATGTTGGGCCTGTACAAGACCAAATTGAACCAGAAGCCTGATGAAACGGGAAGTAGTGGCGCATCAGGTCAGCCTGAAGTGTTCAGCACGAATGTCTTCCAGGGCGACGTGAACGAAGGAACGCCTGCATTCTCGAAAGATGGAAAGACGATGGTTCTGGCACGGGGCAACAACGGGAAACGCAAAGGTGGGCTTGATGTCGATCTGTATATCAGCCGGTTGGGGGAAGGTAACGTCTGGAGTCAGCCATTACGCCTGCCTATTAGCGATTCGCTGGCCTGGGACGGTTCACCTGCTTTCTCGGCCGATGGTAAAACGCTTTACTTTGCCTCTAACCGTGCGGGTGGCGCCGGTGGTATTGACCTCTATCGCACGAGTATTGATGCGTCGGGCCGTTTTAGCCGCCCGGTAAATATGGGTCGGGATATTAATACGCCCGGCGACGAGATGTTCCCCTACGTTGGGGCAAACGCAAAATTGTATTTCGCTTCGGATGGGCATCCGGGTTTAGGAAAACTGGACGTTTTTGTGGCTACCCGTTCGGGCGGTGTTACGCGGGTAGAGAACATGGGACAACCTATCAATTCTCCTTCTGACGATTTCGGCCTGATTTACACCGATCCCACAAAAGGCTTTATGGCCTCCAACCGGGGTGGTGGAAAGGGCGACGATGATATTTATTTCTTCCAGGAAGGACCCGCGCCAGATACCACTACTATTGTGGTGCAGACACCGCCACCGGCCAACTCGCCCAAAACAGTACGTTACTTTATTGCCGGAACGGTTTCAGCGAATGAAACACCAATTACTCCACTCGACTCGGCAAAAGTTCGGATTCTGGACGATGCTACCGGACAGCCCGTTGCTGAAGTCGTAACTGGCCAGCCAGGAACGTTCGGAAAATACCCGCTGGTAGAAGGGAAAGATTATACGATTCTGGCCGAACGAAAAGGGTTTTTAACGCATCGAGAACAATTTACGATGCAGGGGAGAAGTATACCCGCCATCTTCCTGACGAAACCTCAAACCGATACGACCTTCAATGTCGATATTCTGCTTGATCGGTCGTTGCTGAACAAGACATTTGTCCTTGAGAACATCTATTACGATCTTGACAAGTATAACATTCGATCTGATGCTGCTCCCGAATTGGATAAGATTGTTGTGATTCTGAAAGACAATCCAACACTCAAGCTCGAACTCAGTTCACATACCGATGCGCGTGCCCCTGATGCCTACAACATGAAGCTATCACAGAATCGGGCCAAAGCCGCCGTTGATTACATTGTTTCGCAAGGTATCTCGGCTGACCGGTTAGTGGCAAAAGGATATGGTGAAACGCGACTAGTAGTTAAAAACGCGAAGACGGAAGAAGAACACCAGCGCAATCGCCGGACAGAAATCAAAATTTTAGAGTTGTAACAGATTCGCGCAATAGGTTTCTATTTTCGGAAACACTACCTTGAATGGCTTGGTTATCACGTAATAACCAAGCCATTCTGTTTTATGCAAAACGATAAACTACGCCAATTCTTTGTTATGTTTGGTGTTATCACACTCGTTGTGATGAACTACCTCTCTAACACAGGGGCCTTTGGTGGCCAAACGAACAAAGCCATTTCGGATAAATACCATACGTTGATTACCCCGGCTGGTTATGCCTTTTCCATTTGGGGAATCATATTTCTTGGGTTGCTGGCCTTTGCCATTTACCAAGGTCTGGGCTCTCAACGAGCTAATCCGCGCTTCCGGGCTATAGGCTGGTGGGTTGTAGTAAACGCGGTTGGTAACGCCGTCTGGAGTCCGCTGTTTAACAATGAGCGGATAGGTTTGGCGTTGATTGTTATCCTGGTCATGCTGTTCTCGCTGGTTGTTATTGAACAGCGCTTGCTAGAGCGATCTATTGAGCCAATTGTTGAAACCGATCCTGATGTTACCTTGACTGAATCACCAGCTTCTACAGTCGAGACATGGCTAGCCCGGATTCCTTTTTCGATTTACTTTGGCTGGCTCACCGTCGCTACGATTTTGAATGTAACGGTGTTTTTGAAAGCGACAGATTTCAGCCTGTTGGGTTTGAGTGAACAAACATGGGCAATGGCTATGCTTATTGTTGGTATAGTAGTGGGAGCAGTGGTTTTCAATCGCTACCGGAGCGTAGCTTATATACTGGTATTCGCCTGGGCGTATGTAGCGATTGCCGCAGAGCAAAAAGAGTATGCCCAGATTCAGTTGGTGGCCGGTATAGGGGCGCTTGCCGCTGTTGGGCTAGCCATCTCAGGCCTTGTTTCTAAAAAGACGCCCGCATACAGTTGATACAGCGCGCAAATTCATTGAATACAGAAACACAGAGCGCACTAAGAATGTTAGGACTCAAGGTGTTGATTTTCACTAACTAAACCTTATTGCCCTTTGTGTGCTCTGTGCCTCTGTGTTTAACCTTTGAATACAATTTCTAAATACTAATCCTCCAGTACAGTGATGCTGTTGATCTTATCACCCTGTTGAATTTGGTCAATTACATCCAGACCCTCTACAACTTTACCAAAAACCGTGTGGTTACGGTCGAGGTGAGCGGTGTTCTGGCGGTTGTGGCAGATGAAGAACTGCGAGCCACCCGTATTGCGGCCACGGTGGGCCATAGATAACACGCCCCGGTCGTGATATTGATTTTCGCCCGTTAATTCGCAATCAATCGTGTAGCCCGGACCACCCGCGCCAGTGCCGGTCGGATCGCCACCCTGAATCATGAAATTTGGAATAACACGGTGGAACTTAACACCGTCGTAGAATCCTTTTTTGGCTAACGTAATAAAGTTATCGACCGCTTTAGGGGCATCTTTCTCGAAGAACTCAATGGTCATCGTACCCTTGTCGGTATTCATCTGTGCCTTTGGCATAACTGGAATCAGTTTTGTTTGGTACAAAATTACAATGATTTCTGATCAATAGCAGACTCATAGTCACAACCATACTTAATACCGGTCAAAAGGTTGTCTTGACAATTTATTCTTTGAAAAAGTCAATTAACGGGATTCGCTTTTCTGGAATAATGCAACTAAATTGCCTGGCCATAAGTTAGAAACGAAACTATTTAAGCTTTAACTTCTTGCTTTTGTGCAATTGTACTCAATCCGTTTTGAGTAGTTGAGTACTATTACAGACGCTTAATTCGCCAGTTTCCTCTTTTTGCTTACTCACCATGTGGATTGTCCGCCTAGCGTTAGAAAA
Source organism: uncultured Spirosoma sp. (assembly GCA_964244155.1). Classification (GTDB taxonomy): domain Bacteria; phylum Bacteroidota; class Bacteroidia; order Cytophagales; family Spirosomataceae; genus Spirosoma. The sequence goes on from CAXTJJ010000029.1 coordinate 17,163, forward strand.
AAAATATACCATCGCTGTCATGGCGTTGCTCATTATGATCATGGGCGGGCTGGCCGTTACACAGATGCCAACCGACATCTTTCCACGGATCAATATTCCGGTCGTTTCCGTCATTTGGGGGTATAGTGGTCTGTCAACCAACGAGATGGAAAAGATGATTACCAACTTTTCCGAGACTTCGCTTATTAACAACGTGAGTGATATTCAGCGGCTCGAATCACAGACGTATAATGGTACCGCTGTTTTAAAAATATTCTTCCAGCCAACGGTTAAAATTGAAGAAGCACTTGCCCAGGTGACGGCTATTTCACAGACCATCCTTGTCCGAATGCCACCCGGTACACACCCGCCCCTTGTTGTCCGCTATAACGCTACCGACGTTCCAGTGCTTCAACTGGGACTTTCGTCGGATAGCCTGACAGAAGCGCAGATTACCGACTATGCCCAAACGCGTGTTCGTCCCCAAATCTCGACTGTGCCCGGCAGCCGTCTGTCGCAGGCATTTGGAGGGAAGAGCCGCCAGATTGCGGTGGACCTCGAACCTGACCAGTTAGTCGCTTACAATGTGACTCCTGAGGAGGTAACCAATGCCGTAGCGGCTCAGAACTTAACCCTGCCCGGTGGTTCGTTGCGGCTGGCCGAGCGTGAATATAACGTCCGTTTGAACTCCAAACCGGATGTAATCACAATCCTGAACGACATACCTATCAAAACCATTGGTACCACAACGGTTCACATGCGCGATGTGGCCAATGTACACGATGGAGCCGCTGTTCAATCCAACATTGTTAAGCAGGACGGTAGTAAAGGCGTGTTAATGCGGATCGTGAAAACGGGGAATGCCTCAACAACCGAGATTGTCGATAAAATTAAGAACCAGATTCTGCCAACAGTTCGTGCGGCTGCTCCCTCAAACCTACGGATTGAAGCCCTCTTTGATCAATCCGTTTTTGTGCGGGCGTCGATTAAAGGAGTGCTGGTCGAAGGTATGATTGCGGCCTTGCTCACGGCAGGCTTGATTTTGCTGTTTTTGGGTAGCTGGCGTAGTACGCTTATTGTCGCCGTTTCTATTCCGTTGTCAATTCTGTCATCGCTGATTGTCCTATACCTATTAGGCGAGACATTGAACATTCAAACGCTTGGCGGGCTGGCGCTTGCCATTGGTATTCTGGTTGATGATGCTACGGTAACTATCGAAAATATTCACCGAAACGAGGAGTTAGGCATGCCGCTGCGGCAGGCGATTCTGGAAGGCGCTCAGCAAATTGCCACGCCAACACTGGTATCGACACTTACAATCTGTATTGTATTCACATCGGTACTGTTTCTCGAAGGTCCAGCCCGGTTCCTGTTCGGACCACTTGCCGAAGCGGTCGTATTTGCCATGCTGGCATCTTATATCTTATCGCGGACGCTCGTTCCGGCTCTGGCCGATCTGATGTTGAAGGGCGAAGCGCAGCATAATCACGATACCACAAAACGACCAAACGCGTTTGCGCGGTTCTATAATCGATTCAATACAGGTTTTGAGCGCTTTCAGGTTCGCTATATCCGGGCGCTGGAATGGGTGCTGAATAATCGCCGTATGGTGTTGAGTGTGTTCCTGATAGCGGTGGTATTTACCTTTGTCTTGGTGCCATTTGTCGGGCGGGATTTCTTTCCGCAAGTGGACGGAGGCCAAATTCGCCTGCACTTACGCGCCCCAGCGGGTACCCGGCTCGAATCATCAGAACAAATCGCGGCCCAAACCGCCGAAATTGTACGGGAGGTAATTCCGGAAGAGGAAATAAGCTCCGTGATTAGCAACATCGGTCTCACCTCGGAGCGCTATAATTTTTTCTTCTCCGATAACTCATCCGCTAGCTCGGCCGATGCCGAGTTGCTAATCTCGCTCGACGAGGAGCGGTCGCACCCAACCATCGATTATGTACGCGAACTGCGGACCCGTTTGCGGGAGGAAATGCCCGATGTCACGTACTTCTTTCTCCCCGCCGATATTGTCAGTCAGATCCTGAACTTTGGTTTGACGGCCGCCATCGACGTACAGGTATCCGGTTTCGACCGGGCGAATAATCTGCGGGTGGCTCGTGAATTAGTCGATAAAATAGGGCAGGTGCCGGGTGCTGTCGATGTACACTTGCATCAGGTGCTGGATGCACCGGAGTTGTTCCTGTCCGTCGATCGTGAACGCGCCGGGCAATTTGGCCTGACCGAGCAACGAGTCGCTACGAACCTGAACATTTCGCTAAGTGGTACCGGCCAGACCCGGCCAAACTTCTGGCCCGATCCAGTTAGTGGGTTCCCATATATTATCGCGGTGCAAACGCCCCCGTATAAGCTAGACTCTTACGATAAGCTCCTTCAAACGCCCATTGCAGCGGGGCAGGCCGACCGGTCTACACCCCAGCTACTTAGCAATGTGATGACTATGAAGCGTACTGTAGCGCCGGTTATTATCAACCGGGTCAATACGCAACCGAGTTATGACGTGTATGCATCGGTCGAGAAAACGGACTTAGGTTCCGTGGCTAAGGCGCTGGAAACACTAACCGCCGAGTACAAAACGCAGCTTAAACCCGGCAATACTGTCTCGATTCGGGGTCAGGTTGAAAGTATGGAAAGCGCATTTAGCCGATTAGGTCTGGGTATTGTGTTCGCTGCCCTGCTGGTTTATTTGCTTATGGTCGTCAATTTTCAGTCGTTCCGGTATCCATTCATTATTATTACGGCTTTACCCGGTGCTTTGTGCGGCATGGTCTGGATGCTGTTTTTAACGGGCACCACCTTCAGTATTCCATCATTAATGGGAGCTATCATGAGTGTGGGCGTGGCAACTGCAAACAGTATTTTATTGGTTAGCTTTGCTAAAGACTACTTACCCGAAGTTGATGGGAATGCCTACGAAGCGGCTCTGGAAGCAGGCAGGACGCGGTTACGTCCTATTCTGATGACAGCCATTGCGATGATTATCGGTATGTTGCCCATGTCCCTGGGATTGGGTGAAGGTGGCGAACAGAACGCGCCTTTAGGGCGGGCCGTTATTGGCGGGTTGCTTCTGGCTACCTTTACTACACTCTTATTCGTACCCGTCGTGTTTAGCTACCTGGCCCGCAAGCCCAAAACAATATAATTTTTTGTCATCCCGACAAAGGAGGAATCCCAGAGCAAGTTAACCTCAAGATTCTTCCTTCGTCAGAATGACAAAAATTCATTACTATGAACCTGATTTATCACATTGTTCCTGCCAAAGATTGGGCTAAACAGGAAAACCAAGCTATCTACGAAGCCCCCAGTGTACAAACCGAAGGGTTTATCCATCTGTCGCAAAAAGAACAGGTTGCCGGGACACTGGAACGCTATTACAAAAACGTGCCAGACTTGCTGCTACTTCATGTTGATCCCGATAAACTAACGAATGAACTGAAATACGAGTTGGCTACCAACAATGAATCATTTCCACATCTGTATGGCTTCCTCAATAAAGATGCGGTGGTTCATATCGAAACTTTAGACGCACAATCATAACTCATGAAAGCACTTCGCATCCTGATTCCTCTTTTGCTGCTTATCGCGGTGTTCGTCTTTTTCGGGGTATTACCGCGTATTCGCAATACGCAGGAGTTGAAAGCGGCCGTTTCGGAGGACAAAAACCGTGAGCCTATCGTAAACGCGGTGCCGCTAAAGCACTCGTCCGATACCACTGGCCTTACCTTACCCGGTCAAATTCAGCCATATCGTCAAACTCCTCTCTATGCCCGAACGCAGGGCTTTCTGCGTCGGTGGTACGTCGATATTGGCGGGAAAGTGAAACAAGGGCAGCTATTGGCCACGATTGATGCGCCCGAACTTGATCAGGATATTGCCCGTGCTAAAGCCGATCTGCAGTTGACACAAGTTAACCTTGACCGGTTGCAGAGTGTCCAACTGCCCGGTGCCATTGCCCGGCAGGATGTTGACACCCGCCGGTCGGCGGTGACGGTAGCACAGGCCAATCTGGGGCGCCTGGAAGCGTTGAAAAATCTACAGCAAATTCGTGCTCCGTTTAGTGGCATTATCACCAGCCGGACGGCCGAGAATGGAACGATGGTATCGCCGGGAGCGGGACAGCCGTTGTTCACATTGTCTGAGGTGGGTTCGCTTCGGGTATTTGTCGATGTGCCGCAAACATATTATCAATACATGAAAATCGGGATGCCTGCTACGGTTGTCATTCCTGAGTTGAAAAATCAGACCTTCAAAGGCACCGTTATGCATACCTCGGGTGCTTTGCGGAACGACTCGCGTACCTTGCTGGCCGAAGTGGTTATTCCAAATCCCAAACAGGGACTGCCATCGGGCCTGTATAGCATGGTTAAATTCGATATGATCAGTGCTCAGGCACCTGTGTTGATTCCGGCCAATGCTTTGCAAATAACCGCCGAGGGGCCGCGTGTTGTAGTCGTCGATAGTGGCTTACGCGTCCACTTTATCCCAATTACACTAGGGCGTGATTATGGCACAACGCTCGAAGCCGTGAGTGGTCTAACAGGCCAGGAGTTGGTTGTCACAAATCCAAACGACCGTCTGCGGGATGGTCAAAAAGTTAGATTTCGGAAGGCCGTAGCCGGCAAAACAATAGCTCAGCGATGATCAAGTTCTTTAGTAATGTT
>CAXTJJ010000030.1:0-21430 GCA_964244155.1 uncultured Spirosoma sp.
TACGATCTCCTACTTGCGATAATCTTGTTTAATCCTTAAAATCTTGATAAAATCTCGGTAAAAGATGACAGCCAAACCCGTTAGCCATTCGCGCACTACGCTCACCGAATTGATGATTCCATCGTATGCCAACTTTGGTGGCCGCGTACACGGGGGCATTCTATTGTCATTAATGGATAAGGTTGCTTATGCCTGTTCGGCAAAACATGCGGGGCAGTATTGCGTAACGGTGTCGGTGGATGGCGTTAACTTTCGGCAACCAGTCGAGGTGGGTGAACTGGTTTCACTGATGGCATCGGTTAACTATGTGGGCCGAACATCCCTCGTTGTGGGTATCAAAGTTATTGCCGAAAATGTAAAAACGAGCACCGTGAAGCATACAAATACGTCGTATTTTACAATGGTGGCGAAAGATGACTCCGATCAGCCGACCGAGGTGCCTCCCCTCCTGCTCGAAACCCACGACGATATTCGGCGTTTTCTGGAAGCCATGAAACGCAAAGAACTCCGGGCCTCCTACGGCGAACACTTCGATAACGCCAAAACGCGGATGTTACTCACTGAGAATATTGGCAAGCTGGAAAAGGAACGGTGTAAGTTGGCGGCAGGTCTGAACCGGGATTTTAACCAGATTTGAAAGATTAAACAAGATTGCAGAATAATTAAAACCTGAAATTGTTAAGCGATAATCTTATTTAATCCTTTAAATCTGGTTAAAATCCCGGTTCAGACCTCCCCTCTTACAATCTTCGCCCCGGCTACCATGTTGGCCAGTTTCTGTTTCGCGGCCCAGCGGGCAGTTTGGCTTAGACCGCAGTCGGGAGCGATGGCTAATTTCTCGGCAGAAATATAAGGAAGACATTTGCGAATTCGCTCGGCTACGTCTTCGGGGGTTTCGATGTAGTAGCTTTTCACATCTATGACACCTACCGCCACGTCGAACTTTTCGGCGAAGCGGGCCAATAGGTTCACTTCGGAGAAATTCAGAATCGTCATTTCGGAGTGAAGTTCATCAACGGTCATGTCCAGAAAATCAGGAAACATGGGTGCAATGGACTTTTTCCCAACCGAACGACCTTTATAATTCCCGAAGCAAAGATGCATCGACAGGCGGGTTTTGCCCACGCCCGGTGCCACTGTCCGGTTGAAAATATCCACAAACCGTTTGGTGTCTTCGCGGTAGGCATAACATGACATTGACGGTTCGTCGACACATATTTCGGGTACACCGAGAGCAACCAGATCGGCGATTTCTTTATTCACCAGCGGCAAAAGGGCCTCAGTCACTTCCCAGCGGTCTTTATACAAACTTCCCGGCAACAAACGGCCACTAAGTGTATAAGGACCGGGAATGGAAACCTTGAGCCCCTGCCCTTCGGGAGCCAGCCGTTTCAGGCGTAAGTACTCCTCGACCACACCCAACCCTTTGGGAGCCGTTAATGGCTCAACAATAGTATGTTTACCTCGCTGATCGTGAGCCGGTGGCCCAAATCGCCGGAGTTCGGTTTCGTTATTCTGAATGCCGTTGATATAGCCATAGAATGACAGATTGAAGTCGAAACGGGTTTGTTCGCCATCGGTAATAACGTCTAAACCAGCCATAACCTGATCATGAACGGATGCCACGACGGCATCTTCGATCATTTCATTAATATCGGCCGGGCCGAATTGCGAAAGATTCTGGCTGGAAAATTCGAGCCAGCCAGGAAACGGCATTGAGCCGACAACCGTAGTTTTTATGGGAACGGGCTGCAAAATCGTAGGAGTTAATGTTGAGAAAAGAAGGGGGTGGTTTTTATATACTAATCTCCCACCAGAGCATGTCTTCGATCTGGTCGAACAAATGAAATCCGTTTTTCTCCAGCACTTTTTGCGAAGCTACATTTTCGGCCGTGGTGTCGGCCACTACGCGCAGGACACCCGACTGCTGACGCGCCCAGTTCAGCATACCGCCCACCATTTCGGTCATATACCCTTTCCGATGAAAACCCGGATACGTTCCATAGCCGATTTCGATGGTTCCGGTTTCGTCGGGTTCACCTTTAAACTTCGCTTCGGCAACAAACTGTTTTTTCTCGCGATCCACAGCCAGCCACAAGGTATGGTACAACGGATCGAGATTAGGATCCTGCAAACGGGGAATCGTAAAATAAACGATGATGCTCAATACGGGTTCCCACGCCTGTCGGCTCCCCTTCTCCAAGCCTAATGTTTGCTCAAGCTCATATTTATTGGCGATATGGAGACGAAGTTGGTCGAGTGAAAGCGGAATCAGCGTCAGGCGCGACGTTTCAATCATGGTAGATTAAGGATTTGTCTGGCTCACGTAACTCGGTATGCCCACATTCGCGTACAATTTAGCCAACCGATGCGCGTGTTCGTCGTAGGCAGCCTCAAACAATTCGACCGCTCGTACAGCACCTACCACAACACCCGCGCTAAGTACTTTGGGTGGATGACCTGCTTCGGTTAATAAACGCGCAACTTCGGCTTTGATACAGTTCACGATAACAGCTCCGCCAACGGTACTCCCCGGTGCAACGGGCGTATCCAAACCCGGCACGGTTAGCATGGCATCGCCAACGGGAGCGCCCGTGTCCAGAATCAGATCGGCAAAGTCACCCAGTTTTTTTCCATCGCTGCGTTTACTGGTGCTTTGTTCAGCGTGGTCTTTAGTAATCAACGCCACTACTTTTACCCCCCGCTGTTGAAACAACTCGGCCATTTCGATGGGCACAACATTACAGCCCGATGAAGAAATCACAAGGGCGGCATCCTGATCGGATAGGTCATAATTCCGAAGAATGCGGTCGGCAAATCCGGGTACGTTTTCCAGAAACATGGCCTGACGCTGCCCGTTGGCACCAACAACGAGATTATGGAAGGTTAGCGATAATTCGACAATGGGATTAAAACCGGGAAAGGAGCCATAGCGTGGCCACATCTCCTCGACCATAATCCGGCTATGCCCCGACCCGAACACATGCACCATGCGTCCGGCCAGAATCGTATTGGCAAACCACCGGGCAGCTTCCTGAATTTGAGATTCCTGAGATTCTACCGTATCGAGAATTTGACGGCATTTTTGAATGTATTGACTTGTCATGTTGATGGAAACATGGCGCGGGTTTAAACTCGTGCCTATCAGGAAAATTGTATTGCGAAACTCGCGGCTCCAATGGCACCGGCCATATCACCAAATTGAGCGATTTTGATAGGTGTTGACAGCCCACCGGGTCGCCATTCGTACAGGTCCATGAACTCGGCAAGCGGCAACAATAAGTCATCCTCAGCCTGCGTTATGCCGCCCCCCAACACCACTAAATCCGGCGAGAAACAGTTTACAAATGAGCTTATAGCCACTGCCAGTTTCCGAACCGACGACAACCATATCCATTGGGCAAAATAATCACCCTGTTTATAGGCTTCCAATAACTCGTAGGTCGATGTATAGCGGCCCAATGATCTCTTTTCGATGGTGGCATTACCAATGGCATCCTCCAGACTTCCCGGCATACCTGTAATATCGCGGTCGCTATCGGCATCCACAGCGACATGACCTAAGTGGCCCGCCTTCTGAAAATTACCCTGATACAGCTTACCGTCAATCAGAATTCCGCCCCCCACGCCCGTGCCAAGCGTTAACATCACAACATGCCTATGCCCTTTGGCAACCCCGAAGCGGCTTTCGGCCAGTAAAGCCGCGTGAGCGTCGTTTACAACATAGACGGTATCGTTGAGGAAACGGCCCCAATGAAACCCTTCAAGCCCGCTTAACCGGCCGGGCATGAACGCAATGGATTCATTATCTGGACTTGGCAAACCGGGTGCCGACAGCCCAACGGCCTGCACCGGCCCTCCCGACTCGTTACGGAGATCGGCAACGGTCTCCGCAATGGCCTGTTTCCAGTCCTTTTCGCCAAGCGTAGGGTGATAAAGCTGCTTACCGATTTCCCCGGTTTCACTATTCATGAGCACCCCTTTAATCCAGGTGCCTCCAAGGTCGATGCCAATAACGGTGTTCATAGTTGTCCCTCACTTACGCTCCAGCCGCCATCTACGGTCAATACCTGACCCGTAGTGAAAGCTGAATAATCGGACATGAAGTACACGGCGGCACCATCTAGATCAGAAGGCAGGCCAATGCGACCACCATCGAGCGGCTGCTTGGTTTTTGTGAAGGCAATAATCGTTTCGTCTTTGGTAGCACGTTGGGCCATTGGCGTTTCGACCAGAGCCGGTGCCAGCACATTGACCCGGATATTATCGTTGGCATAATAGGCCGCCACCGACTTAGTGAACCCAATTACCGCCGATTTCACAGCCGCATAGGCATGTGTGGCAAAATAGGTAGGCGATGGACTGGACCCGAGCACAGAACCCATATTAAGAATAACTCCTCCGCTCCCTTGCGCCCGGAAGGCCCGAACGGCTGCCTGGTTCGACAGCATCAGGGAGGTTAGGTTTAGGTTGACGGTATAATTCCAGCCATCGAGCGTAATATCGTGCAGAGGTCCATCGCCAAAACGCCGACCGCTACCACCTGCTACGTGAAATAACCCATCGAAACCGCCAAAGATCTGTTGACAAAGCGCAATGGCTTTAGGGGCCGTTTGCGGATCGGCTGCATCGCCAGACATGGCCAGCCCGTTGCCATCCAGTTGCTTTTCGGCAATGGTGCAACTTTCGGGATTTCGCCCCACGACGACAACTTGCGCCCCTTCGCGAACGAACGCCAGCGCAGCTGACAGACCCATACCGGTTGTGCCGCCTATGACAACGATTTTTTTAGAGTCTAACCACATACATGTAGCAATAAGGACCAATGCGAGTATGAATACCTATTACCCACACTCTTTTTGACATTTCGTTCAGGCCAGATCCCGCTCAATGATCTTACCGCTGGCTTTTTCCTTCAGAATCACTTTATTTCGGCCATCGTGGGTCATTTCCTGCTTGATAAGGTAATGATCAGCATCGTATTCAACCAGTGTCGATTCGGGTTTGAGCCCCTCCTGCCCGCGCCAGACGGGCAGGTGTACTTTTTCCCACTGTTTTGTTTCGGCCGATTTGTAGGCTGCATCCAACACAGCGTTTACCACATACCCATCATAGAAGGTTTCGGCGGGTTCGCGGCCTTCTTCTTGCGACTTGAACATATCGGTAAACATGTGGTTATAGCCCAAATCATTTACCTCATCGCCAACGGGGAATAACCAACCGGTATTGGATTCGGCTTTTTCGGCTACGTAATCGGCCCCCTTGCCTGTGGTGAACATCTCGAAGCCCGTCCGCAGGAAATTATTGATCCAGATTGTGCCTTCCGTTCCCATCACTTCGTCACGGAGGTCCATGCCGCCCCGGAACGTCCAGCTTACCTCAAACTGCCCGATGGCCCCATTTTCGTACTTTACTAACGCAATAGCGTGGTCTTCGGCGTCGATGGGTTTCACCTGCGTGGCAGCCCAGCACATGACCTCAATGGGTTTCACATCTTTTCCGATGAAGTTCCGGGCAATTTCGACGCAATGGCAACCCAGATCGAGCATACAACCACCACCGGCCTGCTCTTTATCCCAGAACCAATCGGAGTGCGGGCCGGGGTGTGTTTCCCGGGACTTTGCCCAAAGAATACGGCCTAATGCACCACTTTTCACGCTTTCCAGTGATTTCAGAAACTTTGGCGTGTAGCATAGGTCTTCCAGATAGCCCGCAAAAATGCCCGCTTCTTCGGCAGTTCGCATCATGCGAAGGGCTTCGTCGGCCGTGCGACCCAGTGGCTTTGTACACACCACTGACTTCTTGTGCTTGGCACAGAGGTTGACCGCCGTTTCGTGAATATTATTGGGGAGAGCGATACAAACCATATCCACGTCGGGATGGGCAATGACTTCTTCCATGTCGGTGGAAGCGAAATCACAGCCATAGTCAACTTTGAATTTATCGGCGGTTTCCTGACGGCGTGCATAAATGGCCACAACTTTGTCGCGGCTGCGCTGGCCGTGGATGGATTCGGCATAGAAGCGGCCGATGAAGCCGCCCCCAAGCATGGCAATACGTTGCATAGAGGTTTAGGTAAAAGGTTAATCCGTACTTTCGTGCAGTTAAAGTAGAGAACCCCCGCCGTTTTTTTTTATTCATGGCTGATTTTTTCGACATCCATACGATTTTCTTTACGCTGTGGGACTACCCCATGAGTTACCTCGAATTTTTTGGGGCTTTATCGGGGGCCGTGGCTACCTGGCTCGCAGCCAAAGCCAACGTTTGGAGCTGGCCGATCGGGGCAGCGAGTGTACTCCTGTTTTTCTTTTTGTTCTTCCAGATTCAGCTATACCCCGATATGTTTTTGCAGGTTTTCTTTTTCGTCACGAATCTGCAGGGCTGGTGGCGCTGGACACACCCCAAAGTTCTGGAAGCGGATAGCCGGAATGAACTTCGTATTACCCGACTCACTGGTAAACCCCTGGCTATGGTGCTACTCGGTGGGTTAGTAGCTACCGGTATCATGGGCACTTTCGCCCAGAACCTGCACATATGGTTTCCGGTAGTATTCAGTAAGCCAAGTGCTTTCCCGTACCTTGATTCGTTCACCACCGTTATGAGCATTATTGGCACATTCATGATGATACATAAAAAACTGGAGTGCTGGTGGGTATGGCTCGTAATCGATGTTATTAGTACCTATATGTATTTCACAAAAGGCGTAAAACTAGTGGGTGTCGAATACGCCATCTTCTGCCTGATTGCCTTCCAGGGTGCCTGGCACTGGACGCGCGAATACCGGACATATCCAACACAGGCGGTGTGATTATCGGTATGTTTTTGGCAAATTCTACCTGGTTCATACTGGCTTTATGAACCTGACACAACACAACTTTTACGTGATTACTGCATGGCCTGAAAATAGATAGACTAGCTCAAGTAGTATCCTAAAATAGTACGTTTTTTAGATAGTCAATTATAAAACATAATATATTAACTATAACAATATAAAGAATATTCAACCTTAACCTACTGATAACTATTATATTACTAATTTTGTATTATAACTTTGCATTGAAAACAAAATAGTTAACCTCTATGGCAGTTGCCAAACAATTCCTCAAAAGCAAGCCCCTTGCAAAAGTAACGTTTGAGTTGTCGGCCGAAGCCGTCAACGGTGCTAAGACGGTCGCTCTGGCCGGTGAATTCAACGGCTGGGATGCCCAGGCCTTGAAAAAGCAAAAAGATGGTTCTTATAAAACGACGGTTGAACTGCCCGTTGGTGGTGAATATCAATACCGGTACGTTTTGGATGGTACAACATGGACGAACGATTCAGCTGCTGATAAATATGTACCAAGCGGTGTTTCGTACGACGAGAACTCGGTTGTTGTTCTCTAAGCAAGACATTTACAAAGAAAAAGGGTAATCGAGCTGTCTAAGCTGATTACCCTTTTTGTGTAGTGCCAATCGCGATGCGTTGGACCGCCCCGCCCGGTCGGCAGTACCAGTACTACAGCCTACACAGTAAAGCTATCAGACTCTACATAGGCTTTGATCAGAGCCACTTCGCCCTCTTTGCCCTTTTGTGACTTGCCGTGTTCCATACCAAAAATGAATTCCTTATTATCGGCTTTTTGTTTCTGGTAAATGTACTTAAACACGTTTTTGTAGTTGATTTCACCCGTAGTTGGCTCGTTTCGGCCAGGGTTGTCGCCGATCTGGAAGTAGCCGATCTCATTCCAGCACCAGTTAATATGCGGAATAATATGCCCTTCGTTTTTCTGCATGTGATAGATGTCAAATAAAATCTTACAAGCTGGACTATTAACCGCCCGACAGATTTCGTAAGTCTGGTCAGAGGTGCGCAGAAACAGATTAGGCGTATCACTAAGTGGTTCAAGCACCATCGTGACGCCAGCCGGTGCCAGAATATCGGCACCCCGACGCAGGGCGTCAATCACATGCCCGGTTTGAATGCCGATTGGCAGGTTTCGTTCAAAGTCACCCGGCACTACTGTTGTCAATTTACCGTTAATTCGTTTGGCCGTCTCTACTGCTTTCCGGCATCCATTTAGAAAAATATCGACAAATTCGGTTTTCCCGGCTGCGAGTGTATTCTGGCCGTTACCTCCCTTATCGAGGACAAATACGCCCATTTTCATACCAAGACGAGCCATTTCTTCCCCTATCTTGGTTTGAAGTGCCGGATCACGGCCCATCATGCCGTTATCTTCAATGGCCGTAAAGCCCATGTCAGCCATAAATTTGAGCTGGTCGATCAGGTCACTACCCGCGCTATTTTCAAACATGCCGAAGTGGGGGGCATATTTCAGCTTGAAGGTGTTTTTAGCTAAAAGAGCAGGCTGCGAATGCCAGTCACCGGCTACGGATTCGTTAGTTACGGCAGCACCTGCCAGACTTAAGCCGGCCACACCAAAGGATGATTTTACGAAGTTGCGTCGTTGCATGATTAGTGGTCTGAACCGGGATTTTACATGATTTGAAGGATTGAAAACAAGATTATCGACTTTAGCTCTTCGAGCTAAACAGGTAGGTTACTGAATCTATCGGATAATCTTGTTTTCAACCCTTCAAATCATGTAAAATCCCGGTTCAGGTTTTATTTCTTTTTTAAACTCGATAAATACTCTACTAAATCGACTAAGTCCTGCGTGTTCATGGTTTCCTGTATGCCCGATGGCATCATGGATGACTCTATCTGTTTCATCGACACAACGTCGGACATTTTGTAATTCTGAACGACACCACCCGGAAACTTCATTTGCAAATCCGTTTCTGTTTTGCTTGACACGATCCCGGTCATAGAGCTACCGTCTTTAAACTTCACCTCCCAGCCTTCATAGCCAAAGCTAATGCCAGCATCCGGATGAAGAATAGCCAGGTATTGGCCTTCTTTGGGCAGTTTAGAGCCAATTTCTGACAATTTAGGCCCGAAGTCCATGCCCTCGCCATTGACCTGATGGCAGATGTTGCAATTGTTTTTGAATACCGATACACCACGAGCCGCATCACCATTCATAGCCAGCAGTTCATTCATGCCGGGCAGCTTTTTCCCTTCGGCACTTTGTACGCCATCCAGAAAGCTGGCTGCCTGAAGGCGTATATTTTTACGCCAGTCATTACTGACACCCTGAACGGCAGCCTTTTTATAATCGCCTTTAATATCACCCGACTTAAGCAGAGATACGACCACATCAGCCCCCTCCATGCTCCCGCCTAAAGAACGCGTAGCTTCCCGACGCAACGCCCCCGACCGTTTGTCGTCCAGAGCTACCGTTTTCAATATGTCAATTGACTCCTTATTGCCCACTCGTCGCAAAGCCACCAGCATATTCATAGCGGCTTCCGGATCGTTTCCGTTGACTACCTCCCAAACCATAGGGCCACCCTGTTGCTTGAGCAACTGCCGGGCCGCATCACGTCCCATACCATCCGTCGATTTCTGAACGGCCAGTTGCTTGAGGTGAACATTTTCGGATGTGGGTTCATAGCGCGACACGAGTTCAATATATTCGGGAGTTCCATATACCTCAGTCATGAGTTTTGTTAGCGCACTCGAAGCTACTGATGAATTTTTCACAAAGTCAGGGTCGAGGTGGCGAAGCGCCAGTTTCGTAACATCGGTCGAGTTACTGTTAGCTTGCAGGATACCCAACAGCGCGTTTGATTTTTCCGTCGCACCCGGATTAAAATCAAACGCCCGGAAATATCGTAACCGCTGACTAAGATCCACCGTAGGGTCGCCTGCCAGTTTCGCCAGCATCGGTATCGACTCTTTGGTACGGGCACGCCACACAATATCGCGTCCGGCAACGTTAGCTAACGGATTGTTATTCATTTGCTTAACCCAGGCCGTGTAATAGGTATCCCAGTTACCATCAGCACCAATCCCTAAGGCCTCCAGATACCAGCGATCTTTACCATCGTATTGGCTGGCCAACTGGGCCCACAAAGCCGGAGCATCGGGCGATGTGCTGCGTCGCAACGCAAGAGCAACCTCCCGGCGAACCTGCGGCTCGGGGTCATTGACGAGTTGCTTGGCGTAAGGGATAATATCCGTTTTCAATTCGCGGGCTGCGCGGAGTGCGGTAATACGCAAATCAGGATTGTCGCTTTTCAGCGCCGTCTCCATATATTTCGAGCCTTTATCCAGCTTGCTCAGCAACCAGAGTGCACGGGCCTGCATACGCGGGTTAGCCGACGTTTTGTAGAGTTTGGCCAGTGCTTTTTCAGCCTTTTTGTCCATACCCCGTAGTTTCTGCCAGGCCGCATAGCGAATTGACATATTAGGGCTTTGCAGCGCTTCGATGGTGCCCTCGGTGGTAGTCAAATCCACCTTCGGCATTTTGTACAGCGAACCTGGTGGGGCTACGCGATAAACGCGTCCCCGATTCTGATCGCCTGCCTGATGACCACCCACACCGGGGTCGTACCAGTCGGCAACGATAAGCGAACCATCCGGAGCCACACATACATCGGCGGCTCTAAACCATTGATCGCGGGCACCTTCCAGCACGTTCACGATCTCGGCTTTGTAGCCTGCGCCGTCTTTCCGGACGGGATACGACCGCACCACGTTCGGCCCCGCATCGCAGTGAATCATCTGGTTTCGAAAGACCTCAGGCAAGAGACTGCCTTCATACACGATCATACCCGTTGGTGAACCTGCACCCGTTTGGAGGAGGTTCGGAACAACACCGGGGTCGTTGAGGTGCCAGTGGCGTCTTGGAATTTCGGGCTCTATATTCTCTCGATTAGCCTGCCAGCCTGCACCCGTCATTTCGTCGGTGTAGCCGTAATTCCCATACTCCATCACGTAGTTAATCCGAACGCCCTTGTTGCCGTCGTCGTCGTTGTCTGACTGCCACATGGTGCCGTATGAATCAACGGCTACTTCGTAGTTGTTACGGAAATTTTGGCCAAGCATCTCTACGTTCTTCCCGTCGGGGTCGCAGCGAAACACCATACCCATCTTGAAATTCTGTTTGTTGATGGTCTTTCCAGAGGCTACATCGACAACCGCATTGTTGTCTTTATCGAGAAGTTGACCTCCTTCGTTGCCAAAGTTGAAATACCATTTACCATCCGGTCCGAAGACAAACGTGTGCATACCGTGGTCGTGCTGTTCGCCACCAATACCCGTAAAGAGCAGTTCTTTTTTATCGGCTTTATCGTCACCGTTTTCGTCGGTCAATACCCACACATTTGGACTGTCGGACACGATTACTTTATTCCCCTGCACCCAAATGCCAAGTGGCGATTCGATACTTGGATCCTGATAAAATACTTTTGAAAGGTCAGCTTTACCGTCGCCATTGGTATCTTCGAGAATAACGATTCGGTCGCCTTCTTTGCGGGTTGGATTACCGTTAATGGCTGGCCGGTAGTTGTAGGCTTCGCACACCCATACCCGCCCTCGTTCATCCACGTCGATATCCGTTGGATTGCTCAACATGGGTTCCGATGCGAACAGTGTTGCTTCCAGCCCCGGTGCCACATTCAGGCTACCAACAGCATATTTAGGGTCGTGTTTATCGTCGTCACTTAGCTGAGCAAACAAACTTGTCAGATACCGGCCCGAAGCTGCCCCTAAGTTTCGATTTTGATAAGCCCCTATAAACGTCGCTCCAATCACCAAACCGGCAGTTGAGAGAGCGATTGCCCGGCGCGAAAATGCGGAGCGTTTTGGTGATAAAAAATGAGCCATATAAGTAGCTTACTAAAAGAATGAAGTAGCTAGTAGATTATAAAGATGAGCGCTATTCTACAAAATGACTTTCAAGCCCGTTTATACCCATTGACTTTCAGATTTTCCAAACCATTTCCTTCTCTTTATTATCCTGTACCAAAACCTTTTGTGCAGCTTTATGTAGTTATACTAACCATTCACCTAAACTCTTACGCAAATGGGCTTTTTGTATTCTATTATTCTTGGTGGTGTTGCCGGTTATATTGCTAGCCGGTTGATGGACAGTCACCATTCAGCTATTATCAATATCATCCTCGGCATTGTGGGTGGTTTTGTAGGCGGTTATGTTGCCAGAAAACTCGGCAACGACCCTGACAATGATGGCTTATTTATGAATTTGCTTATCGCCGTTGGCGGAGCGGTCCTGCTAATTTTTGTAGGAAGGTTATTTTAACACCATTAGTACACAGTAAAGCCGTGCCGAATTTCGTTTTCAGCACGGCTTTACTGTGTAATTAAGGCTTAGATACTCTTCCGTTTCATCTCTTTCACGGCAAAGTCGGCGGCACGTGCGGTAAGGGCCATGTATGTGAGCGATGGGTTCACGCAAGACGCCGAGGTCATACAGGCACCATCCGTTACAAACACGTTCTTAACAGCGTGAAGCTGGTTATTGGCATTGACAACCGATGTTTTAGGATCGCGGCCCATGCGAGCCGTACCCATTTCATGAATTGCCATGCCCAGGTAAGAACCTCTATCGTAGCTTCTCACGTTTTTAACGCCCGCCGATTCCAGCATTTCTTTGGCATCGTTCATCATATCGACGCGCATTTTCTTTTCGTTTTCCTTCAACTCAGCATCGAACACAACGAGTGGCATACCCCACTTGTCTTTGTCGTTTTTGTCGAGATACATCCGGTTCTCGTGATACGGCAAGGTCTCGCCGAAACCGCCCAGACCCATTGTCCACGGACCGGGCTTGGTGAGTTCTTCTTTATAATCGGCACCGAAGCTCATTTCGGCAATATTGCGCTGCCAGCCCTGACGGCTGCCTCCACCCTGATAGCCGAATCCGCGAATGTAATCGCGCTTGTCGTTGCCAATGTTGCGATAGCGAGGTACGTAGATACCATTCGCCCGACGACCGATGTAATACTTATCCAGATCGCCCTCCCAGTCGCCCGATGCGCCGATGCGGAAGTGGTGATCCATCAGATTATGGCCCAGTTCACCAGAATCGTTACCCAACCCATTTGGAAAGCGGCTCGATTTTGAATTCAACAGAACTGCCGTTGACCCCAGCGTACTACCACAAACGAAAATGATATTGGCGTAATACTCTTTGCTTTGAAGCGTTACAGCATCGACAATACGGACACCTGTTGCCCGTTTTTTATCTTCGTCGTACATGATTTCGGTAACGACCGAATCAGGACGCAACGTCAAGCGACCGGTTTTGGCAGCTGGAGGAAGCGTGCACGATTGTGTGCTGAAATAAGCGCCATAAGGGCAACCCAGCGAACATTTATTCCGGTATTGGCATGGGGCACGTCCAACGCCCAGTTGCGCCTGACCAGCCTTCGACAGGTTAGCTACCCGACCAATGGTCATTGTACGGCCGGGGAAGTTCTTCTCAATCCGCTTGCGAACTTCCTTCTCCACACAATACATTTCCATGGGTGGCAAAAACTCGCTGTCGGGCAATTGGGGCAGGTTCAATTTCTCACCCGAAATACCAACGAATTTTTCAACATACGAATACCAGGGTGCTACATCTTTATACCGAATCGGCCAATCGACGGCGATACCGTCTTTTTCATTCGCCCCGAAGTCAATATCACTTAGCCGATAGGACTGCCGACCCCACATAATGGATTTACCACCCACAATATTTGGCCGGTACCAGTCGAACCGCTTCTCTTCTTTATACAGCGCGTCGGTATCTTTCATCCAGTAATTCTGGGTCATCTCATTATACGGATAATCGCGCATCAGTTTTGGATGCGATGCTTTTTGCTCTTCCGTAAGCCGACCGTTATATTGCGTTTGCCAGGGGTCTTTCATGGCATATTCATAGTCTTTTACGTGTTCGAGCTGGTGCCCTTTTTCGAGCATCAACACGCGCAGCCCTTTTTCGGTCAGCTCTTTCGAGGCCCAGCCACCTGATATCCCCGACCCGATGACAATGGCATCATAGGTCTGTTCTTTTATAGAATCTATATTGAGGTTCATGATTTTAGTTGATAAGTCAGTAAGTCAATAAGTCGGTAAGTTAGTAAGTAGCTAATGCATTGGGAAAAACACTGCTGCAGTAGCTACTTACCAACTTACTGACTTATTGACTTACTGACTAATTTATAATGCCCAGGTCTTTTGACCGGGTTTGAGAGGCATGCAACCGTTAAATTGTCCCGGTACAGGGAGGTATTCGAGGGCTTTTGTCGCACCAATTTCTGAGGTAAAATAACCGGTTGTTGTTAGTTCTTTCATTCGCAGGAAGAACGGCTTGTCTTCGGTCATTGTCTGTTTAACCATCTCGTTCTTCTGAGCCGTATCCAGCGCGGCAAAGCCTTTACCAAATTTGGTTTTACTGTCGGCGTCCAGTTTCGCCAGACCCGCATAGAATTTATCCTGATCGGCTTTGGGGTAACAATCGCGCATGACGCGGATAATGAATTTTTCGGCGCCAGCCGCTTTAGCACCCGGCGTCGTTGTGGTTGGAATGATCACATCGGCGACATCGGCCAGCAACGCTTCCTGATCAGGTGAGACCAGCACGCTTGGGCCTGTGTTAGTCACACGTCCCATAGCGCCCGCCAGCGTGGGAGCCGACAGAATCCCTCCCATCATGAGGGCCGCTTTTTGTATGGCTTCTCTACGTTTCATAAATTGATGAATACTATTTGTCGGTAAAAGAACCGAGTTGGTAAAATATCCTCTAATAGTATGAAAATAAAGGCAAAAGGTGAAGATGTTGGCTGCTTACAGGATAAAAAAGAAAGGCGTGCCACGGTTCCAACCTTGGCACGCCTTTCTTTTTTATCCTGTAAGCAATTTTAACGCTACTCCTCAAGGATCAAATCCTGATACCAGAAACCAGTGTCCCAACGGGTATCGGGTTGGTCAGCGTGGCAGTCAGTGCCGCCAGAGGTAGTATAGACTCGTCGGACAGCTTCTCCTTTTATAAATGGAACCGGGCTGGAGAAAATGGGGCCATCATACACAAAGGAATGATACTCGCCATTTTCGCCACACGGGTCAACGGTTTTGGGTAAATCCCGGAGCAAATCCAGATCCAGTTCACGTCCCAAAAAATCGGTGCTTAAGTGTTTCTCATTAATACAGACAAGCACGGCTTTAAAGCCTAAGTCTACAAATTCATGAATCAGCTCGGTGGTGTTACGCTGCCAGATTGGAAATTCGCCGGTGAGGTTTACCCGCTGTAACTGCGTTTCCCGATAAAGGCGAAGATCTTCCAGAAAAATATCACCGAAAATGGAATGAGTGACCCCTTCTTTCGTCAATTCATGGAGCGTCCTCTGCATCTGAGCCTCATAGACTTCCATCGACACATTACCCGATAAACGCAGCATCTTTAAGGGAATACCCAGTCGATCTGCCTGAGCCGCCATCAACTCCGTTCGAACCCCGTGCATGCTAACCCGGCCGTACTCGTCATTGACACTTGTTAGTAATGTCTGTATATCCCATTTATTTGAGCGCAGACTATGATACAGAGCGAGGGCCGAATCTTTACCCCCGCTCCAGTTCATCAATGCCGGTTGTCGGCTCATCGGAAGTAAAAGCCCGATGGGGCAATTTCCGCTTTAACAGAGTCGACTAAAGCACCACTCTCTTCGTAGCGAAGCACATAACCTGCTTGTGCATACGACGGAATTACACTTCCATAAATACGCTTGGTTTGTGGGTCAATGCCCAGCGCACTAAAGGAACGTCCTATTACCTGACTGCCTAAGGCTGAATTAGCATCAATCGGCAGACGGTAGGTTTTACCATTTAAGGTATAATAAAACGCTCGTTTGTCAGCACCAATAACAACAGAACCGGGTGCAGTCGAAAACGTCAACCGTTTAGCGACTAATCGACTTGCCGGATCAATCTGAACCAAATCATTTCCCGCCTGTATCCAAAGCTTACCATCGGCATCTAAGGCAATGGGTTCGGGTGTTGATCCAAAAGCAATGCGTTGTTTTTCAGTATCCGTATTCAGGTCGATAATCAATAGCGTTTTATTGCCACTGTAGGTATTGCTGCCAACAAATGCTTCTGTTCCGGCAACGACCATTTTTTCGACGCCTTTCACAGCCGGTATTTTTTTTATGACCGTACTCGTATTCAAGTCGACTACGGCAATGTAGCCCGGATCTTTATAAAACGTACCGGCATTATAATCGCCCGAAACGTCCCAACAGCTGATATAGGCTTTGTTGGGACCAGCCGCGATGACTTGACGCGGATTTTCAATATCCGGCGTTTTGAGTGTAGCGCGGGACTTGAACGTTCCTCCCTCAACAATCTCGACCTTATCCTGTCCTGCACTGCTATTATCGACCAGAATCAGGCCCTTACCATTCACTTCAGCATATCCCTGAAGGCTGCCACTTAACCCTAATGCTGGGTTCGCCGTCTGATAAATATTGGTAGCTACAGTATTTCCTGTACGGGATAAGAAGGAAATTGTTCCATTGTTACTGGAGAAATTGCCTTGATTTATTATAAAGACGCCTGACTCATAAGGCGTTGGCTCGGGATCAGATGTTTTACAATTCCAGGCACTCAGGGCCAGTAAGCTAAGTAAGAGCCCTTTGGTTACTTGATATTTCATAATTTAGTTAGACGGAAAATTGATAAGAACATTGAGCGCCCAGTTTCGTCCCGGCAAAGCATTCCGCTTTACACTGAACGATAAGGCATCGAATACATTATTAACCTGCCCCTGTAGCCGAATGGGCACCGGGCCAAGTTTGGTGGTTGTTTCCAGAAGTACGTTTGTTAAAGCAACACCCTTGAAAAACTGGCTATTGTCGAAGGTGATGTATCGGCGCGAACTGGCCTGCGTTTGTACAGTCAGACGCGTTGATCCACGCTGTACATAAGCATTGAGTGTTTCGGTATGAATAGGCACATAAACCAGTTGCTTGCCGATCACATCCTGCGAATAAGTATCATACGCCCGCTCCTGCGATGAACGCGTCAGCGCATAACCCGCGCGAAGACCGGCTCTCCATCTATCGCGAATATACGCCACAGATGCCGTGAGTTCGCCACCGCGAGCGACGACCAGTTGCAGGTTTTCGACGTGGTAATTGGTCGTCGGGTTCCAGTAGGTCCAGTTATCCACCCTGTTTCGATAGGCCGTTACTTCAGATGTTAGGCTAAGGTTTTCATTCAGCACAAGCGTCGAGGCCAGTCCGGCTTCCAGATTGAACCCGTTTTCAGGCAGTAGATTCGGGTTGCCCAAATCTGCCCAATAGCGTTCATTGAGCGTTGGCACACGATAACTACGGCTGATGGCTCCCTTGGCGGTTAGCCCGAACTTCGTATGCTGCACCAATCGATACTCAGCACCCAACGAAGGCGTAAGCGGTGGATTGAAGTGCGTTACAAATGCCTGCCGCAAATTAGCAGACACAAGCCAGCGGGCCGTTTGTAGGCGAAGTAATGCGTATAGATCACCCCTGTCTTCGTCAATCAGTTGACTAACGTACCCATCTGTTCGGGTGCGGTAATGCGACCATTCGCCCCCAACGCGAAGATTTATCGACAGATTGGCTTTTGACGGGGTCAAAACAAACTCCCGTTCGGCCCGGCTGATGAACCGGTCGGTTTGTGTATGACTTGGCAAATCAAAATTACCTTTAGCATAGTCCAGAATATCATGAATCCAGCCCAGCCGAAGGGTTAGGTTGTTCGTCTCGTAAGTCGTAAGAAAACGGGCCGATTGCGTTCGGGTACGCTCGCGAGCAATCGTGTCTTTAGGAAAGAGTATCAGATCATTGTCGGTCAGCCAGACATTAACCGATAACTGCCGACCGCTCTTGTGGAGGAAATACAAATCCTGTACGAGTCCTCGCTGCGCCGTTGTCGATTGTTCCAGAAAATAATTTCGGCGTTCAGCAGAAGGATATGCGTTGTTGAACTGGTTTCGATACGCAAAGGTCTTACCTGATAGTCTCCAGGCAGTTCCCAATGTTGTGCTATACCGGACGCCTACCTGCGTTTGGTTATTTTGAAAACTGGCGAGTTGCTGCCCAAAGGTCACCCGAATACCCGGCTGCCAAACGGGACTACTACCCAACAAGACACTTCCGCCCACGGCATCGGACCCGACTACACTTGCCGAAGAGCCGTATTGAACCGATAACCGATCAAATCCGGCAACGGGCAAGGTTGAAAAGTCAGTCAGGCCCAGATTGGGCTGGTTGATATTGATACCATTCCAGAGTACAGCAGTATGATTGGCTGATGTTCCCCGAAAGGCAACTGTAGCCAACTGACCGGGGCCGTAATTCTTAAATGCCAAAGGGGTATTGAGTGCCAGCAAGTCCGTAAGCGACCCGAAACGAAACTGTAATAACGTTGTAGAGTCGATACGCTGGAGTTTCTGCCCTGCCAGAAACCGTTCGGGTGCAATAGCTCGTACCGTCACCACAGACAACGACACAACAGACGCCGATTGCGCCGATGAATCGGTTTGCGCGAAACTACTATGGCCAGCCAACCAGGCGACCAACAGCCCAAAAATCCACCAACGAAGGGTGATCTGTTTCAATGTATTGTACAAAAAGAGTGCCCTTAAACAACGGACCGCCAACATGATGGCCCATTAGCACGCGATTGGGGCGTTTCCTCCGAACGCCAGAACAACGGATGGTATTCGGCAGGTCTCCTGGCTCGTCTCGTCGGCTCGGACCTTCCCACGCTGATTATCAGCGCAGTGGTTACGTAGATTGAACCGATTTTGTATAAGACTTACAGTTGCGGGGACAGCATTGGTTTCACACCAACTTCCCTTTTAAGCCTTGAAAGCTGCCACGAAGCAGCATCAGGCACCGAAAACTCAAGGGCAAAGGTAGGGGAATTTTTGAGATTATGAGTAACGCGGATATCCTGTCCGCATAGTTAGAGTATAATAATTCAGACTCTGGCCATGCGGACAGGATATCCGCGTTACCGTTTAAAATCCATCGGCTTTTATTTCCTTCTCGGTGATGGTTCCGTATTTCTTCACCTTGTCCCGGATGGTTTCAGCCTTACCGATCAATACAAACTGAAGCTTGTCCTTTGGAAAATACTGGTCAATAATTTGACGGGTTTTGGCCACGGTTAAGCCATCCACGTTCTTCTGGAAATTATTGATAAACGACTCATCAAAGCCCAGACTAAACATATCGGTCAATAGATTAGCCAACTCACTCGCCGATTCGTACCTCGGCGGAAAATCGGCTTTCACGTAATTTTTGGCCGATGAAAGTGTTTTTTCGTCAATTCCCGTCCGGTGTAAACTGTCAAGTACCTGCAAAGCCATGTCGATAGCCTGCGTAGTCGTGCTAACTTTGGTAAACGTAGAAATAGCAAAGGTGCCACTCTTCCGAAACGTACTGAAGCGACTGCCAGCCCCATAAGTCAGGCCCGAATTTACTCGTAAGGCATCGTTCAGCCAGGAAGTAAACCGCCCGCCCAGAATCGTGTTGACAACCGTAACGGGAATGAAGTCGGGATTATTCTGGGTGATTCCTTTACCGCCAATCAAAAACGTTGTTTCACGAGCGTCGTCTTTATTGACCAGCAACACCCGGCTTTTATCGAACGCCACGGTAGGTTCTGTCAGGACAGGCGATGTAGCGGCAGCGGTTTTCCAGGTGCCAAACAAATCGGTGATGCGCTTCTTCATAGCCGCCGTGTTGAAGTCGCCAACCAGGGCAATCGCAGCGCGGTCTGTTGTAAAGTTTTTTTGGTAGAACTGCCGGACATCGGTTGCCGAAATAGCTGAAACGGAGCTTGGCGTACCCGTTAGCGGATTGGCATACGGGTGACCTTCAAAAACAAATTTATTGTAATAGGAAGCCACCACGCCCCGTGGACTCTCCTTCTGTTGCGTTAGCTGGAGCAATTGACGCTGTTTATATCTATCGAATTCAGTTTGATCGAAGGTTGGCTTCGTAATCACATCCTGAATAATGTCGAACAGCAAATCCTGATCTTTAACGGCAAAAGACGCGGTTAACTTGGCGACCTCTTTACCCGCATAGGTATCTACACTCGCGCCCACATACTCGGTCTTTTCTTCCAACTGCGCCTTTGTATATTTTGAACTGCCAAACAGCAGCGCGTCGGCCGTCATGTTAGCTAACCCATAACGGTTTCCGTCTTGTACAGCCCCGGCATCGAACACCGCCGAAACGTTGATGAGGGGTACTTCATGCTGCTCCATCAGGTAAATTGTCAAGCCGTTCTTAAGCTTGAACTTCTGGTAGGGCGGCACCTTGAACGTTTGCGCCAGCGACGCTCCTGCAACGATTAGGGCAATAAAAAAAGTGAATATATATTTCATTGAGTGATGTCTATTAGATTTTTTATTCGGTTCATGGGTCGCGTTAGCGACTTAATGTTTATAGCCAGTTGTTTCGAGAGTAATTCCAGTCGCTTAGCGACGTAACCTGTGATTTCTGATTTGTTGACGCCAATAGTTCGGTCGCTCCGCGGCCAGAAATCCTAGGTAAGCATCTGGTTTCTACAAACATTTAATCGCTACGCGATTATAAGCGGGGTTGCTTTAATTGTTTTTGACTGGGTTCGTCTTGGGTTCCGGCAACAGATACCCAACTGTACGATTTCGGCCGGTCAGATATGTCTTGGCTACACGTTGCACATCTTCTTTAGTTACCTTTTCATATAAGGCCGGCGCTTCGTAGAGCTTTTTGTAATTCCCAAAAAACAGCTCGTAGGTACCCAGTGAGTTAGCTTTTCCGTTAATAGACTCCATCGTCCGATAGAACTCCATCAACTTCTGGTTCTTCAGTTTTTGCAGTTCTACGTCCGTAATCCCCTCATTAATGACTTTGTCAATCTGATGCAGCACCGACTGTTCTAACTTTTCGGCCGTGATACCGCTGGCGGCAATGGCATAGATTGAGAATAAACTTGGGTCGAATGATTCGCCAAAATTGGTAAATGCCCGCGATGCGATGGTTGAGTCGAGCACCAGCGATTTAACCAGACGCGACGAGTTACCCGAACTTAAAACACCACTCAGCAAATCGAGCGCGTAATAGTCGGGGTGGCGGGTCGCAGGTGTATGGTAAGCCAGCAAAATATTGGGCGTTGCTACATCTTTGTAGGTCGTTACACGCCGTTCGCCGTTTTGGGGTGGTTCAACAGTGCGTAAGCTATCGGGAAGTTTTTGCGCCGGAATAGGCTCAATGTATTGCTCCGCCAGTTTCTTTACTTGCGCGGCTGTTACGTCGCCCACTACAACTGCCACCGCGTTATTCGGCGAGTAATACGTTTTAAAGTATTTCTCGAGATCAGCCTGCGTCCACTTTTTAATGTCCGACTCAAAACCGATTACCGGAAACATATACGGGTGTTCGACAAAAGCCGTTGCCTGAACCAGCTCGCTGATCACCCGATAATTGCTATTTTCCAGCCCGGTGCTTCGTTCGGACAGGACAACGCCCCGCTCACTCTCGACCATTTTTGGGTCGATGG
>CAXTJJ010000031.1:0-21300 GCA_964244155.1 uncultured Spirosoma sp.
TCTACAACCGGGTGCTGTTGCCCGATTATATCAGTGGGGCACAATCGTGGGAGCAGCTTGTCAAACTTCGCGAAGACCAGTTTGAAGAAGCCCGTATCATTGTGCACAAAGGCGTCGGTATCGCCCATATCGACCGGAAGGCGAAGGTTGTGGTCGATACGGAAGGCGTTGAACATACCTACGACAAGCTTTTGCTGGGTACCGGAAGCCGGGCGTTCATGCCCAAAGGCATACCCCGTTTGCCGGGTATTTTCAATATGCGTTCACGGCTTGATGCCGATTCGCTCTTGCCGTTTCTTGATCAGCATGATCCCCATGCTGTTATTGTCGGTGGTGGATTGCTGGGTTTGGAGTTGGCGGCTTCCCTGCGGCAGATGGACGTTCGGGTAACAGTTGTGCAACGGGCAGGCCGGTTTATGGAACGCCAGCTTGATCCGCTCGCCAGTGAACTTCTCTATTTAGAATTGCTTGACCGGGGTATCGACGTGTATTTCAACGAAGAAGTGCAAATTTTTATGGGCACAAACCAGGTTGAAGGGATTCAGTTGAATTCCGGGAAGCGCATTGATTGTCAGGTTGTTGTTGTGGCTATCGGTACGGTGCCTAATATCGAACTCGCCCGCGAGGCTGGTCTGACCTGCAACCGGGGCGTGGTCGTAAACGATTACCTGCAAACGTCCGACCCCGACATTTTTGCCGCCGGTGAAGTGGCACAGTGGAACGGGCAAATGTGGGGCATCACGCTGGCCGCCGAACAACAGGCTGAAGCAGCCGCCCGCTACATTGCCGGGGATGTTTCGCAACCTTATAAAGGCAGTCTGTCGATCAGTATTCTGAAAATGGAGGGACTGCACCTGTGCAGCATGGGCATGACCGAAGTCCCGTCCAATGCCGAACGTGATTATGAAGAGATTATCTTCATCGACAAATCGAAACGCTATTACAAAAAATGCATTGTCCAGGACGATAAGCTCGTGGGAGCCATTCTCGTAGGCGACAAAAACGAGTTTGCCGAGTTCCGCGAACTGATCGCCAACGGCACCGAACTGTCTGAAAAACGGCTTCAACTGCTACGTGCCAGCAAACAGGTCGACCCGGTCGAAGGCAAGCTGGTCTGTTCCTGCAACACGGTTGGTCAGGGCAACCTGGAACGCGCCATACAGGCCGGTTGCACGGATTTTCAGCAATTGTGCCAGAAAACCGGTGCCGGAACGGGCTGCGGCTCGTGTCGGCCGGAAGTGCGGAGTATTCTAGAAAAGATGAAGGAAGTGGTATTTGTAAACTAGATTGTATCAAACAGCATCCTGCTGTTTGACGACGGAACGTCGTTGTTTCGGCCACTTGTATTAGTAGAGAGTTTTTTGTGGCGTTCCGCTACCAGACAGCAGGGATGCTGTCTGAGCCAAAACAAAGAAATCATGCGCGATTACTATACCCTGAAAGTCAATATGCCCGCCGGGATTGTTTCGCCCGGTACGTTGCAAACTGTGTTGTCGCTGTCTTACGAAGCCAAAGTTCGTAAAGTGCGCTTTGGTGCCCGCCAGCAGTTGCTGATGACGGTGCATTATGAAGACATGCGGTTTCTGGAAAAAGATTTGAAGCAACACCAGATTGCGTACGAACTGAATTCGGAGCAATACCCGAATATCATCAGCTCCTATTGTGGTGAAGATGTATTTCGGACGGGGGCCTGGCTACGGGAAAGCGAGTACCACACCGTGCTGGACCAGTTTGACTATCAGCCTCAGTTAAAGATTAACCTGTCGGATTCGAACCAGAGTTTTACGCCATTTTTTACCGGAAACATCAACTTTATTGCCTCTCCTGAGCCGCATTTCTGGTACTTATATGTGCGCCCGAAACAGAGTAATCTTCTGTTTCGCTGGCCGGAATTAATTTACACCAACGACATTGGCCGACTCGCCAAAGCCGTTGAGGAAGCCATATTGACGTATGGATTTCAGGGCGAAGAGTTACTTTATAAAGCAGTTCGTATCGGACAAACCTTCATTACCCAACCGGCCATCCAGGAAGTTGAGTTGCCCGAGTTTTCGCTGCCTTATTACGAAGGATTCAACCGGTATGGCGAGCGGTCGTGGCTGGGACTTTATCGCCGGGATGAGTTGTTTTCGATTGCGTTTTTGCTCGATGTCTGCAACTTATGTCTGAAAACCCGTATTGGAGAATTGTGCGTCACACCCTGGAAATCGCTGATTATAAAGGGAATCGAGGCAAAAGACCGGGCGGCCTGGTCGCAGGTGCTGGGTAAGCATAATATCAACGTGCGCCATGCCGCTAATGAACTGGCCTGGCAAACCGAAGACCACACCGACGAGGGAACGGAGCTTAAAAACTATGTAATTCGGTATTTCGAGAAGAACGACACCCGCACATTCGGGCTTTGCTTTGGCGTGCAGACACGGGCCAAGTCAGAAGTATTCGGCTCGGTGCTGATTCGGAAGCGGCCATTGATTCGGATTGGGCAACTGGCGTTATTTAGCGTGTACGATCTGTACTATACAGAAAACTTCAACCCCAACAGCCGGATGTATCATGCTTTTGAGAAAGGGTTGTTTCGAATGC
Organism: uncultured Spirosoma sp.; assembly: GCA_964244155.1. GTDB lineage: Bacteria > Bacteroidota > Bacteroidia > Cytophagales > Spirosomataceae > Spirosoma. Next base: position 2,584 of record CAXTJJ010000031.1, read on the forward strand.
ACGTACCCAATCAACTCAATCGGTTATGCCGCAAGTTCAACGTACGTAGGTCGCAGGAACGCGTCGAAACAGTTCGGGCAGACGTCGAAAAATCGGAGTCAATCTCAAATGCATCGGCTTTTGTGCATCAATGCACCCACTGTTTTACGGTCTATGACGATCAATACGGAGATACCAGACATAACATCCCGACTGGCACACCGTTCGGACAGTTACCCGCAGATTATGCCTGTCCAACCTGCGATGCACCGAAGCAGGACATGAAAGCCGTTTCGTTGACAGCCGTGGTGTCGGGCTAGTTTTAAGACACTGAAGCCGTATAAACTTTTGTTGTGATGCTAAATTTGTCATCCCGACGAAGGACCGGGCCGCCGGAGCGGGGATCTTCGGTAGGAGTACAAAAATATTCCGTCTACCGAAGATCCCCGCTCCGGCGGCCCGGTCCTTCGTCGGGATGACAAAAACACGTATTGCAAACTCATTTATGAAAGTGCAAACGGTGTCTGAGGTTTCTCAAACCCGCCATCACGGACAAAAGCACTCTTTTTAGAGGTGATATCGTCGGAAAATCGCTATACTTAAGGTATGACTCATCATCATACCAACGACCTCAAACAGCAAATTGAACGCATTCTGCGCTGGGAGCAATCGTCCCATTGGCGAGCGCGTGATTTTACCCACTTGAGCGAACTTGTGTTCAGGCATACACAACGGCATGTTGATGCCGAGGAGTTACAACTGTTTTGGTTGTCGTCGACAGTTCCCTCAAAAACATCTTTGGATATCCTCGCATCGTTCGTTGATTATGCCGACTGGGATGACTTCTGCACCCGAAATTCTTATGGTATTATGGATGTCGATGAAGAGACGCACTTACTCCATGCACCTATGTGGGAAATTCCCATGCGGTGGGTCATTATTCTTTGCTGGTTCTCAGTAATTGCGTCCATCGTGGTGGGCATTTTGTTAGTATGGAAACACTAAACGATTCCACGTTTCGTAGCGTTATTGTTCCATAATAGTGTCCTACAAACCACAACCCAATTCAAGCGACCGAATGGTACGTTTTCCTTTATGCTTGAGCTTGTTGCTCAGTGCAACGCTGGTGCTGGCTCAGTCCACACCCAAGACTAAGTCAGCCGCTACAAAATCAGTTTCTAGGTCTGTAAGTTCACAGGCCGGAATTCCCAATTTAAACAGCCCCATTCCCCTCGACCCCGACGTGAAAGTTGGTAAGTTGCCAAATGGATTGACTTATTATATCCGCAAGAATGCCGAGCCGAAAAATCGCGCTGAACTCCGGTTAGTGATTCGGGCGGGGTCGGTGCTGGAGAATGATAACCAGCAGGGACTGGCCCACTTCATGGAGCACATGGAGTTCAACGGTACGAAGAATTTCCCGAAGAACGAGTTGGTTAATTTCCTGCAATCGGCGGGTGTTCGCTTCGGGGCCGACCTCAACGCCTATACGGGCTTCGATGAAACGGTGTATCAACTTCCCGTTCCGACGGATTCGGCCAATGTCTTCACACAGGCATTTCAAATTCTGGAAGACTGGGCGCACAACGCCACCATCGACCCGACCGAAGTCGATAAAGAACGGGGTGTTATTCTGGAAGAACGGCGGCTTGGGCGCGGAGCTGGTCAGCGGATGCGTGACCAATATTTTCCGATTCTATTGAACAATTCGCAATATGCCAAACGCCTGCCCATTGGCACCGAACAGGTACTGACAACCTTCAAACCCGAAGTGCTGCGGCAGTTCTACAAAGACTGGTACCGCCCTGATCTGATGGCCGTTATTGCCGTTGGCGATTTCGATATGAAGCAGGTAGAAGGGATCATCCGGGAGAAGTTCGGACGTATTCCAGCTGTCAAATCGCCCAAACCCCGCACCGAGTACGACATTCCTGCCAATAAAGACACCAAAGTGGTTATCGTAACAGACCCTGAACAGCCGAACACGGTGGTGCAGGTAATTTATAAGCGTCCCGAAATCAAGGAAAAAACTTTGAACGACCTACGCGAAAGTATCAAACGTGGCCTGTTCAACACCATGCTCGGCAACCGGATTCAGGAGTTGACGCAACAGGCGAATCCTCCATTTCTAGGCGGCTACAGCAATTACAGTGACTTTCTGGGCAATCTGGATGCCTTTACGTCCATCGCCGTAGCCAAAGAAGGCAATGTTGAAAAAGCCATTCGGGCCGTCCTTGATGAGAACGCCCGCGTGAAGCAATTCGGTTTTACCCCAACCGAACTGGCCCGTGCCAAGCAGGAATTTATGACCAATGTGGAGCAGGCCTACAGCGAACGAGACAAAACCCGGTCGGTCAATTACGTGAACGAATACGTTCAGAATTTCACGGATAAAGCACCTTACACAAGCATTGAGTTTTATTATAATTTTCTGAAACGCGAGCAGGACGGCATCAAACTCTCCGAAGTGAACGCGCTGGTCGATCAGTTTATTCATAATGACAACCGGGCTGTGATTGTCATGGCTCCCGAAAAAGACAAAGCTAAACTGCCAACGGTTGAACAAATCATCAGCTATGTCGACGCTGCCGGAAAAGACTTAACGGCTTACGACGATAAAACGTTGGATAGTCCCTTACTGGCTACGCAGCCAACGGCATCGCCCGTTGTAAATGAGAAGCAGATCAAGGACATTGGCGTAACGGAGTGGACGCTGAAAAATGGCGTTCATGTGGTGCTAAAACCAACGAATTTCAAGAACGACCAGATTCTGTTTTCAGCAAGTAGCCTGGGTGGCACCTCGCTTTACGACCTAAAGGACTTCCAGTCGGCGCGGTTCTCATCTACACTGGCGGCTATGGGGGGAACGGGAGAATACAACCAGATTCAGTTGGGGAAATTTCTGTCGGGTAAGCAAGTGAGCGTATTTCCATTTGTGGGCGAACTGAGCGAGGGAATCAACGGCAGCGCTGCCCCAAAAGACCTGGAAACGGCCTTGCAGTTACTCTATAGCTATTTCACACAAGCTCGTAAAGATCCCGACGTAGTGAAAGGTTTCCTGTCGAACCAACGGAGCGCGTTGCAGAACCGAATCAATACACCAACCCCACAAGGCGTTTTTCAGGATACCGTGACCGTTACATTGGGTAATAATAACCCCCGTCGGCAACCGCTCAAACCTGAAGACTTAGATAAAATAGACCTCGACCGGGCATTGAAAATCTATCAGGAACGCTTTGCCAACGCTGGTGATTTTACGTTCTATTTCGTGGGTAACTTTAAAGAAGATCAATTAAAGCCATTGGTCGAGAAATACCTCGGTGGCTTGCCTGCTACGGGCAAAGCCGAGAAGTTTAACGACCTGGGTATTCGCGCTCCGAAAGGTCAGATCAGCAAAACGGTTTACCGGGGCCTTGATCCCAAAGCGGCTGTTCAACTCATATACACGGGTGATATAACCTGGTCGCCGGAGACATCTACGCAACTGGATGCGCTGGCTGAAGTGCTGGAAATCAAACTGATTGAGAAGCTACGCGAAGAAGAGAGCGGTGTTTACGGCGTTGGGGCCAGTGCTGCCTACGCCAAATACCCGGTGCCGCGTTACACCTTCCGCATCAACTTCGGTTGCGCTCCCGAAAATGTTGAAAAGCTCATTGCCAAAACGCAGGAGCTAATCAATAGCCTAAAGGAGAAAGGGGCCCTCCCCGCCGACATCGCCAAATTCAAAGCCGAAACCCGTCGCGAAGCCGAAGTACAGCTAAAAGACAACCAGTTCTGGCTGGGCTATCTGCAGAACCAGTACTACAACGGCGACGCCCCCGATGAGGTGTTGCACGAAACTGAGCAGTTGAACAAAGTAACTGTCGAAAGTACGAAAGCCGCTGCCAATCAGTATTTTGGGCCGAATTTGATCCGGTTAGTGTTGATGCCGGAGAAGAAGCAGTAAAAAAATAACGACCTTTGCCTATCACAAGTCAACCGCTTATGGAACTGAACAAACAGACCATTTTACAATTCATACAACGTAATCGAGAACACATCAAGTCGTTTGGTGTGGCTCGGATTGGCTTGTTTGGCTCATTTGTTAGGAATGAGCAGCGGGTGGATAGCGATATTGATTTATTGGTTGACTATGAGGTGGGCCAGGCGTCGTTTAGAAATTTAATGAACTTAGCCTTCTTTTTTGAGGATTCGTTTCACCGAAAAATAGAACTGGTCACGCCATCGTCATTGAGTGACCGATTGAAACAGTACATCGCAAAAGAAGTAGAATATGTCGCGCTCACTGATTGAGTACTTGGACCATATCGTCACCGAAGCCGATTTTTGATCGATGTATCCCGTAATCTCTCGCTCGAGCAATATTATCTGATGAGCTATGTAACGAGCCATCGTCCGAAGTCTGGAGATCATTGGCGAAGCCGCTAAAAAGGTAGACGACGAAACTCGTCATACTTATCCTGAGGTGAGTTAGCGGGCATTTGCTGGTATGCGGGATATTTTAATTCATCAGTATTTCGGTATCAACTACGACATTGTTTGGGAAACAATTCAGAACGAGATTCCCGAACCGGCCTTTCAGATCAAACGAATTATTTCTGATTTGAAAGCGCGTGGCGTAGAATGACGTATTAATACTGTCATAAAAATAGTAAAGAAGTCGTTGGCTATAGTAGGCGTCGTAACCAGTTGATATTAAATGAGTGACGACTTTTTCTATATTTACGTAAAACCTCGAAAGCTATGGAAAGTACACTGCTTGAAACTACAGAAGAGAAAGCCGTTGTTGGTATTCCGATGTCAAAGGAGCAGTTTCTGAACTGGAACCCTGATGAAGGCTTTCTATACGAGTTTGCCAATGGATTAGCTATACCCACCGATGGAATGAAGAAAGCAGAGCGCTATTTAGTAGTTAACATTCAGGATAAATTTGTCACATCGAAAGCGTACCAAGGGGGGGCGCGATTACTTGCAGAAACAGATTGTTGGCTAACAGAAAGTCAAATGCGTCGTCCCGATCTCGCTTTTTTCTCAAAAGAATCAATTCGGGTGGTTGACGATAGCTCCGAGCCAATACCTCCTTTTGTGGTAGAAATCATCTCTCCCAGCGATACAGTCAAGCGGGTAGAGTCGAAAATAATTGAGTACTTCGAAGCCGGTGTACAAGTCGTCTGGCATATTCATCCAGAACTCAAGATGGTTCGGGTATTTACGTCGTCACGTCGAAATGTAACGTGTTTTGAGAACGACACTTTTGATGCAAGCCCGGTTGTACCTGACCTGCAACTGACGGTTGAAGAGTTATTTACGGTTTGATATTCGTTATTGGGCTATTCGTTACGGGCTTGTTGATAGTAACGAATAACTCAATAACTAAGAATGAGCGGGTGTATTGACCACAATCGGTACGCTCGTTTTTTTTATGGCCGTTATACCGCCTTCCACATTCACAACATTGTCGAAACCCCGCGCTTTCAGGATGGAATTGGCTACCATAGAGCGGTAACCTCCGGCGCAGTGAACATAAACAGGCTCCGTTCGGCTGATCTCGGCCATGTGGTCGTTGAGGTCATCCAGTGATAGATTTTCGGCTCCCTCAACGTGTTCAACCGCAAACTCGACAGGCTTACGCACATCGACAACCGGCATGGTATGGTTCTCGTGCCAGCGCTTTTCAAATTCCTCAGCCGAGATTGACTCAACCGTATCGACTTCTTTACCAGCGGTTGCCCAGGCTGCAAAACCACCAGCCAAAAAGCCAATGCATTGATCGTAGCCAACGCGGGCCAATCGCAAAACCGTTTCGCTTTCCTGACCGTCGGGCGTGACCAGCGCAATGGGTTGGGTTAATTCGGGAATTAACGCGCCAACCCAGGGGGCAAACTGCCCATTCAGGCCAATGTTGATTGCATTTGGAATGAATCCTTTCGCAAAATCGGCGGCTTCGCGCACATCCAGAATCAAGGCGTTAGTTTCGTTCACTGCGGCCTCAAATTCATCGGGTGAAAGGGCCTGACTGCCCCGCTTCATGACACGATCAATAGGCTCGTAACCTTCTTTATTAAGACGGGCATTTTCGGCAAAGTAAGCGGGGGCCGCCGTTAGCCCATCAAGCACTTTCTCAATGAATTCCTCCCGCGATTTTGCCCGTAATGCGTAGTTGAAGCGTTTTTGATTGCCGAGCGTATCGGTTGTTTCCTTGCTCATGTTCTTACCACAGGCCGACCCCGCGCCATGCGCCGGATACACGATTACGTCATCGGACAGGGGCATGATTTTGGTTTGAAGGCTGTCATACAACATACCCGCCAAATCACGTTCGGTCAGGTCACCTTTTATCGCGAGATCGGGTCGACCCACATCGCCAATAAACAGGGTATCGCCTGTGAAGATGGCGCGGTCTTTTCCGGTTTCGTCAATGAGCAGATACGTAGTTGACTCCTGGGTGTGGCCGGGGGTATGCAGGACCTTTATCGTTACATCACCCAGCGTAAAGGTTTCACCATCTTTAGCATGGTAAGCTTCATAACTCGTGTTGGCATTAGGGCCATAGACAATCGTTGCGCCCGTTTTTTCGGCTAAATCCACATGGCCCGATATAAAATCGGCATGAAAGTGTGTTTCGAAAACATACTTGATTTTCGCACCAGCTTTCTCGGTTTTGCGTATGTAGGGCGAGGTTTCGCGAAGCGGATCAATAATGGCGGCTTCACCTTTACTCTCAATGTAATAAGCTCCTTGGGCTAAACAGCCCGTATAAAGTTGTTCAATAATCATCATGTAACGCGGACAAGATGTCCGCTCATATTAACTATATCAATGCGGACAAGATGTCCGCGTTACATCAGCCCGCCCATTTTACATCAATTCCCGTATAATCATGTAAACTGCCACGACCAGTACAAACCAGCCAAAGCCTTTCTTAAGCCGGTCGGGGGCGATGTACCGGGATAGATATAACCCTGTCCAAATGCCAATAATGGATAAACCCGTAAAAGGTAACAGAAAATTCCAGTTCAGGTTGGTGTGGTGAATATCACCCAGAAAACCAACGAAGGAATTGACGGCAATAATTAGCACCGATGTCGCCACCGCCCGGTACATCGGCAGCCCTGCCATCAAGACCAGCATGGGCACAATTAAAAAGCCACCCCCGGCGCCAATGGTACCTGTCAATAAGCCAACAGCCAGCCCATCGAGTGCCAGACTAGTGTAGCGTGGTCGCCCATCGGCGGCTTCGCCCTGTTCGGGTCGTTCGCTGCTGATCATAGCGCGGGCGGCAATGATCATAACAATCGCGAAGAAATAGAGAATGGCCTGGCTCTTCGACAAAACAAACCGCTCGAACTGAAATAACGGATCGGGGAGGGCCGGAACCAGAAACCGGCGACTTAAGTAGACGGATATAAACGATGGTAGCGCGAAGGCGACGGTTACGCGCAAATCGACTCGTTTATTCCAGATATGATTTACTGAGCCTATCAGCGACGTAGAACCAACGACAAACAAAGAGTAAGTCGTCGCTAACACCGTAGGAATATGAAAAACATAGACGAAAATAGGTACCGTTAGAATAGAACCTCCACCCCCGGCCAACCCGATAACCAGGCCTACAACAATAGCAGATGCATAGCCAATTAACTCCTGTCCACTCATTAGGGGACAAAACTACACTTGTTTAGTCTATAGACTATTGAAAACGCCCCCTAATGCGAACATCAGGGGGCGTTTTATGAAAATTAGATAAGCGATAGATCATCTACTGATGATCCTCAGGATTGTTTAAATGGCTATGTTTCCGGCTGTACAGGAAATACACAATAAGCCCAAGCGAGCACCAAACAAGGAACGAAATTTTGGTGTCCGTCCGAAGGTTGTACATCAGGTACAGATTGGCACAAATACCCAGCGTAGCTACAACGGGTAGCGCGGGGGTTTTGTAAGGGCGCTCCAGGTTTGGCTCCCGAACACGCAACAGCCACACGGCGCCACAAATCATGGCGAACGCCAGCAGCGTTCCCGAAGAGCACAACTCCGATACTTTATCAATAGGCGTTAGAGCGGCTACGACTGAAACGATAGCACCTACCATGATGGTACTTTTCCAGGGTGTTTTGAATGTCGGGTGAATGGACGCAAACAGATTTTTAGGTAATAAACCATCTTTGGCCATACCCAGGAAAATCCGTGTCTGACCAAGCATCATCACCAGCATTACCGATGTCAGACCCGCAATAGCCGCAATCGTAATCAGGTACACCGCCCATGTCAGGCCCTGATCGGCAAACGCCTGTGCTACCGGCGCTTTCAAATCCAGTGCGTCATATTTTACCATACCGGTCAGCACGAGCGAAACCAGGATATACAGAACCGTACAAATAACAAGCGATGCGATAATAGCAAAAGGAACATCTTTTTTCGGATTGATGGCTTCCCCAGCCTGCGTTGAAACGGCGTCGAAACCAATGTAAGCGAAGAACACGATACCTGCTGCCGTTACAATGCCGTTGAAACCGTAGTGCTGCTGACCACCCGCGTCCATAACCGGTGTTGGAATGAAAGGTGTCCAGTTGGCCACATCGACAAAAAATGAACCGGCGATGATCACGAAAATAACCGTTGCTACTTTCAGGATCACGATAGCGTTGTTGGTGCTTGCCGCTTCTTTAATACCTTTCACCAGTACATACGTTACGCACCATACGATCAGGAATGCAGGCAGGTTTACCGCAAAGGCGAAGTCTGGGATATTCTCACCGGCAGCCCGTAGTTTCTCCGCTTTTTCCTGTGCCGTAACGGGATCGTTCATCAGCCAGATGGGCGGGTTAATGCCCACCAGGTGGAGTAGTTTTTCAAAATAACCCGACCAGCTTACGGCTACCGTTGTAGCACCCATCATGTATTCGAGAATCAGGTTCCAGCCAATAAGCCAGGCGAAAATTTCACCTACTGTACCATAAGAATAAGCATAGGCTGAGCCTTCAACCGGCAGGATCGATGCAAACTCAGCGTAGCAAAGGGCGGCAAATGCACAGGCAACGCCCGCCATCACAAACGCCAGTGCCAGGGCTGGTCCTGCCCATTCGTTGGCTGCAATACCGGTAAGCACAAATACCCCACCTCCAATAACAGCACCGATGCCTAGCGAGGTTAGCGACCAGCGGGTTAATACACGCTTAAGTTCACTCTTTTTCATGTCGGCTTCGTAAGCCGCCAAAGGCTTCTTGCGCCAGACACTAGTATCAACAGGTTTTAGTTTGGTTTCCATGCAGGAAGAATTAGAGTTTGGTGAAAGTGCTGTTTGGGAAAAGATTGTTGAGCATTTAGGCGAAATATACGAAATTAAATGAGCGAATGACTGAATTAATGAATGAGCGAACGGCAAGTGGCCATTGAACATTCACTAATTCAATCATTCGCTCAGTCAAAATTGATCTATGATTGCGAAGGCCGGATCAATGGCTTTTTATCTTTCTTCTCTTTCTTCGCCGTAAACTCTTCAGGCGTAGCCGGGGCTGCACTTGTAAAGTCGGCTGGAACGGCGTCGAAACCGGTTTTCTTCTCAATGGTCGAGATGGTTGGCGTGATCGTTTCGTTTGCCTGAGCGTTGGTCAGCGAGTCAACTACAATCGGCGTAGCGACGAACAGCGACGAATAGGTACCCACAATTACCCCGATCAACATTGCGAACGAGAAACCACGAATCGTTTCACCACCGAAGATAAACAAGACTAACAACACAAGAATCGTGGAGAAACCCGTTACGGCCGTACGGCTCAGTGTGCTGTTCAGGGCATTGTTGATAATCGTGGCAATCGACTCTTTCTTGCCTTTGTTTTCGGCTAAGTACTCACGTACCCGGTCGAACACAACGACGGTATCATTCATAGAGTAACCCATGATCGTCAGCAAAGCACCTACAAAGGCCTGATCGACGTCAAGCGAGAAAGGCAGGAAGCCATTGAAGATCGAGAAGATAGCCAAAATGATCAGTACATCGTGGAACATAGCCACAACAGCACCGTAACCAAAGGCCAGCTTCTTGAAGCGGATAAGGATGTAGACAAACACAACCGCCACAGCCAGCAGAATAGACCATAAAGCAGAGGTCAGCAAGTCATTGGCGATCGTTGGGCCAACCTTCTGCGAGCTTTCAATTTTGGCAGGATTGCCTTTTATAGAGCTTAGCCCTTTATAAATGGTTGCTTCGGCTTTCTTATCAGCTCCCTGCGAGTTATCGTCAACCAGGTAAGGCGTCGTTACTTTCACCTGGTTGGCACCAATACCCGTACCACCATAGGTTTTTACTTCAGGCGAAGAGCCCAGTACGGTTTCCAGCGAATTACGAACGTCGTCGGTACTAACAGCTTTCTCGAAACGAACTACATACGAACGGCCACCTTTGAAATCGACACCCAGACCGAAACCTCTGAAAATAGCCGAGATAATACCCAGGCCGATAATGATCGACGAAACGGTATAGTACAGTTTTCGACGTGATACGAAGTCGAAGTTAGAATCGGCAAATAGATTCTTAGCCCACGAGGAACTGAACGAAAGCGTCTTGCCATTGCGGATGTAATATTCCAGCATCAGGCGGGTGATGAAGATAGCCGCAAACAGGGATGTCAGAATACCGATGATCAAGGTAGTAGCAAAACCCAGAATCAGACCGGTTCCGAAGATAAACAGAACGATACCCGTCAGGAAGGTCGTTACGTTCGAGTCGATAATGGAAGACAACGCATTCTGGAAACCATCCGAAACGGCTTGTTTGAAGGTCTTACCCAGCGCCAGTTCTTCTTTGATCCGTTCAAAAATCAGTACGTTCGCATCAACGGCCATACCAATTGAGAGCACGATACCGGCAATTCCCGGCATGGTCAATACCGCACCTAACGAGGCCATAACGCCCATCAGGAAAAACAGGTTGACAAGTAATGCAATATCGGCGATGAAACCCGCACGGTTGTAGTAGAACACCACAAAGGCCAGCACCAGCAAAATACCGATGATCGACGAGAGAACACCCGCGCTAACGGCTTCCGAACCCAGCGTGGCACCCACTACGTTTTCTTCAACGATGTTGGTTGGAGCAGGCAGTTTACCGGCTTTGAGCACGTTAGCCATATCTTTGGTTTCTTCAACAGTGAAGTTGCCCGAAATGCTCGACCGGCCGTTAGGAATTTCATTCTGTACGTTTGGTGCGGTATAAACCAGGTTATCCAGCAAAATAGCGACCGGACGACCTACATTAGCTGCCGTCAGGTTTTTCCATTTACGGGCACCTTCAGGATTCATGTTCATCGTCACTTCAGGACGACCACGGTCATCGTAGTCATTCGACGCTTCCGTAATCACATCACCTTCGAGGGGAGCGCGACCGGCAGGCTTTTTCAGGAAATAGATCGACAGGATTTCTTTGCCGTCAGTAGCTTTGAATGTCTTGCGATCCCAGGCGAAAACCACATCAGCTGGGAACAGACCTTTTACTTCAGGCGCGTTCAGGACGTCGTTGGCACGGGCAGTATCTTTCAGATAAACACCCAGCTGATCCTGACCAACAGGTAAAAACAGTTGAGTTAAGGCTGTACCTTGTGCGGCAGCAGCACTCGTGTCGTTTTTAGCTGTCGAATCCTTCTTGCTTCCCTGTGCCAGTTGCGACTCAAGGCTGGAGGTTCCTTTTGCAGCTGTGCCAGCGGCTGGAGCCGTTGTTTTCAGTGCGGCTTTGCGGGCGGCTTCCTGGCTTAACAAGTAAGCACCCATACCTTCCAGGGCTGGAGCCAGTTCGCTTAGGCGATACACTTCCGTGAATTCGAGTTTGGCAGCACCAGTCAACAGGCGACGAATACGCTCCGGGTTATCAACACCCGGTAATTCGATCTGGATACGACCCGAACCCGGCAACCGCTGGATGTTTGGGTTAGCAACCCCAAACTTATCGACACGCGCCTGGATGATCTGAAACGCACGGGTTGTAGCTCCGTTTACTTCGTCATTCAATAACTTCCGAACTTCGGTGTCTGTCGATTGATAGTTGATTTTGCTCCGGTTGGCGCTGGTGGCAAATACAGTGGCCAGTTTAGTATCTGGGGCAATTTTGCTGAAGGCGCTTGCGAACAGATCGACAAAGCTGGTTGTGCTTGACTTCTGATCTTCAACGGCTTGTTTCAGTGCCTGATTGAACTTTGGGTCGCGGTTATTACCCGACAGGCTACGAAGGATGTCGGCGGGTGACACTTCCAGTACCACGTGCATACCACCTTGCAGATCAAGGCCAAGGCCGAGTTCGCGCTCGGTAACTTCCTGTAATGTACTACCCAGATAAACAGGCTCTTTCCAGAGCGAATCGAGGTAATGTTGTTTTTTCGTGCGGTCAACTACGCCCTGTTTGTTGGTCGCGTATGCTTCTGCATCGGCTTTGATGCCCCGCGAGACAAACGTAAACGACAGAAAGTAAATGCAGATGGCTGCAATAACGCCTGTCAGAATGAGAATTCCGGTTCTGTTTTGCATTGGGATACACAGGCTAATGCCCGTGATTTGGCTATAAATTACTAAGGGTGATTAATTAATAGAGTCAGCTCTTGGTGGGCATGAACTCAGCGAGAGAAATAGATAGGCTACTATACAGGTAGCTGCCCAAAGGAGTCACTAGGGGGCATTTGTGGCAATATGATGCCCAAACACGTGTTTGAAATACGAAAAATAGAAATGCGGGAGCGTAAAGACGCGAAGCAGCGGAACACTCAGCAACAATAAAATCAGAAGCGTTGGCGCTGGCAATAGAAAGGCCGTTTGACCTGACTCGCCCAATTGTATAGCGGGTGTCACAACGGCTTCGAACTCGGCCGCGCTTAGTTTAGCTGCCGATGGAGCATCGGTTGCTTTGCCTGATTTTGCCTGTTCGGCAACAGACTTATGCGCTGCCGGTATCTTGGCCTGGGTCACATTACCACGGCCCCAAACGGCTGTAAACAGCAGCAGGGTAGCCAGCGCAAGGCTGGAAAGGCGTTGTATGACACGGGTTTGCTTCATATTATTCCTTAGCGGATGACAAATTTCGTACCAATTCCGGAAGAATGCAAGTATTAAGACAGGTTTTCAAACCCTTTCCCTAAAGGGTTTTGCTTTTAAGGAAAGGACCAACAGAAACGGTAAGAATCTAGTATACTAACTATGATTCTCCAGATAATATTCAGCTTATCAATATGTTTGGCTATATGTCTATTTCTTCATTGGATGGGATGTTAATATTTTATTTATAAATTATGCACAAAATAACATACATAATCAAACCTCTGTTTGCCTTCCTATTGTTAGTATGATCCTAATCTGGTAGAGGGCAACAACACTTCCCGTACGGCTTGGTGTTGTTTCCGTTACACCCAGTGAAAACACAGGTCAGGACCACTCACCCTGGCTCAACGATGACCTCAATAAATTAGCACAAAGTGTCTGGACAGATAATGCCAAATGGGTATAGGTAACACTTAAGTTGGAGAAGAAAAGTTTGCTTTCCAGCCTGTCGTTGTATGATTTTGAGGGATCGTTTGCCGACAAACCTGCTTTACTTTACGTGATGAATGGCACACAACAGGTGCTAATCGGCTCCTTTTATAGCTCGGCCTATAGGAGTTAGGTAACGCTTACGCCTTTCAGCCGGTTATGCAATGTTGCCAGGGTATATACCTAACCTCACTTCTCTATGGCATTTATCTTCTGAAGGTGAAGCAAGGTACCGAACGTACAGTAAGACGAATCCTGAAAGTACACAAGTGGAACAAGCGAGTGTAACACCGGCTATACTCCCTGTACAATACAGAATTGAGTAACCTTTACCCAAAAATCATGTTTTTAGTCGTACAACTCCAATCAACTAGAACCATGAGAGAGTTTATCGTAAGACGGGAAATTCGAATCAGGGCAGAACCTTCTGAAGTCTGGAATGCCTTGACTAATCCGGAAAAAACGAAACACTATTTTTTCAATTGTGAAGTTTATTCTGATTGGGAGGTAGGCAGTACGATACGCTTCACAGGACGAATTTTCTTGATCAAAAAAATCGAGCTTAAAGGGCAAATCATAAAAATTGAGCCAAATAAGCTGTTGAAATACACTTTAACGAACGAAGATGGTGCAGATGAGCTAGACAATTTTTCAACTGTAACTGATGAATTAAAGTACGAGAATGGTGAAACTGTATTGACCATCACCGACGATGTTGGTCAGGCAAAAGGAGCCGAAGAGCGATATCAACGATCCGAAAAGGGTTGGGACAACATACTAAAGGGGTTGAAAGAACTGGTGGAGGCAGACAAAAAAGAATAATCTGCTACCTTGCAACCATGAATCTACACGAGTTTATTCAGTTGGCCCTTGCCGAAGATGTCGGCGACGGCGACCATACATCCTTATCGACAATTCCGGCCGATGCGCAGAAACGTGCCCGGCTGTTGGTTAAAGAAGCAGGTATTCTGGCCGGCGTTGAGGTGGCTCAAGCCATCTTTGCCGAAGTAGATCCAGCTTTTATAGTAGACATACTAATGCACGATGGTGCCAGTATCAAGCCCGGCGATGTGGTGTTAACCGTTAGTGGAAGCGCCCGTAACATCCTGACTGCCGAGCGGTTAGTGCTCAATTGCATGCAGCGTATGAGCGGCATTGCTACCCACACCCGCGAGTTAGTTAACTTGCTGGAAGGTACACGGGCAAAACTGTTGGATACGCGTAAAACTACACCCAACTTCCGCATCTGCGAGAAAATGGCAACCAAAATTGGTGGCGCGGTTAATCATCGGTTTGGTCTTTACGACATGATTCTGATAAAAGACAATCACATTGACTACGCCGGCAGTATTGAAGCGGCCATTACCAAAGCCGTTGCCTATTTGAAGGAAACCGGCCGCCAGTTGCGCATTGAGGTCGAAACCCGAAACCGTGCCGAAGTGGAAGAGGTGCTTCGGGTAGGGCAGGTCGATGTGATTTTGCTGGACAACTTCACCCCCGAAGGTATTCGCGAGATGGTTCGGCTCATTAACGGCAAGTTTGTGACCGAGGCTTCGGGGGGCATTGACGAGACCAATTTACGGGCTTATGCCGAAACGGGGGTCGACTTCATCTCATCTGGCGCTTTGACCCACCAGATCAAGAGTTTGGATTTGAGTTTGAAAGCGTATTAATCAGTGAGTTTAAACTCACTTTTCAGGATTTTCATCAATCCCTAGTCTTGGCAGTGCCGGGTTCAATACACGCGGAACGACTTTAATACGAAAAACCCGCGCGCCCGCCACATTGAAATCACACCCATAAAAGCCGCGTTGCTTCACTCCCCTGTAAACGGCGGTGTAGTTCACTTTGGGTGGCCAGTTATTGAGCGCTAGCTCAGCCGTGATGGCATCTACCGCTTTCCGAAGATTTGAGAAGTAAATTATAGTTGGTTCCCGCTGGCGTAAAGCCGACAAAGAGCCAACATGTTGAATCGTGACCTCATAAATAATGCGACCACTCAACCTTAAAACAGGGCCTTTAGGCGTGTTTTCTATTAAATCGTTCATGCGTGTCAATAATACGAAAAACTATGCTGCTATTTTTCGGAGCATAAACTATTTAGGCTCATCTCCCGTTTCACCTATAATTGCATAAAACACATCGCCCGGCCGTCGAAAAGACAGTCGGGCTTTTTTTGTAGCGTGGCTGGAAAGCCACGTAGCCGAAGGCTAACAATGATAGTTATATCAGTCTTCGGCTACGCGGCTTTCCAGCTACGCTACATAAAAAAAGCGTCGGCCTTGTTGGGTCGACGCTTTTTTTATGATTGCTTATGGCTTATTTTCTATACATCACTGTCTCTACAGCCTGTAACGTACGTTTTACGTTTGGCAGGATCGCTTCAATGAGGGTAGGAGCATAAGGCAGCGGCAGGTCCATGCTGTTGACCCGGATCACCGGCGAGTCCAGATAATCGAACGCATTGCGCTGAATATTATAAGTCAACTCCGACGAAATAGCCGCCAGTGGCCAGGCTTCTTCAACAATAACGCAACGGTTCGTTTTCTTTACCGAGTTGATAATGGTAGCGTAGTCGATTGGGCGAACAGAGCGCAGGTCAATGACCTCTGCCGAAACACCTTTTTTAGCAAGCTCATCGGCGGCCTGAAGAGCCACCTTCATGATTTTACCGAACGACACAATCGTCACATCGTTTCCTTCCCGAACGACATTGGCGAGGCCGATTGGAATCAGGTATTCCTCTTCCGGTACCTGACCTTTGTCGCCGTACATCAACTCCGACTCCATGAAAATAACGGGGTCGTTATCGCGAATACACGACTTTAACAGCCCTTTGGCATCGTAAGGGTTCGACGGTACAACAACTTTCAGACCGGAAGTATTGGCGAACCAGTTCTCGAAGTTCTGCGAGTGTTGCGACGACAGCATCCCGGCGTTACCCGTTGGTCCGCGAAACACGATGGGGCAGGAATATTGACCGCCCGACATCGACATAATTTTAGCCGCCGAGTTAATGACCTGATCAATCGCAACGAGCGAAAAGTTAAAGGTCATAAATTCGATAATTGGCCGCAGTCCATTGATAGCTGATCCAACGCCAATACCGGCGAAGCCAAGCTCGGCAATAGGGGTATCAATAACCCGCTCCGGTCCAAATTCATCCAGCATTCCCTGACTGACTTTGTAAGCTCCGTTGTATTCGGCGACTTCTTCGCCCATCAGATAGACCTTCGGATCCCGGCGCATTTCTTCCGTCATGGCCTCCCGCAGGGCTTCACGGAATTGTATTTCTCTCATAATGAGTGCGTTGATTGCGTTTGGTTACTCATTCAGCCTGGTTTGGTACCTGAACGAGATGGCAGAAAACCGACCAAAATTAGGCAAAATGCCCTGATTCATCAAATAGGAGTTGTCTGCTTCTTCCAATACCTGTTTTATAACTCTTTATATCATGTTCAGGCAGGCGGCCGACCTAGTTAAAATTGTGGTTCTAAATGCAACATGTCTGGCCTTTCATTCATCCTTAAGGGTAGAAACCTGCCCCATGATGGTTGATGTAAACCGCACGTTTGTCGAAATGTTAAATTTCCATAACGACATATATCCTTGCTTAGCAGACATATAGCTTTGCATCATATTACTATTCTACCTTACCCTTTGTTATGAAAAACCTATTCCTGATTCTTGTCTGCTTCTCCTCGTTTCTGACGTTTGCCCAAACGCCCCCCGGTCGCATCAGCGGTTCGCTTACCGACTCGACCACAATGAAGCCTGTTCCGTTTGCGACAGTTGCTCTTCAATCGCCGGACAACAAACTGATCAACGGCGTAACCACCGATGACAAAGGGATTTTTTTACTTGATAAGATCGCTTTAGGTACTTACAAAGTGGTCATCTCGTTTGTTGGTTATCGAACGAAAACACTTGATAAGATAACCGTCACTGCCGAAAAACCTGTTGTCGATTTAAAACAGATTACGGTCTCTTCCGACAGTCGGAGCCTGAACCAGGTAGATGTGGTCGGACAAAAGGCATTAGTAGAAGACAAGGGTGACAGACTGGTGTACAACGCCGAAAAAGACGTATCGAACACTGGCGGAACAGCCGCCGATGTTTTACGAAAAGTACCCATGCTGACCGTTGATCTGGATGGTAATCTGAAAATGCGCGGGAGCGGCAACATCAAAGTATTAGTCAATGGAAAGCCGTCAAGTATAATGGCCCGTAATCTGGCCGATGCCCTTAAACAGATGCCCGCCAACATTATCAAATCGGTGGAAGTCATTACCAGCCCCGGCGCTAAATACGACGCCGAAGGCTCGGCGGGTGTGATCAATATCATCACCAAGAAAGCGGTGAAAGGAACGAACGGGACGATTAACCTGACAGCGGGCAACCTGAACCGTTCGTTGGGTGGTAACCTGAACGTAAAGGGTAAAAAACTTGGGCTCGCTATTTCACTCAATGGGTATCAATATCGAAATATTGGCGAAACGTCCAGTACCCGGACGGCACTGACCGGGGCTGGCGAACCGTCCAGTATCTTACGGCAAAGTACATACCGCGATAATACGGGCACCGGCGGCTACGGCGAGATGAGTCTTGACTACGACCCGGACACCACAAACCGCATTAACTTTTCTGCCAACGCCTGGGGCGGCAACTTCCCGATGAACAGCACGCTGGATAGTCGCCTGAGCAACCCACAGGGCGGGGTATTGCAAGAATACCACCGCGATATTCAGTTTCGTAACCCCTATGGCAATACGGAGTTTAACCTTGGCTGGACTAAATCATTCAAGAGACCCGGCCGGGAGTTTTCCATATTGACTCAATATGCCCGGATGCCTGACAATTATTATTACACAATCCGGCAAACGAGTATGCAGTCTGAAGTGCCAACTTATTTAGAGCGGAGTACAAACCTGAGCCGGAACAACGAATACACCTTTCAGGCCGATTATACGCATCCGTTTACGGCCCGCACCAAACGCGATACGCTTAATTTTAAACTGGAAGCTGGTGCAAAAACTATCCTGCGCGGCATCGGCAGCGAATTTGTAGTTGAGCAGGCCACTACCGGTCTTGACGCCGACTATATGGTTGACCCGACCCGCTCGAATGATTTTACGTATGATCAGCGGGTGGTGTCGGGTTATACTTCGCTCAAAATGGACACAAAACGTAAATGGAATTTAACGGCGGGGGCTCGCCTTGAGCACACCA
>CAXTJJ010000032.1:0-20584 GCA_964244155.1 uncultured Spirosoma sp.
CATTAAGGGTTACTATCAAATCGGAATCGGATTGGCAAAGTAAGGATTCAACACAAGCAGAATTTAGCTTGAAAGAGTAAAATCTATTTTATAGAATTAAAATAGCAAAGTTCGAAGATAAAAACTCTCAACACACCATCCAGACACTTGGGAGCCAAAAATCTATAACAGTCTGTAAAAGCTGCTTTTGCGTTTCATCAACATTCTTTTACAGGTCATTAACAGACGACAGAAAGAAGCTTTTAGCTTTGCAGTTCACCGCAGTAATTGAAATCATTAAAAATAAAAAAAATGCCTTAAACGGATCTGATTTATCAGGTTATAGATTTACTTTAATTAAACTTGCAAAATTATGAAAAAAGTTATTTATGCGCTGATCCTACCGCTGTTTGTGGTAAGCGGACTAGTACTTGCCAATCGTGAAATTAAAAATGATGCTGCTAAAAAGTCAACCTCAAAGCCACCCTCTGCTGCTGAAAGGAAAGCTGCATTGAAAAAATGGGAGGCTACCCCTGATGGTATAAAGTTCAAAAAATGGGAAGCTTCTCCCGAAGGTAAAAAAGTGTATGCCGGTGAAGCTAAAATAAGGAAGCATCTAATTGCTTTTACTAATATGGAGGCTGTTGTAACCTCTCTTTCTCTTCCGACAGGCTCACGATTAGGTTTCGGAGTGATGGTCAGAATTAATGGTGACGATTATATTCTAAATTTTGGACCGGAAAAGTTTGACAATAATTTATTGAACTTTACCAATGAATTTCAACAATTGCTTAGCCTGAAAGTTAACGACAAACTAATTATTAGAAGCCATAGTGTATCGCACGCGCCCAAATATTTATATCCAATCGTATCAGGCGACTATGTAGAACGGGATAGTAAACTAATTTATAAACGTGCCCCTCGCAAAGGCGGTTGCTAAGTGAATTATAAAATGAATATACGCTTTATTCTTAACGTTTGTTTTTGATATTTTAGAAGCTAATTGTGGAAGTATTTTAGCTGAATCTTTTTTCGGAGTGTATCATTTTGATTAAATGACCCTCACGGAATTTAGAAGTAAAGAGTTATCGCTACAAAAAGGAATGTCATAACAATGTACTATTAAGGTTCGCAGGATCAATACAGCCTTAAACTTAACTTTGTGCAGCTAAGAGAGACCTATTCAATCTCACTATGGGCGTTTTATTACGATAATTACATAGTTAACTTAAATTGATTTGCTCGCTTGCTCTACGAGAGCTTTAAGAAAGGCCGATGAGACTACTTTGTGACGCTGATTGGTAGTAATTATATGATCTACGTTCCTAATGAGCTGTATTGAATAAACTTGCTTAGAATCCTTGAACACGTTTCTGAATACGACCAGTCGCTTCGAGAGCAGCCCTTCCATCTCACTATCTGAAAATAATAAACCGATTGGACAACTCAATCTCTGATAATAAATGGCAGGATTGAAGATTAAATAGTGTTGCTCCCAACGAGATAGTATCTCGTGTATCTGTTTTAATTTCATCACTCTATTAATGTGTTGTCTGCCCTGTTCGGTCTTAATTAAGCGAATGACGATACTTTTTCGGCGAGTGGCCAACGTGCTGTTTGAAGAGTCGAGTGAAGTGTTGAGGATACTTAAAGCCCAGTTCGTAAGCAATTTCGCTAACGGATAGATGAGGGCTCAGCAATTTTTCTTTCGCCAGATCGATCACTTTTAACTGGATATATTCCAGCGTGGTCTTGCCCGTTTCCTTTTTGACCAGGTCCCCAAAATAGTTGGGTGATAAGTTCAATTGATCGGCGCAATAACCCACCGTCGGCAAGCCTTCCGTTTGCGGTCTGTCTGAATTAAAATAGGCCCTTAGCAACGCTTCAAATCGTTCCAGCATGTCATGGTTGGCATCCCCTCGCGATATAAATTGACGGTCATAAAAACGCCGACAGTAATTCAAAAACAACTCGATGTTGGCGGCAATTAATAGTTTGCTGTGCTTGTCCACGCCCTGCTCCAGTTCGTACTGGATCTTGGCAAAACAATCCAACACCAGCCGTCTTTCCTTTTCTGACAGGTGCAAGGCCTCCCTCGTTTGATACGAAAAGAACGTGTACTCATCAATATGTTTGCCGAGCGATGTTCCACGAATCAGGTCAGGGTGGAATAACAAGGCATATCCCTGGGGCTTATAATTGGCGTCAATGTCCACATGGATGACCTGACCCGGCGCGACAGAGACCAGCGTCCGATCCTGATAGTCATAGGTATACCGACCATACTTCATGTCCCCGCATTTCACATCTTTTAAATACACCGCATAAAATCCGAAGTTCATCCGGGACGCATAAATGCCGGGTACCCGGCCACCAAAGTCGATCACACTCACCAGCGGATGCAGATTTTCCTGCTGGTAAAAGGCATCATGCTCGCTGACGGTATCTAGTCTCAAAATGGTATCCATGGCCATGCTTGGTTATAACAGCTACAAAATTACCGCTTCTCGCACACCAACCTTAGCTGACAGCAGTAATCAGTGAAATTGGTAGGTATATCCGTAACCTGTATAAAAATGGATGCGGGGTCAGGTAAGACCTTTGTGGGATAAAAAAGGTAAAGCGACAACAGACTGAGTTGACCTCGTCGCTTTACTCCCTAAACAAGAATTCAGGTATGGTAAACTGGGAAAACAAAGTCGCCCTGGTAACGGGCGCAGCCTCCGGTATCGGGCTGGCAACCGCCAAAGCGTTTGCCGAGGCAGGGGCTTCCGTCGCATTAGCCGACTGGGATGAACAAGCCGTTCAGGCAGCGGCCAACAAACTGGCTGCGGCTGGCTATAGCACACTGGCTATTGGTTGTGATGTATCAAATGATGACCAGGTCGAAGCGATGATTCAGAAAACGGTAACCACGTTCGGACGGCTGGATGCGGCATTCAATAATGCGGGCGTACAAAACGAATTAGCCGGAGCCGCCGACCAGACACGGGAAGACTTTGACCGGGTGACGGGCATTAACCTGCGGGGTGTCTGGAGTTGTATGAAATTCGAGTTGCAGCAGATGCGTAAGCAGGGGAATGGTGCCATTGTCAATTGCTCGTCCATTGGCGGCATTCTGGGTGGTGCCCAGCGAGGAACCTATCACGCGGCCAAACATGGCGTCATCGGCCTAACAAAAAGCGCAGCTCTGGAATATGCTCCGCAGGGTATCCGAATTAATTCCGTTTGCCCAGGTCTGATTCAAACAGCCATGGCGGACAAAATGATTGCCGGTGGACAAAAAGAAGCTCTGGATACCATGTTGCAAGCCGTACCGGTCGGTCGGCTGGGCCGTCCGGAAGAAATTGCATCGGCGGTTGTCTTTCTGTGTAGCGATGCAGCCAGCCTAATCGTCGGGCATACGTTGGTTATCGATGGCGGCTACAGTATTCAATAGGAACTGAGCGTCACGATACGCAAATCAACTCAGACAAACGCTATGAAATCGATCTTCTTATTCAGCGCCTTATTCCTGCTGGGAAACCTGCGCGCTCATGCCCAGTCAACGGAGAAAACTTCAGCCGTTCAGGTGGCTATTTTCCCAAAAGGTGATAAAGCCCCGGTTGAAAACTTTACGGGAACGGTATGGGTCAAACCGCTGGTGCCGGATGATGCCACGTACAACTGCGTATTGGGCAGTGTTACATTCGAAGCCGGTGCCCGAAGCAACTGGCATACCCATCCAGCGGGCCAGCTACTACTGATTACCGACGGTACGGGTTATTATCAGGAAAAAGGAAAACCGATTCAGCTCATGCACAAGGGGGATGTCGTCAAATGCCCACCGAACACCGAGCATTGGCACGGAGCATCGCCACAGAGCATGATGACCCACATTTCAATCATTCCCAACTCGGAAAAAGGCATTGTTGTGTGGCTCAAACCAGTAACGGATCAGCAGTACAACAGCGATAAGTGACTAACTCAGACACACAATTCATGCAGCGACTACGTATCTCCCTTTTTCTGACACTTCTGCCAGCACTAATGCTGATGAACCCCACAAACGCGCAACACAACACCGATACCTCTCATTCAATGGATGTTAAAGAGCAAAGCCTGGTAACCATCTCAGCCCTAACCGCTACGGGTGATCTGACCAAACTAAAGTTGGCCTTACCGACAGGACTGGACGCTGGATTAACCATCAATGAAATCAAAGAAGCGTTGGTCCAACTCTATGCTTACTGCGGTTTTCCCCGGAGTTTAAACGGTTTAAATACGTTTATAGCCGTACTCAATGAGCGCAAAGCGGCCGGCAAAACGGATGTTGCGGGTAGAGACGCCACACCGCTGCCTAAAACGGGCAACAAGTATGAAAGGGGCAGGAAAACTTTGGAAACATTGACGCAAACACCCGACAAAGGCTCTACGGCTGGCGTGAACGGTTTTACTCCGATTATCGATACCTTTCTGAAAGAACACCTGTTTGCCGATATCTTCAGCCGGGATATTCTGACCTACCGGCAACGGGAACTGATCACTATATCGGCATTGGCTAGCCTGTCAGGTGTCGAGTCGCAATTACAGGCCCACATCGGCATGGGGATGAACGTAGGGCTGACCCAGACTCAACTCACCCAGGCGTTTTCAATTATTAAAAAAAGCGTCGGTCAAAAAGAGGCAGATACGGCTAAACGGGTATTGGCTACCGTCGTGGCGACTCGGGGAAAATAGTTATCCTGGCTTAAAGCAAATAAACATGACGTCTTCACGCATCACCTGTTGCCTGGCTGTCTTTAAGTTCACCAGTAGCTAGTTGCTTTCATCGGCGCAACAAACCAAGCTGCTCAACATAATAATTCAACCGATCTTACCGATTGCTAAACCAAATGAAAAAACAGCGACGACCTGGCAGCCTGACTCATGTGGCCCTGGCAGCCGTATCCATCTGGCTCATCACGAGCCGATCTGTAAATGCACAGAATGACCGGAGCTGGTCGGTCTACAAAGGCGACGAGAAGAGCGTAAACTACTCGCCCCTGACCCAACTGACCGTTGATAATGTGAGCGGTTTGAAACCCGCCTGGACGTTTGCCATGCATGACATGCCTCCCGGTTCGCCCCCCGGCACCAGCGAGTGCAATCCCATCGTGGTCGATGGAGTACTGTATGCCACCTCCGCCAATCAGGGGGCCTACGCCCTGGATGCCATCACCGGCAAAGAAGTCTGGTCCTTTAGTCCGATCCAGGGCAAGACCACCGGCGAAGTCAACCGGGGGCTGACCTACTGGGAAAACGGAGATGACAAGCGCATCCTGACGTCGGCCAATAATTTTCTGTATGCACTGGATGCCAAAACGGGCAAGCCCATTGCCCACTTCGGAGATAACGGGAAAGTGGACTTGAAAGTGGGGCTTCGCGATGATCCAACGAAAGGATTTTACGTTTCCTTGACCACGCCCGGTGGCATTTACAAGAACTTGATCATCATTGGTTGCCGAACGCCGGATACCTACGGCTCACAACCCGGCTTTATCCGGGCTTATGACTGCACGAGCGGGAAATTAGTGTGGACGTTCCATACCGTTCCCTATCCCGGCGAGCCGGGCTATGAAACCTGGTCCAAAGACGCCTACAAAGTGGTTGGTGGGGCCAATAACTGGGCTGGCCTCAGCATCGACAGCCAGCGGGGGATGGTCTTCGTGGCCCTGGGCTCAGCTTCCTACGACTTCTGGGGGGCTGAACGGAAAGGAAACAACCTATACGCCAATTGTGTGGTGGCGTTGAATGCGGCCACTGGCAAGCACATCTGGCATTTTCAAACCGTGCATCACGACCTGTGGGATTACGATTTGCCCGCCCCGCCTGCTCTGGTGACGATTACTAAGAATGGAAAAGCGATTGCCGCAGTAGCCCAAATTACCAAACAAGGCTTCGTGTTTGTCTTTAACCGGGAAACGGGAGAATCGTTGTTCCCCATCGAAGAACGAAAAGTCCCCCCCTCGCAACTACCGGGCGAAGTGTCGTCGCCAACGCAACCGTTTCCCCTAAAGCCAAAACCCTTTGCCAAACAATTGGTCACCGAAGCGGACTTGACCAATTATTCGGCTGCCGACCATGATTCTCTGGTGAAACAGTTTCGGTCCATGCGCTACACGGGTCTGTATTCACCACCTGATCTAAAGGGGACAATCCAGTTTCCCGGTACGCGCGGGGGCGGTGAGTGGGGTGGAGCTGCCTTTGATGCGGCCAGTAACCTCCTCTACGTAAAGTCGAATAATGCCCCGGATCTGATCACGATTAAAAAAGGGACCATGCATGGAGCTGTCGAGCAGGTTCAGCTATCGGCCAGCCAGTTGGCAACCCCTGGCCGTAGCGCACGGGATGATCAGTACGTCAACAGTACGGGATACAAAACCTGGAAAGATCCAAGTGGTAATCCGGCCATCACGCCCCCCTGGGGCACCTTGAGTGCCATTGACCTGGCCACTGGGGAGTATGCCTGGCAGATCCCCCTGGGCAATGACGCGACCCGCCAAAAGCCCGGCGCACCGGAGACGGGACAGGAAGGCAAAGCTGGGCCGGTAGTTACCGCGGGCGGCCTGCTGTTCATTAGTGGTACGGCAGACAATCAACTGCGAGTTATGGACAAAAAGACGGGCAAGCTGCTCTGGAAGACGAGCTTACCGGCTCTAGCCAATGCTACCGCCTGTACCTATCAGGCCAGGGGAAAGCAGTACGTGGCCCTGTCGGTGGGCGGAGATGCAAAAAACCCGTCTGGATACCTCATGGCCTTTGCGCTGCCCTAGTTCTTTCAGGTCAGGAGCCTACCGCCGATGAATAAGCGTTAGCGTCTTGTTCATTGCCGGTAGGCTATCAACTTTATGTTAATTAAACGATTTAGGTATGCCCAAAACAAGCGCGGTTTCTCTATTCACCCCGTTTTGCGAGACGCATACCAAGTCATCATTATCATTGATAATTAAATGCAAATGCGGTCTCAAATCACCGTCTTCCTAACCACTAACTTATTTTCGTCCCATCACCTGAGTTGGTGAAATAATAATATAGTTACCGTAAAGCCAGTGTGTTGGCTGTCACGCCCGAAATTCGGTGGACAGCCGACACACTGGCTTCTTAAAAATGAGTTAGATAGTTTATTACGCTACACGTTACACCAACGCTTTCCGGGCTTCGCGGTCTGGGTCGTTGACCAACGCAGGTGTATCGTCCAAGATCATGGTTTCCCCGTTCTGAACGGTATACGGTTTCCAGTTGGGTAAACCGCCCCCGTTTGGATTGCCGGTTTTTACGAAATTCAGGAAGGAGCCCGCCATCTTTTCCGACAACGCCCGGGGTCGTTTGCCGCCACCCGTGTGGGTCAGCATCAAATCCGTATTGTAGAACCAGAAGCAGATATCGTCGCAGTGGAACGCCCGCATCCGACCGTCGAAGAGCGGAGGCTGCCAGCCGAACCAGGCTACATAAACGGGTGCTTTCTGTCCCGACACTTTCGCATCGGCGGTAGCAATGGCATTCTTCCGGTTGGACACCACCAGCGCCCATATCTCGATGGGACGCGCCTTCGGGAAGTTTTTAGCGTAAGCATCCACAATGTCACTGGTCTTATCGCCAAAGCGGGCTTTGAGTTTATCCTTCACCCCATCCAGCGAAATACTTTCCAGGCTGGCATCGGTCCGGTCGGGATTTTGCTCATGGAAGGTGGAACAGATCATCAGCGGAATGGTGGCCGAGAAATGATTTGGGTCCGTGAAAAACGTGCCCTGATTCAGGTACGTTCCGTCGGCTACGGGCGAATAACCGCCCCGTTGGATACCCATTTTTTTGGCTTCGTCAGCCATTTTCTCAGTAGCCCGGTTGGCGATGTCGATGTACTGCCGCCAGGGAATCTGCTGGAGTTTGTCGATTTCGCCCGGCTTGAGGCCAGCCTCTTCCATGACTTTAAGTCCCAGCTTTTCGGCATACTCCTTATTGACACCTGACAGCGAACTACCGCTCAAGGCTACCGCCTTATGAAACAGTCCCTTCGCCGATGGCATGTTCATCAGTGTCGTCACCTTGGCTCCCCCACCCGACTGCCCAATGATCGTTACATTGTTCGGGTCGCCACCGAAATTGGCTATGTTATTTTTGACCCATTCGAGGGCCGCTACCATATCTAAATTACCTACGTTCCCCGATGCGGCAAGCGGTTCGGCGTCCCGACCGCCAGCCGCTTTCAGATCGCTGTAGCCCAATGCCCCAAGCCGATGGTTAATCGAACAGAATACAACATTACCCAGCCGGGAAATATTCTCGCCATGATAGCCATCCTGCTCTATAGCGTTCCCATTCACGAATCCGCCCCCGTGTAACCAGACGATTACGGGCCGTTTCTGGGTATCCGGGGCTGGTGTCCATACATTGAGTTTCAGACAGTCTTCCGATACGTCGTCATAATTCCAGTGGTCGACAAATGAGGCATAGGGGTTAGCGTACCGTTTCTCCATGATCTGTGGAGCGGAGTTACCCCACCAAAGGGCCGGACGAATATCAGTCCAGGCGGCTGGTTTTTGCGGAGGCATGAACCGGTTTTTCCCCGAGGTATCGGCCCCGTAGGGTATACCTAAAAATTGGTTAATGCCCCGAAGAATAAACCCTCTGACCTTTCCATATTCTGTATTGGCAACAGCGATCTTATCGCCCACTAATAGAATCTGGTCGTCTCCCGCTGGCTTTGCCGTTTTGGGCGGTTTCAACCCTACAGCGGTGGCTTGTTGGGAGACACTCAAACTGGCTACGCCAACGCCGAGTGATTGTAAGAAATTACGTCTTGACGGTTTCATCTTCGACTAGTTGTTAGAAGGTAAGGAATATCTTGATTATGAGCTTACTGTAAAAGGGACACAATGGCGCGTTTTTACTATTCCCTACCAATAGATTTATTCCTGATTATCAATAAGTCTATGACCTGCTACTATTGATCGAGCTGCCGTTGTCAACGTTAATAATTCTCACTGTCATAGCTCTTTGACGAAGCAAACGATACGATTTACTTCATCAAATCCGATACTCTTATGAAAGTCAATGGCCGATAAATTTGTCAATTCGGTATCCGAGGCAAGTTGCCTGCACCCTTTTTGTCTGCTCCAGCTTTCTCCGGCGCTCACCAGCTTTTTACCAACGCCAAGCTTTTGATAATCCGGCTTTACATATAAAGCTTCGATGTACGCAACTGGAAAATCGGTTGCCCCTTCAACATAGTCTGTCCGAAGCGTTAAATGGATAAATGCAATATAAATCCCTTGTTCTTCAATGAGGTAGCAAGTCTCATTACCTGAACTCAATATCTGCCTATAACTTTCATACTCTTCATCTAATGTACAGTCAGGCCAAAGCTCCAGAACAAGGTCAATTAGATCATCGAGATTATTCTCTGATAGTTGTTGAATTTCCATTTCAGTGTACTGGGTAGGTCATTTTATCTGGTTAGAATTCGCTTTATAGACTTATTCAAAACCGGCTGTAATTCTGTCAAAAAATCTTGTCTTACATTTTTTCGCTATAGTAATCCTTTTTACACTTTGGTTTTCCCCTCCCGGAATTCGGTTGGCGACAGGCCCAGATGCTTCCTGAAAAACCTGGCGAAGTAGTTTGGGTATTCGAAGTGCAACAGATAAGCGATCTCCGAAACGGAGTAAGTTGTATACGTTAGATACTTACGGGCTTCGTCCAGAATATGTTCCTGCACCAGTTGGCTGGCTGACTTCCCGGCAACGGACTGGCAGATGCGGTTCAGATGGACGGGAGTGATAGCCAGATCGTCGGCCAATTGGGTAATCGTGTGGCTGGTTCCTACCTGCCTGACCCGCTGTTGAAATTTCCGAAAATGTTGGAGCGGCAGGCTGTTTATGCCGGCACTGGTTTCGTCCTTAGTTTGCCAAAGACGATAAAATACCAGAAACAACTGTTGCAGACCAACGTGCAGCATCAATCGTTTTTCGGGCAGGTTATCGAATAGTTCGTTATCAATGGCCTCGATCAGTTCGTCAATTCTTCCGGGTGAATAAGGGTCCTCAAAGGTTGTAATGCATTGCAGGGCACCCAGCATCGCAGTGAGCGGAGAAGCAGAGGCAAACAGGGAATTGACCAGCGCGTCAGACAGGGTCAGAATACGGCCCCGCACATCGGAATGATAGACAAAACCGTGTAACGCCGTGGGCGGTATCAACAATAGGCATGGCCCCGCCAGCTGACGGGTACGAGTAGACTCCTGAAAGTCAAACTGCCCCGTTTCCACAAAAAATACCTGGAACAGACGGGCATGAATGTGTGGTTTTATGACCCAGTCGAAGGTCTGGCTACGCGTTTCCAGCAGTTCGGAAAACAGATAATCCGGGTCTGGTCTCCAGTTCGACCGGTCTGCCGATGCGGTTTCAGCATTGGCTTCTCCGTAGAGACCGTCATATTGGGTGATTCGCTGCACAGACTGAACGTTTATTTTGTTTCCAACTTACCCTCCTTACTACAACTTCATATACCCACTGCCTACTCTTGTGAGCCTTATTTTAGTACGAAATACGCGCCGATTTGTTTCACAATTACACTACTTTGCTTTTTTCATGTTCGATTCGTGTCCATCAAATATAGAAGTGTTCCGGTATGAGACCAGTGTATATGGGTATCTTTGTTACCTAATCCAAACCCCTTCAGGGGCTTGTTTAGGGTCAATTCATGGTCGATTTTAAAGCGTACGTGCAGTTATTTTATGAAGAAATTAGTGGTAACCGCCTTGACCATTTTGATGGCAGGTTATATATCGGCGTCGTTGGCTGACACTAAAGCCGACGATCCCTTAAAGTTTGATCCAAACCGGAAATCGACCGCGAATACCCTCACCTTTCTGGATGGCAAAACGGTTAAATACCGTGCTTACGAAACGATCTACTACGTAGCCAACGTAGCCGATTCGGCTTATCAATACCTGAACGTCTATGTTCCCCAGTCAGCTACGGCCAAAACGCCGATCTTTCTTCGGACCTATGTGGGTGGGTATTTTTCGTCCAAAGCGCAGGCTCCTTCCAACACGGATGCAACGGGCCGGGCCTTGCAGGAAGGGTATGTGGTGGTTATTCCTGGTGCGCGGGGCTGGAACGCGAAAGTTACCAGACCCGATGGGAGCACGGTCAGTACGGGCAAAGCTCCGGCAGGTATCATCGATCTGAAAGCTGCTGTCCGATACCTGCGCTATAACGACAAAATCATGCCGGGCGACGCCGAAAAAATTATCACCGATGGCACGAGCGCGGGCGGTGCTATGTCGTCGCTGCTGGGAGCTACAGGCAACCACCCCGTTTACGAGCCGTATTTACAGGCACTTGGTGCAGCCAGGGCTCGCGACGATGTATTCGCGACGGTCGCTTACTGCCCGATCATTGATCTGGAACATGCCGACCTGGCTTATGAGTGGTTATATAGCGGAACGAATACCGGAGCACGTGCTTTATCGTCAGACCAGACGTCGGTATCTAATGAGCTGGCCGCTCAGTTCCCGGCCTATCAGAACAGTCTCGGCCTCAAGATGCCTGATGGAACACCCTTAACGGCTGATAACTACCGTAATTACCTCAAGTCATTTCTGCTAAAATCAGCGCAGAAAGCCAGGGATGAAGGTGCCGATATGTCGGCAAACACAGGTGTCAAAATGAATACAGGCTTTCGCGGGTCGCCGGGCGAATTTGTCCTGGACATAGATTTGAATACGTACCTCAACTACCTCGTCGGAAAAACCCCGCTAAAAGCCCCACCAGCTTTCGACAAGATGGGCGTTCTGGGCCCCGATGCGACACCTGAGAACCAATTATTTGGGGATGCGACCGGCAAGCCAGCCAATTACACCGACTTCAGTCTGCGCAAAGCGACCAGAAATACAACGGCGACGGTGAATAATGCCCTGAAAGATCGCGTATACATGCTGAATCCCATGAACTTCATCGGCGATGCAAAAGCGACTACAACCCGGCACTGGTTTATTCGCCACGGGGCCGCTGACCGCGATACGGGCTTTCAGATTCCCATCAATCTGTACACAAAACTGGTCAACAACGGATGCGATGTGAACTTCGCCCTGCCCTGGAATCGGCCACATAGTGGTGATTATAACCTGGATGATGTCTTTGCCTGGATTAACAGTGTGGTCAAGACAGCAAAGAAATAGGCAAAAGAATCGAGTAAGGCCCTGTTTGTCAACAAACGCTGTTCGTTTCCGGATTGGCTATAACGCAAAAAAGCTCAGCAAGGACTGAGCTTTTAGCGTTTAAAGACGGTCAGGCTTTATCGGCCCGTCGAGAAGGTAGACGTCCGCCGTACAGGGCGGGTAACTACTGTTTCCATACCCAGCAATCTGGAGCGCTCGGTACGGAAAATGGTGCGGATGGTTCGTGTCGTTTTCATTGTATTTGTTGTGTTGTTTATGCGATAATGGAGTGAATTAAAATTTTGTGGTCAGGCCCAGCTTTAGTGCCGATACGCCATAGCCAACTTCGGCAAACGCACCAACTTTGGGGCTAAAGAGATAGCGGGCACCGGCATGGATCCCTATCCAGATGCCGCTATTATAGCCATTACCATAGTCGCTGTAACTGTACCCATACGAGTCATGATAGCCCGCATGACGGAACCCTAACGATGCGCCAATGTATGGATCAAACCGGTTATCCTGCACATTCATGGCCTCGCCCAGGTGATACGAGCCGCGAGCACCGGCATAAATGAAGGTGTATCCGCCAGAATAATAGCCGTAGTTGTACCGGAAATAATCAATAGAGCCTCCTACCGAGAAGTTGTTTTTCACATCGACTTCGACGGATACGCCCAGCGGCAAACCACCCCCATAGTACGTTGCCAATCCTACACCGGCATTTAGGTAAACATGCTTGCTGCCGCTGGTGCGTGCCACAGATGTTGACCGGTAACGGGCGGGTGCAGCTTGAGTTGCTGGCTGCGGACGTGACTCTGTCTGCTGGGCAACAACCGGGGCTGGCGCAGGCTTGGCTACAGGTGCTGCGGCTTCAGATTTTGCGGTAGCCGTTGGCGCACTGGCAACGACTGGTTTTCTCGCCTGACTTACGGCCGGGCGAGCGGCTGTGGTGCCTGGGCGAGCTGCGGACCTGGCGGCTGTGCGCCGAACGGGTTGTTGTGCAATGACCTGGCCGACCGATAGCGTGACGGCAAGGGCAAGGGTGGTGAATCGGGTAATTGTTTGCATGATTGATACGTTGTTTTTGGTTTTTTTCTGAGGAACGATGCAAACGTACAACGCCATGCCACCGATGAACCAGACGCGATTGCGTGAACTGCTTAAAGAGCCGCCTGAACCGCAATTGGAGACCTGTGAAGTGATTCAGTGTGGGTGTCTTAGTCGGTGCCAGAAGAGCAGGATGTCGACCTAAGGCGTAGTCTGTTCACGGTCAACACTTAACAAGAATAATGGACGGCTTAACCCGAAAAATAACCGCCCACATAAATAGATACTCCAGTAAATAGAGAGATCAAATTAGTATAAATGACATTTCATATATTTGTTTATCCTCTTGAGAACCTTTCTATCCGATTAATGACTTACGAAGCACTGTCTCCGCTCTTTCTGGGTATGGTCCTGGCGATGATGCTGACCAATACGGTCCAGTGGTTTATGTACCGGGAGCGCATTTACGGTATTTACTCGTTATACACGTTAACCTGGGCCCTGTATTTCACGGTCAACTTTTTTTATCTGCCCAGGAACATCGCCAATTTTGAAAAGCTGCTCCTCTCCTATTCAGGCTATATTCTCTATCTGGAGTTAGCAAAAATCTTCCTTAACCTTCATGAACGTCCAAGGCTGCTGCGCTGGGTCGCCAGGGTGCAATGGCTGCTGGTCTTCTATTGCGTCGTTAAAACATACATCTATCTTTTTACCGACTTCTGGGAAACACCCCTCCACCAGATCCTGCTTCAGCCAATTCGGTTTGCGTTGCTGGGCGTAGGTGCCTACATCGTTTATTCCTTTTTTCGGTCGAAAGATATGGTGGCCCGGTTCTTTGTTGCCGGTACAGCTTCGCTGCTTATTAACCACTCTATCACGACTTTTTTATTGATCCGCTCTCCTGAGTTCGGCCCGCAGTTACCCTTCTGGGAACACCCCGACTTATATGTTCAAACGGGCGTTGTGCTGGATCTGATTTTCTTCGCTCTGGGCATCTCGTATCGGCACCGGCGGGAGGCCGTCAATAAAGCCGTTGTCGAAAAAGATCTGGAACGCGAACGCGAGCAGCGGCACCGCGAATTCCTCGAAGCGGACCTGGCTTTGCAGCGGATGCAACAGGAAAAAACGGATATGCAGATGCGGGCGCTACAAAGCCAGATCAACCCGCATTTTCTCTTTAACGGGTTAAATACACTCTCGTCGTTGATCGACGAAAACCCCATTCAGGCGGGTGAGTTTGTCGACGAGCTATCGAAAGTGTATCGATATTTGCTCCGTAGCAATGAAAATGAGTTAACGACCCTAAGCGTTGAACTACGGTTCATCAACTCGTACTTTCATTTGCTGAAGACCCGATTTGGCCATTCGGTGAGTCTGGACATCCAGGTTGATGAGACGTATAACCAGTCGTTGTTACCCCCTTTAACCCTGCAGTTGCTGGTTGAGAACGCGGTCAAACACAATGTCGTGATTGCTCAAAAACCACTGCTCATTCGTATCCGAACAACAGCGGAGAAATTATTGATTGTCGAAAATACCCTGCAACGGAAAACCCTTCGGGTTGAATCGAATGGCGTCGGACTATCGAATATAACGATCAAGTATCAGCTATTAAATCAACCACAACCCATTATTCAGGAGCATGAAGGCTGGTTTCAGGTCAAGTTACCCCTCCTGATGGACCTGCCTGTTTCGCAGAGCGAATTCAATTATTAAAGGCCAGCGTTTAAAGCATCAGTTGCATACTCACCATCTGGCGAAGTTCTTCCCGCATCATGGTGTACGGCAATCGACTGGTGCCGCATAAGTCAAAACCCATTTTTTCGTAAAATGCGACTACTTTGTCGCTGCTTTTCATGGCTTTAAGCCAGACCACTTCTTTAGCTAACGCCCGCGCCTGGTCGATGACAAACGTTATTGCCTGGTCGCCAATCCCTCTACCAGTAGCCTCCTTCTGCAAATAAATTCGTTCTAACTCCAGCGCGTTTAGGCCAGGTTTGCAGGGTGATGGCTGGTCTATATTCAGTTTAAGAAAGCCAACTGGCTCATTATCTGCGTAAATGAGATAAAAACGGGCATTCGCGTCATCCAACTCCTGGCGGAGCACATCAATTGCAAACGAACGCGCCATATACCACGCACCGCCGTCGTGCCAGAGGTGCAAATAGTGGTCAGCATAAGCTCGTTTCGCAACTTCCGACAGTAACTCAGCGTCTGAAACAGATAATAAGTCAAACCGGAGTCGGGTTTGGGTAAGCATACGTTATGTGTACGGTTAGGGTGTGGGGCGCCATTTGAAAGCGCGTTCATCAACAGCCCGCATGGTGCAAAGAATACCGTTCAGGTGGTCGAATTCGTGCTGAATCAACTCCGATATTGGCCAATCGGTAACGGCCCACGTTTGTGGTTGCCAGTGTTCGTCCCGGTACGTCATCGTCAAGTTACAGTGCCGACGAACGCGTACCAACAGGTTTGGAAAGCTCATGCAATCATCCCAAAGCTCGTCGGTTTCGTTGCTGACGGCTATAAATTCAGGGTTGATAATTACCAGCGGCCGGTCTACATTCAGGTAAATCAGTCGTTTCATGATACCCAGTTGCGGAGCCGCAATACCCCGGCCAAACTGGTATTTCGACCGGATTTCCTCCATAACGTTGTGCAGGTCGGTTACCCAGCCTGCCACCTGCGGCAACTCCGATTCCAGCACAGGTGCACAGGTTTCATACAGGCGGGGGTCGCCCAGAAGCAAGAGGTCGGCGAGATGTTTCATGCCAGGATGCGCTTTAGTGTGTCAACCAGTCGCTTCATCTCTTCAGGTGTATTGAAGTAAT
Source organism: uncultured Spirosoma sp. (assembly GCA_964244155.1). Taxonomy (GTDB): domain Bacteria; phylum Bacteroidota; class Bacteroidia; order Cytophagales; family Spirosomataceae; genus Spirosoma. The sequence continues at coordinate 16,042 of CAXTJJ010000032.1, forward strand.
GGGGCGAAATACGGATGGCGGCTGTCAGCATACCTTTCCGATCAAAATCCAGAATGGCGGCTCCGTGCGGGCTAATGGACACATTGATGTGTTCGGCCGATAAAGATGCTTTTATCTCGTCTGCCGGTTTTCGCTCAGTATACAGAATGATGATACTGGCTAGATGGGTGCCTTCATCCAGTAAGCGCACGCCAGGAATCTGTATCAATTCCGTTCGTAACGCGGCACATAACGCCGTATTCCGTTCGGCAATAGCCTCTAGCCCTACTGCAAGGGCGTAACGATGGGCTTCGGCAGCCCCCAGCACAAGAGCATAGGGAAACTCCCAGTCTTCAAATCGTTTGGCCGTTGGCTCCAGTTTGAATGTATCGGCCGACTCCCAGGAAGCACCATGCAGGTCGATAAACAAGGGAGCCATATTGGCGGATAAAACCTTGTCAGAAACATAGAGAAAACCCATGCCCCGTGGCCCACGCAGGTATTTCCGGCAGGTCGCGGTCAGAAAATCGCAATGAATCCGACGAACATCAACCGGCAACTGTCCCACCGACTGGCAGGCATCCACCAGATACAGCACATCATGCTCGCGGCAAAGTTGGCCAATTGCTTCGACCGGTTGAACCAATCCTGAGTTTGTTGGCACATGGGTAACGGCAACGAGCCGTGGACGAATCGACTTGATTTTATCCCCCATATCCGTTACTGAAACACCACCTGCCGGATCATCGGCCGCCCGAACAACTTCTATCCCGAATCGCTTTTTCAGCGACAGAAACGCAATTTGGTTGGAAACGTAATCGTTGGTGGTCGTCAGAATCACATCGCCCCGCTGAAACGGGATCGACGACAGCGCCCGGGCGTAGGCATCGGTAGCATTCGAGGTGGCCGCAATATTATCGGCGGTGGTGTTTAATAGATCGGCCGTTGCGGTGTAAAAACCCTGAATGGCTTCTTTTTGCAGCGCAGCGGCTTCATACCCACCAATCTGCGCTTCCAGCGCAATATGATCTGTTATGGCGTCAATTACCGACTGCGGCATCAATGAAGCACCGGCATTATTGAAATGTATGACGTGTTGAACACCGGGGGTATCGGCGCGAAGGGTAGAAAGGTCGAGCATGGATGGGGTATTTAACAAAATCAAACCGGATTTACGTCCGCCAGACTCGCCAGCCGCACACTCACGGCACGCTTGTGCGCATCGAGCGATTCGGCTTCGGCCATAGCTTCCACAACGGGGCCAAGCTCCTGGAGACCTTCGGGTGTGATGTGCTGGATCGTGATTTTCTTGACGAAACTATCCAGCGATACGCCACTATAAGCCCGCGCGAACCCGTTTGTTGGCAGAGTGTGGTTCGTTCCTGACGCATAATCGCCCGCCGATTCAGGGGTGTAGTTGCCCAGAAAAATAGACCCGGCATTGATGATTTTTTCGGCTACCGCTTCGGCATTGTCAACGCTTAAGATCAGGTGTTCGGCCGCGTAGGCATTGAGCAAATCAATGGCATCGGCTTCATTTTCAACCAGAATCGCCTTACTGTTTTCCAGTGCTTTAGCCGCCAGATCGCGACGGGGAAGTCGACTCAATTGAGTTGGCAACGCCAGATTGACCATCGTTACGAGTTGCTTGCTGGTCGACACCAGCAACACCTGGCTATCGGCCCCGTGTTCGGCCTGCGAGAGCAAATCGGCGGCTACGAAAGCCGGAATCGCCGAATCGTCGGCATATACGGCAACCTCGCTGGGTCCGGCGGGCATGTCGATAGCCATCCCCTCTTTGGCCACCAGCATCTTCGCCGACGTAACATATTGGTTACCCGGTCCAAATATTTTGTAGACCCTGGGTACCGATTCCGTTCCGTACGCCATTGCCGCAATGGCCTGAGCCCCACCGATGCGGAATACTTTCGTAATACCCACAAGTTTGGCGGCAAAATAAATGGCGGGGTGGTTGCTGGGTGTGCATAAGACCACTTCGCGGCAACCTGCCAGTTGCGCCGGAACACCCAACATCAGTACCGTACTGAAAAGCGGTGCCGTGCCACCGGGGATGTATAAACCCACTTTTTCGATGCCCACACTTTTGCGCCAGCACATTACCCCCGGCATGGTTTCGACTTTCTCAATCGGCTGTTTTTGCCGTTCATGAAAGAGCCGGATGTTCTTGTACGCCTGCCCAATGGCGGCCTTCAACTCCTCGCTCAGTTGACTTTCGGCGGTATCGAGTTCCGACAAGGGTACTTCCAATCCGCCTTCCGACAGATCGACTTTATCAAATTTCTGCGCCAACTCAATCAAGGCTGCGTCGCCCCCACTGCGAACCCGCGCCAGGATCGGGGCCACGGCGGCTTCAATCTGTTGTGTCGACTGCACCGGACGAGCCAGTAACGCAGGCCACTCCAAACGGTCGGGAAAAGGGATGATGTTCATGGAATAAAAGTCAGTAAGTGGCTGCGCCTAAGTTGGTAAGTCGGTAAGTGGCTTCGCCTAAGTTGGTAAGTCAATAAGTGGCTTCGCCTAAGTCGGTAAGTCAGTAAGTGGCTTCGCCTAAGTCGGTAAGTATTGAGCCCATGTAAATGATTTTGAGGTTACTTAGGCGGAGCCACTTACTGACTTACTGACTTACCGACTTAGGCGAAGCCACTTACCGACTATTTTTCAGTAGATCATTTTCTCAATCGGGATCACCAGAATCCCTTCGGCACCGGCGGCCCGAATGGCTTCAATGTTTTCCCAGAATTCATTTTCGTTCAACACCGAGTGTACCGAACTCCAGCCTTCAGTAGCCAGGGGCGTTACCGTCGGGCTTTTCATGCCGGGAAGCAAGGCGGTAATCTGGTCGAGTGCGTGGTTCGGCGCGTTCAGAACAATGTATTTGTTGTTTTTTGCCGCCTGAACGGACTTGATACGAAACAACAATTTATCGAGCAACGACTGTTTATCGGCCGCGAGGTCAGGACGGGCAATGAGAATGGCTTCTGACCGGAAGATCGTTTCGACTTCTTTCAAACCGTTGCTCAACAGAGTACTTCCCGAACTAACGATATCGCAGACCGCTTCGGCAAGACCAATGCTTGGGGCGATTTCAACTGACCCGCTGATTTCGTGAATCTCGGCACGAACACCCTCACCAGCCAGGTAATTCCCAAGCAAGTTTGGATAGGATGTAGCAATATTTTTTCCATCCAGATCCTGAATCCCTGTCCACTCAGTGCCGCGTGGAATGGCAATCGACAGGCGGCACTTTGAAAATCCTAATTTATGAACCGTCGTTACCGGACGACCCGTTTCAACCGCCACGTTCTCGCCAACGATACCCAGATCCGCTACGCCATCTTCAACGTAACCGGGAATATCATCGTCGCGCAGGAATAGGAACTCGGCCGGGAAGTTAGACGAAACCGATTTGAGTTTACCGGTTCCGTAATCGAAACGGATGCCACACTCTTTAAATAGCTGATACGAATCTTCGCTCAACCGACCGGATTTTTGCAGGGCAATGCGTAATACAGAAGACATTACTGAATGTATGAGGTATGATGTATGAGGTAGGTCATACAACTCGTGACACCAATACAGTTGGCATCAGGATAGGTGAATTGAATTAGGGAACAAAAGTAAGCGAAAAACGGGGAAGGACGTGCTGTACGACCAACACGACGGCTAAGGAGCCTTAGTAATGGCGACGATGTCGGAAATGAGACTGAGTGGCCCGTTGGGAGATCATGCCGCAAAGGTAAGAAGATCGTTTTGCAAGACCTACAAGGTTTAAAAAAACCTTATAGGTCTAACTCTGCACCACTAAACAGAACTCCCTATCTTTGTAGTATGCTTTTGACACAGGAACAACAAACTATAAAGATAGATACTGAATCCCCCAGCACCCTGCCCGTTATGGAAGCGTTTTATACGATTCAGGGTGAGGGTGGGCATACGGGTCGGGCGGCTTACTTCATCCGGCTTGGCGGGTGCGATGTGGGCTGCCACTGGTGCGACGTTAAAGAGTCGTGGGATGCTGATGCGCACCCTAAACAGCGTATTGATGCCCTGGTTGATGGTGCTCTTCAATTCCCCGGCCGTATGGCAGTCATTACGGGTGGTGAACCCCTGATGCATGACTTAACCGAGTTGACTGCAGCCTTACAAGCGGCTGGTTTTCAAACTAATATTGAGACCTCTGGTGTATGTCAGGCCGTTACCGGTTCGTGGGACTGGATTTGTTTTTCACCCAAGAAATTCAAAAAGCCGAATCCAGCCATCTATGACAGAGCCGACGAACTGAAAGTAATCATTTACAATCAGTCCGATTTCGCCTTTGCCGAGTCGTTTGTGCCTTTTTTGCGACCCGGTTGCAAACTCTTTTTGCAAACCGAATGGAGTCGTTCCAATGAAATGCTGCCTCGCATCGTTGATTATGTAAAAAATCATCCGCAATGGCAAATATCGTTGCAGACCCACAAGTATCTGGACATTCCCTAGAGGGGAAATGGAGGAATGGGAAGAATGGGAGGAAAGGAATTTTTCGGTTTCTTATCCCGTTCCT
>CAXTJJ010000033.1:0-13464 GCA_964244155.1 uncultured Spirosoma sp.
ACATCATTGATCTGGTCGCTCGCTACCGGCACAGCCAGTACATACGTTTTATCCGTCGGCACACCATCGCCCAGCACCCAGCGATTGTATTTGCGTAGTTCAAATTCATCGACGCCCAGTTCCTCGGCAATGGTCTTCATAGTTTTACCGCCCCCGTTCGGGTATTCGATGAGCGCAAACCGATTGTTGGTCTGGTGGAATTTCAAGGCACTTTCAATAGCCACTTTATGCGCGAAGAACCGGAGAATATAGCGGTCGGTAGTACCATCCAGCGCTACCTCGCGGGCATAAGACCAATCGGGCGGAATCAGTTTGGCAATACCACCCGCGCCCAGATAATAAGAGTAGAGTGAAGCTACCCAGTTATTGAACTGGCCATTACTCCGCTTCAGATACTTAGCCGCCCCGTGAGTAGAACCTGTGATGCTTTTGCGTTCATCAATATCGTCATCCACACGCATTCCATTGTCTACAGCCGTCTCTCGTTTAAACTGCCAATACCCTACGGCTGTTGATGACGACACGGCATCGGGTGTGAGCGAGCTTTCCTGAACGGCGAGGTATTTAAAATCGGTTGGCACATCCTCATCAATAAGGATAGACTCGATCATGGGAAAGTATAGCACTACCCGATCAAGTTTCGCGGTCCAGTATTGTCGATTGGCCAGAAGTGCATTGACATCCTGCTGTACAATGCGTCGGGCATCCGGGTTCAGTCGTACAATTATATCGGCAAACGTCACCTGCTCCGGCACGACCGGAACCGATGCCGTCTGCGCCGACACGCTCAGTCTTATCAGAACAAAGAAAAAGGCAAGGGAGGAAGTAAGTCTATTCATCATTAGTAAAGTAAATCAGTTTCGTTTTCTAAGCATCATAATTCCATCACGAATAGGTAACAACACATTGTCTACACGTGGGTCAGTATGCACTTTTTGGTTAAAATCATGTACGGCACGTGTATCCAGGTCTGATGATTTTATTGGTTCAACGACCTTGCCACTCCACAATACATTGTCGGCCAGAATGAACCCGCCGGGTTGTAGTTTGTCAATGATCAGGTCGAAATAGATGGACAGATTACGTTTGTCGGCGTCAATAAACACCAAATCAAACGCTTCGTTAAGGGTTGGGAGTATGTCTTTAGCTATGCCAAGCCGGAAATCAATTTTGTTGCTCAGGGGTGATTGCTGCCAGTAAGACCGGGCAAAATCTTCCAGTTCCTCATTCTGATCGATGGTAATCAGCTTCCCGTCATCAGCCAGGCCTTCGGCCAGGCAAAGGGCCGAGTAGCCCGTATACGTACCAATTTCAAGTACACGCCGGGGCCGGATCATCCAGGATATCATCGACAGAAAACGGCCTTGTACATGCCCGGACAGCATCCGGGGGGCCATAATGTGCGCGTGCGTATTGCGATTAAGCCTACTCAGCAACTCACTTTCGGGTGAGGTATGAGCGTCGGCATAAGCGGTGATATTAGGGGGTAAAAAATCCATTCGGCTATTCGCCTACCGTAAAAGCGGCAGGTTAGGGCTGGTTTTAGTAAAAGTAACGGATAACGGTAACATATTGGTAATGCCAATGGCTAAATCCGATTTTTTGAGTCGATCAAAATAGTTACCGGCCCGTCGTTGAGTAAGGAAACCTTCATGTCGGCACCAAATTCGCCGGTTTGAATTGGCTTTCCTAATTCGGTCGATAACTGATTAATCATGGCTTCATAAAGAGGCACGGCAACATCCGGCCGGGCAGCTTCGATAAAACTGGGCCGGTTCCCTTTTTTTGTACTGGCATGCAGGGTAAACTGACTGATTAATAGAATATCGCCCCCAACGCTCGCCAGGTCGAGATTCATTTTACCTTCATGGTCGCTAAAGATGCGTATACCAACAATTTTTCGACTCAGCCAGTCCACATCGTCGCGGGTATCGGTATGGGTTATTCCAACTAGAATCAAAAGTCCGATGTCGATCTGGCCTTTCACTTGATTTTCTATACAAACAGAAGCCTGGGAGACGCGCTGGATAACGGCAATCATAGAGTAGATAAGTTGGAAAATCCAGCAAAAGTAAGGACAGATAGTGTATAGTCTGTTAGTATACCGTCAACGAGTTGTTGGTTAAATCAATTCGATGACCGCTCCCTCAATATTGTTACACCTTTAAACGATTTATTTACTAATGTTGCAAAGCGTTCAGATAACCGCTCAATTATTATGCATCTATCGAGCTGTTTTTGCCGTATACTAAGTAAATGCAAAAAAGTGTTAACCCAAATTAAACCCTTTTGCGACACAGGGGTCATAAGTTTCACTTACATCCTTAACTTTGATACCCTGTGCGGATTTAGGAACTATGAATAAGACATTCTTTTTATTAATTGTTCTTGTTGGTGCATCTATAGCCTTTTTCGGTTACTGCGCGATGTTGATTAATTGGATTCAGGATTATTCAAGTGGTGTTTATAGGCACAACCACACGGAGGCCCTCCTTGAATCGGGTGCTTTGGTACTCTATACCTACTTCGGTATTAAGTTTTTCCATAGGCATGTGAGTTCGCTCAGGTAACCAAGGCTGTTCATTAACTTTGCCTGCCCAAAAACAGTTGGGTACATAGGGAAACAAAATCCCTCGATTAATAACACACACATGTGGTGGAAAAAAACAAAAGTATTTAGTAAGCAACGGCTAATTGAGGCTAATCTGGACCCGATTCCGTTTATTAAAGAACGTGTACGGAGTGAATTTGCCCGCGTCGTTTTAGAGCCGTTACCCATCACGCAAACAGATCAGGGCGATCAAGTTGAATTTCAGGCCGATGCGATTGTGCTAAGTCTTCCAGCCTGGATTCAGATCAAAGCAGAGTTGACTGCGCTTTCAGAAACAGTGTCACCCGCTCAGCGTGACACGATTGCCCAGATTATTCAGTCAATTGAGCATGACTAACAACTCGATTTCATACAAAACAGGCGTGTTTGGACTGTTGCTGTTCGCCCTGTCTGCCTGTCAATCAGGCGAACAAAAAACAGCCGATGCGCCAAACGCCGTCCGCGATTTATTGATCGACCGTATTTTCTGGAAAGCCGGTCCAGCAGATCAGACCAGCAAAGTATCTGTTAATTTGCACCGCTTCACGATCACCAACACCTCGCCTAAGTATTCGTACAGTCAAATTGAAGTTCAATTTGATTATTACGACCGCGATCATCACAAGATTGACTCGGCCAAGCAAACCGTGAAGCGGACCCTGGACCCGCGCGCAGCCATCACCATCGGTGAACTACCCACAGGCCCGGCTAAACCCGAAACGACTTCAGCCACAGTAACGGTCTTAACAGCAGTTGGCGAGTTAGCTCCTTAGTCATTGACGAGTAAGTTATTAAACAATAACTTACTCGTCAATGACTTATTTACTTGCTGACTTGCTGACTCAATTCGCTGGTCCCTTCAGGTATTTATCCAAAAACTCCCTTACAGCTTTGTAAGCGGTGATTTCGTTTTCTTTTTTCACAAACCCATGTCCCTCGTTCGGGAACGTGACATACTCGACCGGTACGCCGTTTTTCTTCACATTCGCCACAATCTCGTCGGACTCGATCTTGAGTACACGCGGGTCATTAGCACCCTGAATAACCAAAAGTGGCTTTTTGATTCGCTCGGTATGAAACAGGGGTGATTTGTTATACAAGGCAACGGAATCTGTTTTGGGATGACCGATTTCTTTAAACAGGGCCTCCCGTTGGGGACCCCACCACTCGGGCATGCTGTTCAGGGTACGGAGCCAGTTCGCCACACCAAAAATATCAACCCCCACCGCAAATTCGTCGGGCGTAAAGGTCAGGCCCGCCAGTGTCATGTATCCACCATACGACCCACCCATGATGCCAATCTTATTAGGGTTAACGTAGCCTGTGGCAGTCAGGAATTTCTTCGATTCAACACAATCTTTCAAATCAGCATCGCCGTGTTTACGGTCATCAGCGGCAAAAAACGTTTTGCCATAGCCCGAACTGCCCCGGTTATTGACTGCCAGGACCACATAGCCGCTGTTTACCAGATACTGCACCAGGGGTGAGTAGTTCAGTCGCGTTTGGCCACCGGGTCCGCCATGTATAGAGAGAATAGCAGGGAGTTTGGCTCCTGAACCGGCGTCTTTGGGCTTATAAAGTAACGCAGGCACCTCCATCCCATCGAACGATTTGAAACGAACGACCTCACCAGCCACCAGATCATCGGGGTTGATTTCTGGGTTCAGTCCGCGCACCAGGGGCGTCACTTTTCCCGATTTAAAATCATACGAATAGAGCGTTGCGGGCGAGTTGGAACTGTTGATATAGAAAGTCATTCGGTTCTCGCTGTCGGTAATATTCACGCCTGTTACATCACCACCCGGCAATGTGGGCAGTTTAATGGGCTGATTGGTTCGCGTATCAATAATTTTCAGTTCGGTACGTGCATCGTTATTGACAGACAACACGCGGTAACGTCCACGGTATGACAGGTAATCGCCCGAAATATCCCAATTGGCCTTATCGAGCACGGAACTTTGGCCCGAAGCAATGTCATAGGCTTTGATATAGGCAAACTCATTGCCATCGTCGGTCGAAAACAACAATTTTTTGCCATCAGGCGTGAAGCTTTCTGGTGCGTTATTTACCTCACCTTCGTGTTTCGTCAGGATTTTATTTTCTTTCGTTTTTGTGTCATAGAGATACACATCCGCATTGGTAGTCGTTATGGTTTTAACCAGGGCAATATACCGCCTGTCGGGCGACACGTCGCCGGGCAGGAAACCACCGGGGTTTTCGAAAATAAGCTTCGGCTTCAGCGTGACTAAGTCCATTTCATACACATCGAAAGCTGCCCGGTTGCGCTGGTTTGATTGAAAGAAGAAACTTTTACGGTCGTGACTCAAGCCGGCAAACTGAAATTTAGCTTTCTCAGCGGGGGTCAGGTCGCTTACGGCACCATCTTTTTCGCGCATATAAATATGCGTGAGTTCGTTACCGCCCTGATCGCTGCTGTACAAAATTCGGCCATCGGGCAGATAGCCAAGGGCAAAAATCGCATCTGTTTTCGAGCTGGTTAACTGTTTAGGTTGCCCAGTTCCGGCAAATGGTATTTCATACAGATTGAATACACCATCCTGATTACTACTAAACAGTACGGTTTGCTCATCGGGCGAAATATCAGACCCGCCAAAGCGGACCGTTTTCATAAATTGCTCAATGGTATATTTATGGACGGCTGTTGGTTTGGGGGCGGGTCCGGCCATGAGTATACCCACAACTGCCCACAGATTTAACGATAACAGGATGCGACGGGTAAGTGACGTGTTCATAAATAAGACGTTTGGGAGAAGATGACCTTACTTCAGGCGTGTACTCATCCTTAGTTGAGTAAATTTGATAAATAAATCAACCCTTACTCATTGTATACGAGTATTTTACTGGAAGATTTTAGTAAAAGGCAAGTTCATCTCCTTAAAGCCTGTAATACCTCAATTTAGGCGTTACCCGCGGTGTCAATCAGGTTTAGTTTCCATACCCGGTAAGCCTGCTAATAATACTGAGTATTTTTACGGGTTGACACATTTACACGCCTACTTATGGCTTGATTTAGAACCGCCGTATTCCTGTTAATTTCTTGATCGTTTTTGCCAGTACGCATACACTGGCTCAAACATTGCTCACACCAAGTGCGATCTGGAGGGGCCTGGTTTAGAAAGGCAAATTAATTGCCAATTGCTCCAAAAAATGGGGCGGATTTTTTACCTGTGAAAAATTTAGAAACATATCTATGCTGAATCAGCATAGATAAATATGTGATTACTGAATGCTGCACACATTAACAAATTGTTAAGAATGATAAACCATTCGTCACCGCTGAATAATACTAGGTAATTTTACGCGTCGTAATTTACCAAATTAGTTGTGATCCGTTTTCAATTTACGTTATCCTTATTAAGCCTACTGTTGATTTGCACCATCAGCCGTAGTATTGCCCAAACATCGCTTACCCCTACCTCCCCCTGGGGTACCTGGTTGATTGCTACAGTTCAATTACCTGCCGGAGAAAAAAAGTGGGGTGGTTTTGCCGAAGTACAGGGCCGCGCAAATGGCGTATTCAGCCAGTTTTTTTATGATGAGCTGAAAGCAGGAGTCAGTTACGACCTCGACAAAAACTTCACGCTGACAGTGGCCGGTGGGCGCTATGCCACTTACGATTACAAAGCCCTGGCTGATGGCCCCCTTAACACCGAAAAAAGACTGTGGGAACAGCTCATCATCAATCAATACCTCACCCGTGTGAAATTTGAACATCGCTATCGGGTGGAGCAACGGTGGTTTAATTTCCGGGATGGCACAACGCCCTATCGTAGTCGGCTTCGTTACCGACTCAATATGTTCATACCAATTAATAACCACACGATTACGGCCAAAACTACATTTCTGTCAATATACGATGAGATTTTCTTAAATCCAGTTGGGCCAACCTTTGAGCGTAACCGGATTTATGCGGGTGTTGGTTACCAATTTGATCAGCAGTGGATTCTGCAACTTGGCTGGGTAAACCAGACGAATTATAATTCGGCTACGTTCGATCAGGGAGTATTTACGCCCCAGTTAGCAACTGGCAAAAACAACCTGGTTGTGGGCCTGACGTATCGCCTGAAACGCCGGAACAAATCGGAGAAACTGCCATCGCAACCCGACTAATTGGCCGAGCTGCGGGATAAGCCCTATCAGAAAGACATATGCCGTATCTTCAAGATACGGCATATGTCTTTCTGATAGGGCTTATCCCGCAGCTCGGGTGAGACAAAACCGGTGAATACCGTCGGTCTCCTGATACGAAATTGTCAGGCCATAACTGTCTCCTATCTGTCGAATAATCGATAAGCCCAGACCAACCGAATCGGGACTTGCACTTTCTTTTTTAAACCGCTCGAAGAGCCGCTCAGGCGACGACTTGAGCAATCCGCCCGTGTTGCTCAGATAGAGTTGATCGGCCATTGAAACCAGTTCTATCTGGCCCGTCGGCTGATTGTGTTTGATTGCATTACTTATCAGATTCGTCACCAGAATGTCGGCTAGCGCCTGCGGAAGAACCACATCGAAAGGTGCTATCGTCTGTATGTTTACCGATAGCTTTTTAAATGACAGGACCTCTTCCATATCCGTCAGTTTTTCGCTCAATAAACTTGATAAATCAATCGGCTGGCTGTCATTAAATTGTTTATTCTCGATTTTTGCCAGCAACAATAGCCCCTGATTCAGGCGCGATATACGTCGTGACGCCTGGTAAATGCTCTCGATCCAGTGCGTCTGTGTTTCGGTTAGTTGTTCGGTTTGAATGAGTTGCTCCACTTTGGCGTTGATAAGTGCTAAAGGCGTTTGCATCTCGTGGGAGGCATTTTCGGTAAACTCCTTGAGACTTCGATAATCCTGCTGCATCTTGTCGGCCATTTTCTGCAGCACGTCATTCAATTCGCGAAATTCAGTTATCTCCGGTTTGTTTAACACCAATGATGTACCACTAGTCAAATCGAACCCCTTAATTCGCGACAGGGTTTCGTAGAACGGATGCCAGAGCCGCCCCGACAACTTTCCCTGAAACCAGAACGTACCTGCCAACAATAGCCCCAGAAAGAGCATCATGGCAAAGGTCATCACTTCAATAAGTCGATAAGTCTGAATGAGCGATTTCCGAATCTCGACGCGGTGAATAACTCCCTGAATGGGTTGATAAAACGTCAGCTGCCGAAACGGAATAAGCTCCCTGTCGTAACGGTTCAGAATGAGTGTATCGGTGAACTCTTCCCGGCGGGCCACAGTGTTTTTTACGGGCGTAATCTCAATCTTGTTCTCAACAAAATACGGGATGTTCGACCAGGCGTTGTGCGTGCGAACGTAGGTCTCAAAATCACGCTTTTCGACCCGCAGCCGGTTTTCCACTTCGTCGTAAATTACCAGCCTGATAATCTGATAAAAGGCTACTGCCGTCAGCAGGTAAATCACCAGCGAAAAGGCTAAATAGATTCGATTGGTTTTGGTAAGTAGTTTCAAAACTGACTGAATTTATAACCAATGCCGTAAATGGATTGCACATAATCGGCAGCGCCTTTTTCCAGTAATTTCCGACGCAGGTTTTTAATATGTGAGTATACCATATCGAACGAATCGGCCGAGTCGATGTTGTCGCCCCAGAGGTGTTCGGCAATAGAGGCTTTAGTTAGGGACACATCTACATTCGACAGGAAGTAGAGCAGCAAGTCATACTCTTTCCGCGATAGCGTAGTCGGTTGGCTATTCACAAAAACTTTACGGGTGTGAGGCACCACAACGATTTCCTGAAACCGAATTTCGGTATGACCACCAAACTGCCGCCGACGCATCAATGACTTCACACGGGCGTTCAATTCCGACAGGTGAAAGGGTTTGGTCAGGTAGTCGTCAGAGCCAATCTCCAGGCCTTTCAACTTATCTTCCAGCGCATTACGGGCCGATATAATAATAACGCCGGTAGTGGCGATGAGTTTTTTAAGCGCTTCGATAATCTGGAACCCATTTCCATCGGGCAAGGTCAGATCAACGATCACGCAATCGTAGGTGTATAGATGGATTTTTTCTTCAGCTTCCCGGTAGGTAACTGCCGTTTCGCATATATAGCCATCTTTCACCATGTATTCGGTGATGCTCTCGGCCAGCCCCTGTTCATCCTCGACAACCAGTACTTTCATAACGTTACGTATATTACTACGACGCTAAAGTAGTGGTGAATGTTGGAAAGATTTAGGTCGTCACATATGTAGAGACGCAATCCCTTGCGTCTCGTACCCCGGATGGTTTTTTACATGGATACTAATTGCTGACGCACAGGAGACGCAAGGGATTGCGTCTCTACATAACACCTTACCCTAATGTATCCGCAAAATAAACCATTGCGTTTCTCAAAAAAGCCGCATACTCAGGACTTCCCTGCCCGTTTTGGCTCGTATACCGAGGGTCATCGACATATAACTGAGCTAGTCCTTTGTAAGCCTCAGCCATATTCTTGCCGGCACAAACCGATTCGCCCCAAAACCCCCGAATGTTGGCGTAATGCAGGGCAATCTGTTGTTGCACCGCGTCGCTTGTTGGGTCCAGATTCACCATTTTTATTAGTGTCTGTGCAATTCCCTGCTGGTCGGCTTTTAGTTTGGTAAAGTCGGGCTTACCCATCTTCCGCAATTTGGTCTCTGACTCTTCAACAACGTCAGCCCCGTATTTGGCAATCGCTTCCTGTCGATAAGCCTCCCCTTTAGGGAAACCTTCGTATAATTCTTCCTTGGTTAACATGATTCGTTCTCCATTTAAAGTTGACATCGTTTTGTCAATCGTAACGAGTAGCGTCGTAAGTCTTTCCTGCCTGGCCTTTAGTGCTAGTTTATGACTCTCCAGCGCCTTCAACAGGTTAAAGTCCGGGTCATTAAGAATAGCGAGTATCTCACTGAGCGAGAAATCCAGTTCTTTGTAGAAGAGAATCTGTTGCAGTCGGATCAACTCGTTCTCGCCATACAACCGGTACTTAGCCTCAGTACGGATGGATGGCTTCAACAAACCCATGCGATCATAATGGTGCAGTGTGCGCACACTAACACCCGCCAGTTTCGCCAGTTTATTCACCGAATAGTGCTTCATAAACGCCACCTTTCTAATTGACAAACCAAAGGTAGGCTATGACGTAAGGGGAGAGTCAAGAGAAAATTGAAGTTTTTTTATTGATGATGTAAGCGGTAATGAGCAGATTAAAACAAGGTAATAATACGTTTTCACATAGTTACTACGTGATATCCGGAATTTACCGTACGTTACAAATGACTGATATGAAGATCATTTTACAAAGCGAAACAAGATACAGGAACTTAGTTTCCCTATTTGTACTACTTCTCTTGGCAGTACCGGGCTGTTTGCAAGCTCAGTTTATTAGTAAAATAAATGCCTTTTTACCAAAGGCTTGGGAGGGTAAGCAAGCGATGGTCGTAGCGAAGCCACTACAGGGACCATTTATTATTGACACCATTACCATTCTGAACAGAAGTGCAGAGTTCACGATCAAATTAATCGAGCCCAGTCCAGCTTATCTTTGGATTGAAGGAAATGAAGATGATATACAGTTTTTCATCGACTCGCCGAACATTCATATTGGTATTGAGCCGGGAGCATTTAGACAACCCGTTATTACAGGCTCTACAAGCAGTGAACTCTGGCCCGAACAACTTAGCCGTTTGAGGCAAGACATTGAGCTTGAGCCAGATAATCAGTCGGCTCTGCTCGACGCGTTAAGTTCCGGCGATTCCCTTAAAGTTTTTACCTTAGAATATACCTTGGATTCGTTACGGACACTTAATAAAAATTCAGTAGCGAAACTAATTCTGGAGAATCCTCAGCTGGCATCTAGCTGGTACCTTTTTGCTTCAAATTACTTCCCGTATAAACAAACACTTGAGTTATTTGACCGCCTTTCTTCCTTTGTCAGCTACTCCTCCTATCAGAAGATTAAAACACAATTAGCTCGTAAACAATTAGGCAACAAAGCCCCCAATTTCAGCTTACCAGCGGCAAACGATAAATCTACTCAGTTATCAGAATTGACCAGCCGTTTCATTCTTGTCGACTTCTTCGAGCGCCATCTGATTACCTGCCGGAAACGTCATTTCGATTTAAGGAAATTATACAAAAAGTATCATCCGCTGGGATTGGAGATAATTACTGTAGCTGTTGAATTCGAAAAAGAATACGGACAGGATGCCTTGATAAAATACCCACTGCCCTGGATTCAAATACAGGACTTTATGAATGAGCCAATTATAACCAAAGACTATGTCGTTCATCAGATGCCGGACAATGTTCTGCTGGACACCAATAAAATCATGATTGGGCGGGATATGTCGGTTCAGGAATTAGACACGAAATTAGACCAGTTATTGAAGAAATGACCTTAGTTTGTCCCATACCTAACGGCACGAACAAAAGCTGCACTAGTTTATTCTCATTGCTACAAACATTTTGTCGCTAACGCGACTAGGTTATGCTGAACGGGCTTTATACTTCCTAGTCATTACCGAATAAGCCACAGAATCTTTCGATATATCCCCCATTTTCCCAAATGTTTCCAACATTGAGACCGTGTTTTGCAGACACCTGACCGTTTGTAAGCTCAACCGGGGTCAGGTTGTTGTCAATGAAAAACTCACGTTTGGTAAACTTATGTTTTCGTTATGCCCCGCACAAACACCCAACCGATTTCGGTCACGGACGAAAGGCAGGTAGTCTACTCGTGCTGACAATGGGGCTGCTCACGTTTCAGGCAAAAGCGCAGGTATCGAACCTGAATCAGGTTGTCGAGCAGAGCGTGCGGCAGTACCCGTTCCTGAAAGCTAAGCAGGCCGAAGTCAGTAGTGCCGAACGGCGCGTGCAGGCCAGCCAGACCGAGCTTCTGCCTATACTGATTGTTCAGGATCAATATACCTACGCCACCAGCAACAGCCTGAATGGCTCCTTTTTTCCAAACGAAGGTACCAATATTTCGACCTCAGGCGGGGTTCGGGCGACCAATGTCTCACAAGCGAGTTTCGGTAGTTTTACGAGCGCGTCTATCGAGTGGCGGGCCATTACGTTCGGGCGCATCAAAGCCAATGTGGGCGTTGCGAAAGCCGATCTTCAACGAAGTCAGGTTGACTACGAAAATGAAATTTTTCAGCATCAGGTGCGCACCATCGACGCTTACCTGCTTTTGCTGATCAACCAGAAGCTGGTTCAGATTCAACGCAGTAACCTGGAACGGGCACAGACATTCAAGCGGGTTGTCGACGCGGGTGTTCGTTCGGGCATGCGGGCGGGTGTCGATAGTTCGCTGGCCACGGCCGAAGCGGTTCGGGCGCGGTTGCTCCTCTTGGGTAGCCAGCAACAGGAACAAGTTCAGCGACTGCGTCTTTCCGAGTTGGCGGGGCAACTTCAGACCAATATGCAGGTGGACAGTATGCGTTTTTATACCGCGCTACCCAATGGCAATTTTCTTTCCGACTCGATTTCTCCTAAAAACCCAACGCTGCGGCTGTTTCAATCGCAGATAAACCTGTCGGCGGCCCGGAGTTTAGCCACCCAGCGGTCGGGGATGCCAACCATATCGCTGGTGGGTGTGGGTAACGCCCGCGGGTCGGGTTTCTCTAATCAGGGCGATATTTTTCAGGCGAATCAGATCAATGGCCTTGGCTACCAGGTGTCCAATTACCTGGTCGGTATTGTGGCTCGCTGGAACCTGACCAACCTAATCCGTACCAATCGGGATTACCACGCCGACCAATTTCTGGTCGAACGGTCGCGGCAATTGTTCAATACGCAGCGGCTACAGATTTCCCGGCAATATCAAGAAGCCGAAACCCAGTATCAGGTCGCACTGGAACAGGCCCGGCAGGCCCCTATCCAGCTACAAGCCGCCCGACAAGCCTACAATCAGGCAAAATCGCGCTATGAAAGCGGCCTGACCGATTTGCCAACCTTACTACAAAGTGTTTTGACGCTCAACCGCGCCGAAGTGGATGGCTATGTATCGGTCAGCAATGTATGGCGGTTCCTGCTCCTGAAAGCAGCCGCCGAAGGGGATTTGTCGCTATTTATGAATCAGGTAAAATAACTATGTACAACATCATTCGTTCTGCGCTGCGTAAACCCATTTCGGTGGTGGTGGCGGTTATGGGTCTCCTCTTTTTTTCGGTAATGTCGCTGTTCACCATTCCGGTGGATATCTTCCCGAACCTCGATCTGCCCACTATTTACGTCGTACAGCCTTATGGCGGGATGGCCCCTGACCAGATGGACGGCTTCATCGCCACCCGCTATCAGGATCACTTCCTGTATGTGTCGGGTATCCGCGACATCGATGTGAAAACCATACAGGGGCTGTCGCTCATCAAACTTTCGTTCTACCCCGGCACCGACATGGCGCAGGCAGCGGCCGAAGTGGCCAACAACGTGTCGCGGGCAAAAGCCTACATGCCCGAGGGCACCGTGCCACCCCAGGTGGTTCGCTTCGATGCCAGTTCGGTGCCGGTTGGGCAGTTGGTTTTTGAAAGCCAGAGCCGCTCACTGAACGAAATTCAGGACTATGCTTCGTCGCGGGTGCGGCCCATGTTCTCCCGAATTCCTGGAGTGTCGAGTCCCCCACCCTTCGGCGGGAATCAGCGGACGGTGATCATTAAGGTGAATCCACAACTGGTGCGCAGTTATCAGCTCACACCCGAAGAGGTTATTAAGTCGATTATTACCAACAACCAGCCGTCGCCCGCCGGGAATATCCGCATCGGTGATAGGGCACTCATGACCCCGGTGAACTCCCTGGTAAAGCGGCCCGAAGACTTTCTGAATATCCCTATCAGGGTAGGTTCGGGGCCAACGGTCTTCGTGCGGGATATTGGTAC